>DAHXLI010000050.1 GCA_027366075.1 Candidatus Parvarchaeota archaeon | reverse complement strand
CTCTGGGTTTTCGGTAAAAAGAACGGCAGAAAGGCTGCGCTCTTAATGGTTATCGTTTTTATAGCAATAATCATAATCGGAGAAAGCTTAAAGATGGGTTACTATAGAGTTAGACCTTACGCAGCTGTACATGGTGCGATAGTTATCGGACCGCAAGACACCGACTCCTCATTCCCGTCCGGACATGCACTTATTGTAATAGCTGGCGCCACCGTAGCCTTGATGATGCTGAAGAAACGATATTCACTGCCGCTTTTAGCAGAAGCGCTTCTAGTTTGTTATTCGAGAATATATGTTGGCGCACATTATCCAACTGACGTCTTGGCCGGCGCGCTGCTAGGGTCCGGAGTCGCTATAATTGCTTGCTATCTGCTTCTTAATTCAAAGAAATTTGAAAAGATCTTCGAGTCGATAAATAATTTCTACCTAAATATCTTAAAAAGTGTCGGCCTTAGAAGCAAGATACTTTATTAAAAGTTTTGATTCAAGCTTTATCTGGCTACTTAAATTTATTCAAAAATTAAAACCCGTATCAGACTGATCAGAAATTTGAGTCGTATCTGATTGTTTGTTACTATGAGTAGTATCTTGACTGCCGTTTTGAGTCACGTCCTGCTGTGCATTACGCTGAAGGTGTAACTTATACCTCTCGCGCATTACTTCAATGACCAAAGGGGCCTTCTCAGGAGCATTTAGATTGTCTATGCCAGCATTTCTCACGATACCCAAGCTTTTGTTTAGGTTTTCCTTTATCCATTCGTCCGATGCGTCTTCGCTTTCCATAGTTTATCTTTATAATCTTAACTTTTAACTATATTGCTTTCTAAAGAAGAAATCTGGGAAGAGCTACAAACGGGCGCAGCGTTGTTTATGTCAAAGCATATAAGAGCAGAGATGTAATTCGCTTCTTCAGTTATCCCCGAATTTATCGCCGAACCCGTTAGATTGAATTGAGAGATTATGGCTTCCGGCATGTACCCAGTTCCATTAGATTCAAATATTATAGGTACGCCGGTGGGTGCAAGGCTGTCCGCTACGCCGACTTCATAAAAGTTTCCACCTATCACGGTAAAAGGCACGCTTCCGCCAGCGTCATACTTGTTTATGTAGCTGCTTTGTATCGCGCTAAGGCCCTGAAGTGCTCCCCCCGCATTGTTCAACGTCTCCGCGCTTGCGAAATCCACGTAATTCGAGGTGTAACTGAGCCGTGTTGCGAGTAAATTTAACGTCCAGTCGCCTTCTCCGGCTTTGTAGAACAGTGCGTCTGCTGCCGGTTCAGGCCCGGTCGTCAGGTTTTCGACCGGCAAAGTGTTTATCGAGAGTATCCTGCCGTAATATGTCCAGTTGCCGAAGTTGCTTAACGCATCAAAAAGCGCATATCTTTCCGCAGCACAGAATTGGCACCCCTCTATTCCTATAAAAGAAACGTACAATTGGCTTCCTACTGTGAAGGGCTGGAGCCCGACTACCTGGCGCCACCCGTTACCTACAGAAGTGCTCTGTACCGGGTTGCCAGAAAAAGTCACTATCAGGACCGCCACAACTATCACGATGACCATGGCTATGACGGCGTATATAAGATGCATCAGCTTGAGCTTGTATCCGCGCCTTGCCGCATTTTCTGGGTTTTCAGCCATCTTTATAAATTTGCATCATCCTTATAAATATCTTTAGTATCTGAAACGTGGAGTAAAAGCTATAAATCTCGTGGCTCGATAAAGATTATATTAGTGCCCAGCCAGTTATTATTATAGAGCTAGAAACCGACTTTAACATGGATTTAGATTTGAGATACGACAAAGCTAGGGGAATTTACGTGCTGAACGGCCTTAGGGTCATGCCACTTCCAAAAGGCGGCCTGGAGCTGATACAGGATTACGTTGGTAACATACTCGGCCTTGCTACAAAAAGCATATTTGAAGATGCGATGGCCACCACCATATACTCTTTTTTGACAGACCTTGCCAAGACAAAGCAGATAAAAATCAGGGACGACAAGAGATGCGAAGACGAATTATTCTCGATGTTCGGCGGGCTCGGCTTGGGGGATATAGGCATAGTGTCTAAGGATATAAGTTCCTATAGCCTTACGATGGATCATAACTTCAATTCTTTCCTGGGGATGTCAAAATCTATGACCTACTGCTTCCAGTCTGGTGGACTACTGATTGCATTGTATCGTTTAATGCTCGGAAAAGACGTGAAGGTAAACGAGCTTAAATGCAAGACAACTGGGACTTCCGACGTAGACTGGTTCGAACTCACTATTCTGGGCGATAAAAAAGATTATCCATACGTAAGTTCCCCGAGCTACCCGTTCGACGGCAAGAACCCCAATCCAGACCTTGAAAAAGTCGAGATTTCCAGATCCGAATATGGGATAACGATAAATTCCATGCCGGTAGAGATAGTCCCAGTCATCTTCTTTCCCTACCTTTTCGGCAAATTAAAAAAAATAATAGGGATGGGTGTCTATGGTATACAATATGGCATAGGCACGACGATGTCAAAGCTTTACATTCCTTACCCGATCCAGAATGTCGCTTCTAAATATCAAGTCGCCGGCTTGGATGTTCTGGCGCCGTTAGCTGGAGTCGGCTTAGTAAAGTCGATAAAAAGTAATTTCGGCGGCCTGCAGGAAGTCGATGTCTATAACAGCTTCAATGCGTTGCATATTGACGCAGAAACGGAAAAAAGATGCTATCTTCTTGCGGGGATATTTACCGGCTTATCCTATCTTCTTTTGGGTAACAACCTAAAATTAAAAGAAATAGATTGTTCGTCTGTAAATAATTCTTTTTGCAAGTTTTCCTTTGAAAAATAATTTATCCCTTTATTGCGTTTTCTAATTTTCTCAGACGATTTGGTTCTGTAAGACCTATTTTATAATAGAATTGCGTTATGTTGTTTCTGCCTTTGTCTCTACGGTGTACATTTTATAAGGACCGGCAAACCCATGCTTATTGGTATACTCATAAAAACGTACATGTACACCCATGCGATTTAATATAGAGACATATTGCTGCACTAACCTTTTTGATGTAACAGAAAATCGCACTGAGCGGCTGCTAACGCCGACAGACCCGTCGGATGCAACTAGACCTGCAGCGAAGCCCCTAACAAAATCTCGACTATAACTACCTTCTCTTTGTTTTAGCCTTATAGAATGAGTCTTATCCGCCTTACAAAAATATAAGTATCTTTTTATAATTTTTTGTATCTCAATCCCACCAAATCTTAAAAACAGATAGTGTTCGCTTTTGTTAAGCCATACACTAGGCCTTCTGCCAAAAAGTTTGAAACTTATTTCTGACAAGCGTTTAGCATGTACATTTTCGTTGCATATTTATTTATAGACATCCCTCTTTTTATATCTTGGATCGTAAACTCAAAGGAGCTGTAGCTTAGCCCGGGAGAGTCCGCGGTTGAAGCCCGCGTTACGGGAGTCCAAATCTCCCCAGCTCCATTTTCTCCCCAGTAGAGACA
>DAHXLI010000036.1 GCA_027366075.1 Candidatus Parvarchaeota archaeon | reverse complement strand
AAAGAAAAATAAATTTTCATCCAAGTTTTTTGTAGAGAGGGGTTTTCCATAAGAAAATTTACAGCGGAATTTTTCAGAGCTGCGTTTCTACTGGAGAATTTTTCGCATCGACGATTACGAAGGCCCTACTATATATTTGTTCACTACTTTTTTATGGTAAAATGTATAAAAGCTTAAATATGAGGAACTTCTATTACTCAAGATAATTTTATGAAAAAGAAAACCCTGCAGCGAAAAACTTCCAAAAGAAATGTGGGACTCGATTTGGTCACGGCCAGTAGCCATTATCAAAAAGATAGGAAGCTCTTTTTCGGACGAAGAATGAGTTCCAGAGGAAACACAGGTGTGGGTGCTAAAGCAGTTACTTTATTATCGTTTTTATTGTTATCATATTTAAGTATAGTAACCGGGGGCCTTTATGCGGACGGCATGTAGGGCGTCAGTCTTATTCGGCATAGCGGCCATCCTCGTCCTGCTCTTGTCCGGCACTAGCAACGCGGCGCAGATAATGGGTAATTTTACGATAGCATCTCATTATATCCTAACTTCCAATCTGAACTATTCCGGATGGATAATATTAGAAAGCGGGGAAAGCCTCAACCTCAGCGGTTATTCAACGCAAGCAAAAGGCATGATCTTGTATAACGGTTCTTCACTCTATGTGCCAGAAGGAGCTGGCATTCTGCGGCTTTCTTATCTTTATAACAACGGGACAATTTACTATTCAAAGAATATCCTTAACGCATCCCTATTGTCCAACTATGGCAGTATAATCCACCAGAACTGGCTTCTTTATTATGGCAATCTTCCGATGTCTTATGGCGGTTCTGGAGGAGGAGGCGGCACAAATTATGGTACCGGCGCAACGGAAGGGTCCAGCACCCAAGTAAGTGGCGGCGCGATAGGCAACGATCCCGCTGGCCCCGGTTCAGAAGCTCTGCCTCTAGGGAATTTATCCTCGCCGGTCTTTAATGAGTCTATCTTGAGCGGAGCTTCTGGGGGTAATTCCTCTTGTACTCCCGGGTCGCAAGGGGCATATGGTTTTATAATCAATGCTTCGGCGTTCGAGAACTTCGGCTTGGTTTCCAACCAAGGAGAAACGGCCTCGCACACATGCTATAACGGCCAATATTACGGCGGCGGGGGCGGAGCAGGAGGTGGCGGAGTTCTGGAGGTAATTTTCTCATCAACGTATCTAAACGAAGGCAGCTATAATCTGGAAGGGGGCGGCTTGAATCCGTATTTTAATGGTCCGTGGACTTATGGAGGATGGGGCGGAAAAGGGGGCGCGGGGCAGCTCGTTGTCGTGAGGGTCGCGCATGACTCAACCAGCGGGCAAAACGCGACCATGGCAAACGCCACTTTGAATACCCCAGTTAACACCTCGGTTTCGATCCCTATTTCAGCGCTTAGCTACATAAACAAGACTCTCATCGACCTGACTTCCGAAATATCAGGTTACCAGAGCGAGATATATATGCTGAACAAAAGTTATTATAACGTCGAAGCTGCGCTGGCCGGGTTCAACGACACGCTTTTCGAACTGGCATCGAAGGACAGCGGTTATCAAGCAGAGATATCCGGTATAGTCGGCCGTTACGGCGAGATACAGTCTTCTCTTTCTGGCATTTACAATAAGGAAAGCTTGATCCAGAACCAGACGGCGCAAGGCTACGATCCCCTCCCAAGCAGGATCGTTGGTTATAATTACACCACAGACTTTTCCGAGCTGAACGCGAGTGACAAAGCCGTGCTTTCCGGGTTGGCGTCGATCGAAGACCAGGAGTACTGGATCCAGAGCAGACTATCGAGCGATTATCGCCAGTACACTTCAAACCTTTCGAACGATACGATTTTTCTTGCAAGAATGTTAAGGCACGAAAACTACAGCGAAGTGCCCTATCCGCATGAAAATTTTACGCCGGCCATAATCATAAGCAGCCAAAATTACTCGGTGTTCGGTAGGCAGCAACCGGCGGCAAACCCGCCAAACATCCTTTCTGAGATATATTCCGGGTTCGTGCAGGTCGTCACGTTCATACCTGACATGGTGGATAGGGTCGTTTGATCATGGAAGAAGATACCGACAAGCTGTATGAAGCGCTGCTCAAGCTGAACAAGAAAGTCTCTGAGCTCGACCAGCGCAACGTGGAGACACAGGCGGCGATTTCCTCGTTGAGTCCGCCGGCTATCGAAGAAGAAAGGCCGATCATAGACCAGGAGGTGACAATGCTCGATGCCTACAACATAAGCGGCTATAAGAGCCTGTCTCTCCCGGACGGCGGCTTCGTAAGATTAAGGTCCAGGTCTCTTTGCGTCAACGGAAGGCACGTAGTAGATAGCGCAGACAAAGTGCTTTTTTGTTCGAAATGCAACGCGATAATCTGCACCGACCACCGCCATGACCTTGACGAGACCATCTGCACTGGCTGTCTGGAGAAAAGGATAAGCGATTTTGACAGCATGAGCCTATATGTCCTTTTTGCGCTGGAGAACGGTATCTCAATAAGGAAGCTCAGGAAACGGCTGAACGTCCCATGGAAAGAAATTGAAGCGGCGCTCGATAAGCTGCAGAAGTCAAATTACATTTTCAGGGACCTGCTATTCAGATATCAGATAAACATATACGGCGAGAGCGCGGTGAACACCGCCAAGCTGGTAATGGACTTTTCTTTCCTGGAGCCGCCGGCGAAGGACTGAACATGGAGACGGTCGATGATACTCTAGCTAGGATAATCCAGGCCATAGACAAGTACGGGAAATCCACGGACGTTTCCGGCATCGTGCGTCTTTTGGATCGATATTCTAAGACGCCGAGCGCCAATGGCCAGGCGTTTCTTTTACGCAGCATGCTACTGAAGATAGAAGCGATGCAAAGAAGATTTCCCATTGTCTGTCCAGTCCAGGTACCTGTCCAAGAAAGTATGACGGATGGCGTGGCTGCGGGCAGGGTAGTCCCCGGCGGGGCCGAATTTAAACTGTCAAAGACGGACTTGAACAGGAATATTTTGGTAGTGGCTTCCGTCGGCCACGGGAAGACCTCATTGGTATATAACATACTAAGTAAACTCGGGAACGAAGACCTTACCTACATGCTTTTTGATCTTAAGCGGGATTACCGCGCCCTTGCTTACAGCGACAATACCTTTTATTTCAACGAAAGGAACCTGAGGATAAACCCACTCGAGCCCCCGCCTGGAGTGTCTAAGAGGGAATGGGCGGTCCACTTCGCAGATGCTTTCTCGCATTCGTTCGCCCTATTGATAGGGAGCAGGGATTTCCTTTTGGAGAAAGTCCTTGAACTCTATGAGAACTGTGCCGGCCCGGAAACTCCGTCTATCATGGACCTGCTTTTACTATTGGAGACGACTAAGGCAAGGAATGAATATCTGAAGGTCGTTAGAGGCAGGATAAAAGCTTTAGTCTCCTCCACGGACGCTTTCAGCGGTAGGACCGGCATTTCTCTACAGGAGCTCGACAAAAGCAACATCATATTCGGGATAGACAATTTTGGCTTCGCCGAACAGGGCTTTATAGTCTCGATAACGCTGTCGTATCTTTTTTATATGAACCTTTCCCAGGCAGAAAAACGAGGCAAAGTCTACAAGATAATATGCATAGACGACGCCCATACGATACTCGATGTCAGAAAAGAAAAAGATTACGCCCTCGGCATACCATTGCTGCATCAGGTAATATCAAAGATGCGCGAACTCGGCGTTGGCTTTATATTTTCCGATCAGCAGGCATCGTCACTTTTGTCCAGCGTTATACAGAATTCAAACATAAAATTCATAGGACGAATAAACCTGGCCGAAGACGTTCTAAGGATATTCGGCAACAGGGTCACGCAAGAAATAGAACTCGCCATCCAGAACCTAAAGGTAGGGGAGTTTTTGGTGCTGTCTCCGAGCGTCTCGCCTTACTACGTAATAAAAGCGGATGAGATATCGATAGAAAAAGACGTCGATGCCGGGCTGATAAGCTTTAGATCGGAGAAACTGAAAAAGGCTTTCCTGCGCAAGGCAAAAACGCCAGCACCGGGCAGTGTCGTTGCGCTGAAGAAAAAGATAATCTATACTCTGTCTGAAAAAGGTTTTGATTTCGAGGACGACGGCTTCGGCCTTCTTGTAAAACTGGTGGCCGAGCGTAAAAACATCTACATAATATTTATGGCTACGATCGAAGACCTGTCCAGGCTTCTTGATACCAAATTCGATTCACTCATAGATGTGGTAGAAGAAGGCACGGACAAGGAAGAGGTAATCAAAAGACTTGGCTCTACAGGGACCCTTAGGCCATTTTTCAACTTGGACGCCCTAAGAGTATGTTATCCAAACGATTTTTCTTTGGATATGTCGGTCACATCCTAATTTTAGATCGGCAGACATAGCAGTCCTTTCTCCGCCTTCGCAGGTCTTTCTAATCCAAGTCTGCAAAGTCAGATATAAAATATATATATTTACACACACGCACACACATTTTTATATGATACCGCACGCTTCGAGGAGCGTAAAAGGGAGCAAGTCCCAGTCAGCGTTAGAGTACATGATGACCTACGGCTGGGCCATACTGATAATCGTGATAGTTGCGGGCGTTTTATATTCCTTGGGTATATTCTCCCCTTCTTCATCGATAGGGACGACGGTGACGGGCTTCAACGGTCTAGGTTCTCCTACGGCGCTATGCATGGCAAACGGAGGCCTACGTCTTCAGTTGGGAAATGACATCGGCACAACCATAAACGTGACAGGGATAAACGTCACGGCTAATAGCGTCACACAAACGGTGCGTCCAAACAAGACAATCTCTACGCAGGGGACCTACATATTTTACGTTCCAAATGTCTGCAGTGGCGGCTCTGGAGCAAGATACTCCTTTACTTCGACCGTGGCGTACACTGAACCCGGCCAGACATTCGCAGGACCGTACTTCTCAAACGGTGCAGCTTCCGGTGTAATTTCATCGACGAATCTGCCTGGCCAGGTTTTATTAGCAAATAATCCTAACTATGGCGATATCCCGAATTCTGTGGCCATAGACAGTGCAAAATCAACCCTTACGGTCACATTTTGGGCAAAATCTTTGCAACCACCTCACGACTTTCAGAGCATAATAAACAAGGGCTGGGTCGCTACGCCACGCCAATGGTATTTTATAGCGTCTAATGGCGGCTTCATTTATGGTTTAAGTAACAACTCTGCGAGTAATGGCGGTTACGAGGTATCCCATTATAGTCTTGGAACAAATTGGACGTTTTTTGTCGGCACTTTCACAAGCGGCGCGCAGGACCTCTATATGGATGCTAACCTATGGGACACTTTTGGCTTAACAGGGGAAATCGCACCAAATACACAACCGATTTGGATAGCTGCGTATTTCGGCGGTGGGAACGCGTTTAACGGTACGCTATCTAATATCCAAATCTATAATAGCACATTGGACCAGACGCAGATATCACAACTTTATTCTGAGGGGCTTGGCGGTAGTCCATTGGCCGGATCACAGCTAATTGGGTGGTGGCCCCTAAATAATACTTTCAAGGACTTTAGTGGCGAAGGAAACAATATGGTAAACGACGGGATGACATTTACAACTAATTATGTTTATCCGTAACAAAAAACATTAAAGTCTTTTGATCTGCATCAAATAAGCCCTCTTTATCGAAGGGTGTCATATTTAGAAGACCGCCAAGCAAAATATTATAGCATAGAAAATGATATCGGAGCTTGGTTAAATCGATAATGACAAGCGACTATCCCTAAACTTATCTCTCATTGAGGGAAATGAGGTCTATGACCAACTTCGCCGCCAATATCTCAGTTATGTTGTTTTCGCCTAGCGGCCTTACTTCGTTTACGTCAAAACCGACTAATTTTCCCGAGCCGACTATGATTTTAAGATACTCCAGCATAGTTTCATAAAAGATCCCACCGGGTTGCGGCGTGCCGACGCCGGGCGCGACGGCAGGATCAAACACGTCCATATCTACGCTTATGTATACATTTTTGTTTTTTATCAAATTTTTAAGCTCGCTTAAATTGGTTTTTAATCTGCTATAGTCCTGCGCCCGGAAAATCGGTATCTTGCTCTTCGCCAAGTCTTTTTTATCCTCTTGGCTTAGGCTTCTTGTACCTACGAGTATGACTTTATTTCTTTTGTTTATCAGCCTAGAGTTGCTTGCGTGGTTTATTGGCGAGCCAAGCACGTCTTTCTTGAAATCTGCGTGCGCGTCGAATATTACAAAAATAACGTCTTCATCAAAAGCAAGAGACGCACCGTAGGTTATCGTGTGTTCTCCGCCGAGTAATATCGGGAGTTTCTTCTCTAGCAAAACATCGGAAACGGTGCTTTTTATTACATCGGTCGCCTTTACTGCATCTGGCGGGATCTCCAATTCCCCAGATGTAAAAACAACGTCTCGTACTTCAAAATCTAATTCACTGTCATAATTCTCAAGCGATCTGGAAGCTTCTATAACGGACCGTGGGCCGAACTTTGTACCTTTAAGGTATGTTGTTGTTATGTCCATCGGAACCGGGAGCAGGACGTACTTGGCTTTCTTGAAGTCTACCACCTCTTCTAAAAAGGAATCTTTTCCCTCATACAATAACATATTATTTTAATTCAACTTTCTTCTGGCTATTAAACATTTCCACTATCTCTTTTGACGTGTTTGCATCTTCTGGGCTCTTGTCGGTTCTTATAAATGTAACGGCCCTAGGAAACCTGAGTGCATAACCGACCCCGTCTTTCATATCACACGTGTGTGTAGGGCTTCTGGTTATCTCATCGGCTTTTACTGTTATGACGTATTTTGGGTCTACCCATACGTCCGGGGTCATTATTGATGTTACCCTTGCGGGTTTATGCGGGACTTTTATATGGTCAAGCATTTTTCTTAGGTCTTTGAACTGGTCTTCTGAGAAGCCAGAGCCGACCTTCGTTATCGTTTCGAACACGTCCTTTGATTTGTTGTATACACCGCCTAAGATTGCGCCTATGCCAAAGCCGGCTCTCATCCCTCTTCCTTTGAAGTACCCCAATATGACTATGTCTATAGTATCATTAAGTTGGGACTTGTAGGATCTTTTTATCTTAATCCAGTTAAAATTCCTTGCGCCGGCAGCATAAATCCCATCAAGCTTCTTTGCGACTACGCCTTCCAAACCAGAGCCAATTGTTTCTTCAAAGAATTTTGTGAGTTCATTTGGGTCTTCCGTTATTATTATTTTCGATTTAGAAAGGGTTTCCCCGTCTTCGAATATCTCGTCTATCTTTGCCCGCCTCTCTATGTAAGGCTTGTTCATTAAGCTTTCATCGTCGATAAGCATCAAGTCGAATATGAAGAGCCTGAGCGGATAACTCTCGGATATCTCGGCTATGCCGTGCTTCCTCTTTCTTTGTATAGTTACTTGGAATGGATATAGCGTGTTCGTATCCTCGTCATAAGTCAGCGCTTCACTGTCGAATATTAACTTTTTATATTTTAATTTCTTAACGGCAGAAACTATCTCCGGCATAAAATGGGTTATGTCCTCAAGGTTTCTAGAAAATACCTTGACCTCGTCGCCGTTTTTGTGCACTTGCGATCTGAAACCATCAAATTTTTGGTCTACGGCGCATCTGCCCAATTTGTCTATTATCTCCTCAGCGCTTCCAAGCCGCTCGGCCAATGCCGGTCTTATCGGCCTCATGACTTCTATCTGGAATTTTTTTATCCCGCCTTCGCCCTTATCGTAAAATACCTCGGCTACATAACCCAGATCGGAACAGAGATTGAACGCTCGTTCCAGATCCGCTTTGAATTCTCTATTGTGCGTCTTCGCTTTTGATAGGGCTTCCATTATAGTGGCTTCTCCTACCCCAAGTCTTAGCTTGCCCATCACAAACCTTATTATATATTTTGCTTCGAGCGGGGAGCATTCTTTCAGCAGGTCTGAAAGGAAATTTATCTTTGTCTCAACACTTCCTTCGCCGGACATCTGAGATAGTTTGAATATCCTGTCGTAGACCTCGGAAACCGTTAGTTTTGATTTTTCCGCGCCTTTGCCGTATTTTTCGGCTACCTCACCGAGGTCACCCAACTTTTTATTTAACGATTTTACAGTTTCTAGATCAACGTTATAAGCGTCGGCTATGGCTTTTTCCACCATTCTGTCTGCGATGCCCAATTGGATATTAAAGAAAGGCGGCATGAGTTCTTCCTGCATAAGGTATACGGTCTTGGCTATGTCCTTTTTATCGGCCTTCGAAAAGGCATCGGAAAGTATGTCAAACATCTCAAGTCTTTTACTTGTAGACTCCAACCTTGATAGATATTGGCTAAGTTCTTCGAACTTCATAGAATCAATGGTTTTCGGACAGATTTATAACTAATGCTTATTTATAGAAACTGACGGCTAAAAATATTCAGGCTTTGGTCAGCAACAACCGCAGCCACACTTCGTGTTGGGATGTTCGCAACATTTGCAAGTGCACTTGACGGCTCTTTTCTTAGATGTCTTTGTCATATTATTATATTAATTTTTGGGTATTTATGCCTTAAAACGCAATCGGCCTCGCGTGGTAAAACGTAAACGGTCTATTTTTATTTTCTGTCATTTATGTCTAAATACTTTAAATCTAATTGGCCGGTATAGTGATCCAAAGGCCTAAACAGTTTATTGTTAGGCCAATATTCCAGCATGTGAGCGGACCAGCCAGTCACTCTAGCGGCGGCAAAAATCGGGGTAAAGAGTTCTACCGGCACGCCAGCCCAGATGTAAAGTGGCCCCGAGAAAAAATCTATATTCGGCCATATCCCGTGGGAAGCGCCGAGTCTCTCTATCATCATTTTCTCGGCCCTAAGCGCGATTTCAGTAAGAGTCTTCACTTCTCCAGACGATTTAGATCCGATGTCGGTGAACCATGAACGTAGTATTTTTGCTCGTGGGTCGTAAGTTTTGTATACTCTGTGGCCGAAGCCCATTATCCTTTGCTTTCCGGCAATAGCATCCTCTATGTACTTCTCCGTATTCTCTGGACTCCCGATTGCCCGCATCATCTTAAGCGCCGCTTCATCCGCTCCACCGTGGAGGGGTCCCTTCAAAGCGCAGATTCCCGACGTGATCGCAGCGTATAAATCTGCAAGTGTAGAGCCGGTTACCATCGTAGAAAACGTGGACGCGTTTGTTCCGTGTTCAGCGTGCAGCACTAGCATCAAGTCTATGAACTTCGCCACCTGTCCATTTGGTTTTGAACCGCTGAGCATGTACATGAAGTTTTCGGCATGTCCCAAGCTATCATCCGGCTTAATGTAATCCTTCCCAGCACGCATCCTGCCTATTGTGGCTACGATAGTAGTCATCTTTGCCGTAAGCCGAATCGCCTTTCTAAGATTGGCTTCGGGAGAATTATCGGTCAATTCAGGATCCTCTGACGATAGGGCAGATACCGCGGTCCTAAGTACGTCCATGGGGTGGGATTTTTGTACGAGGTCTTTTATTATCGTTTTTATGTTCTCAGAAATGCCTCTCTCTTTTTTGAGCTGGGCGGCGAAAGAATCAAGTTCCGCTTTCTTTGGAAGTGAGCCGTAAAGAAGCAGATAGGTTACCTCTTCAAAATTTGAATTCGCGGCTAAGGCTTCTATCGGGTAACCTCTGTACCAGAGCTTGCCTGCCATTCCGTCTATTTTACAAACGTTCGTCTCCGCGATGTAAATGCCTTCTAATCCGACACTTATCTTTACTTCATTGTTGTCCATATTACCTCCATTATATTTGCTTGCTCTACACTGAAAGGTCTTCAAAAACTTCGCTTAAGTTTGCCGTTGATTTATTGTCTTTGTCGCAGATTGCCTGGGTAAGTGGCGGCTTTATCCCTCTTTTTATTAGTCTATCCTCGAAAGTATCTGAGTTTTCCCACTGGAAAAAGACCCCGGTATTAAGGCTTTCTGTAGTCTCATTAAGAAGTATATTAATCGCTTGTAGTTTCTTTTTGTTTACTTCATCCATATCCGCGGGATTGCTTACTATACCATTGTAATCGCTTGGCAGCGGATGCAAATGTTGAGAAAACCAGGATGCGTTCGTAAACTCTGGGTTGTAAGTGGGGCAACCCTGCTGTATGTCAAGGAGTGCGAGACCTTTGTGTTTTATCGCTTTCACCATCAAGTCGGTCTGCTCCTTTAAGTTGTAGCTCTGCGTTCTTCCGACAAACGTATAACCTGCAAGGACAGCGATAGCCAGAGGACTCAAAGCGCCATTTATGTTCGGTTCGGGGATCCCTTTTACTTTTCTTCCTTCAGGCAAAGTCGGACTTGCCTGTCCCTTAGTCAATGCATAGACCCCATTGTTATGTACAAATAATTTTATGTCCACGTTTCTTCTGCCCGCGCTTATGAAGTGGCCCGCTCCTATGCCGTATGTGTCTCCGTCGCCGCTGTGAACAATAACGTTTAAATCCGGGTTTGCAAGCTTTATTCCTTCTGCGAATGGTATAGCTCTTCCATGTAATGTGTGTACGCCGTTTACGTTTACCAAGTGTGGAAGTTTAGAGGAACACCCTATACCAGAAACTATAACAGTTTTATGTGGGTCTAACCCTGCCGCTGTTATAGCATTTTTGACAGCTAAAACTATTCCGCTGTCGCCACAGTTGTGCAAAGTTGCAGAATTGCTAACATATGAATTTACATCTTCAACCTCGAAATTATAGACGGGGCCCGCGTAATCAAAGGTGTTTAAACTTCTTATTTTTAGATAGACATAATCGTCATCCTTAAAGGAAAATAAGTTATTAGTCCTTTGAGCAGCCTTTGATTTAACTTTAAGTATTTTAACTAGATTATTATAATTTTTGCCTTTTATTTGGATGCCATAGGACTTTTTGTGTATTCCGTACGCTTTGTTTTCATAAATGTAGGGTATGATGTTTTGTCTTAGCAGTAGAATTTTTATTTGTTCTTTTAAAATCGGTGAAATGGTCTTATACCCAGCTCTTAGTGACTTTGTATTCACAAAACCGTCGCCTCGCCACAGCCCTTTTATCAACTCTCTTTGCTTTAATGATGGCAAAAGCATAAGTTCGTGTGGGACTCGTTTGTTTATGGCCGAATCACCACACCACGCGGAGAAGAATTCGGCTAAATAAGAAGAATTTATCTCCAAATCAATAGAATTTTTATAGCCTCTATTTCTTACTATGGGTCTTAGACCGAAAGACTTTCTGGCAATCGCAGTCGCGTCTTTGACTAAATTGTTTTCATGGCTCCCGAAGGTAAGGACAATTGCTTGTTTTTTGCTGGTGCAGCCTTTTTTGAATCGTTTATGAGTAGAGCCCTCTGCTATAAAGTAGCCGACAAATCTGATGAAGTTCCTAGTCAATAGAAGGTTTTTTGGTAGTTTTTTGCTTCGTGTATCTTTCTTCCTTTTTTCGTAGTCTAACTGCACTGATTTTATAGGTATAGTCATTTTCATTACAGGGTAGGCCACATAATCATCTACTCTTAAGTCTTCCGCATTTATCCATTCAGTTTTTAGGTCCTCGTTAAGTGCGTTTTCTTTTTTAACTATCAAGACGGGATGCTCGTTTGTTAATGTGGTCTCTCCAAAATGAGCCACCTTTAAACGATATATTTTTCCCTTATGTATATGTGTTATCACTTTATTTATTCTATGGAAGTAACCGTCATTACCTAGGACCTTATCTCCGATTTGGAATGCCTGTATAGTCTTTGCTGAGGGATTTCCTATTATCGTATTGTCGGGTAAGAGACACCCTGGGCACCAATCGTTTATTTCGTCAGAAGTAAGACCGGCCGAAGTGATGGGTGGAACCGCCGTTGGATTGGTATTCTTGTCATTCGCATTAGTAAGCATTTAGAACCGCCCTCTTCTCGCCTTTCATTATTCTAGTGAGACCATCTCTGACTTCATCATATCTCATCGGCCTGCCGTTGTATTTTAATACTTGATTTTGTATTACTATCCCGGTTTTAGAAGCTATATGTTCTCTCAGTTGTCCGCCTATGTTCTGTTCTACGCATACGACTTTCTTTGCTTTTGAAAGCAGTTCCTTCACTTCATCTGGCAAGGGTTCTATCAATTTTAGCTGTAAAAATGCCATGCCGTCCCCGAGTGCTTCTATTACTGCCGCGGATGGCCCCCCCCAACCGACCACCAATAAGTCGGCCTTTGCCGGGTCCCCGAATAGATTGAATTTTTCCTCTTTAGGAATCTGTGAGAGGATAAGGCCGTTTTTCTGCGTCCTTTTTTCCATCATCTTGTTTCTGTTTGCGGTCTCTTCTGAGATGTGCCCTCTCTCATCGTGCTCGTCTCCAGTAGCCCACATTATCGTAGTGGGGTCGCCAAGTACTGCACGGGGCGAGACGTTGTCTGGCGTGAACGCATATCTTTTATATCCAACACCGCCCTCTCCGACGAGTTTTCCTCGGTCTAACCTATAATCGTCTTTTATTTTGTTTACGACGGCTTTGTTCATACTGACCGATGCCTGAGAAAGATTTTTCTCCCCTAAGACGATCACCGGCAGCTGATATTTTTCAGCGTAGTTAAAAGCCAGTGCGGTAACGCTTATAGATTCTTCGACGCTTCCTGGCGCGACCACTATCTTTCCATAATCGCCGTGCCCGATATGTGTAGCAAAAAGTAGATCTGCTTGTTCTGTTCTTGTCGGCTGTCCGGTGGCTGGGGCGCCACGCTGGTGGTCTACCAATACCAGAGGCGTTTCGGTCATCCCTGCCCAAGTCGTGGTTTCTGCCATTAATGACAATCCTGGTCCAGAGGTAGAAAGAGAAGATCTGACACCAGTCAAAGCCGCGCCCGTTGTCATAGCGACTACGGCTAATTCGCTTTCGGGTTGTATGACGCGTATCCCAAGTTCTGGATGCGCTTCCATGAAATTGCTCTCGTCGCTCGCTGGCGTTATCGGATAATAAACTTGCATCTTGCAACCGGCTATCGCCTTCCCCAATGCGCTTGCCGCGAATCCTTCCATATAGATCAGATCTTTTTTTGGCAACGGTTGCAAAGTCGTAGGTTTCGATATTTTTTTATCGTCTACGTATTTTATCGCTTTATCCGCGACCATAACGTTCATCTTTACTATGTCTTCGGATTTCTTGCTGAATAGTTCCCGTAAAGTCTCCTCGATCTGTTGAGTAGGCAATCCACAAAGATGCGCGGAAGCGGCGACGCATATTACGTTCTTCGATATCATTAACTCGCTCGCTTTTGCATTTACTTCTTTCGCGCTGTCGTTTATTATAGAATCGAAATCTATCTGAAATATTTTTATATCTTTTCTTGTTATCTTTGAAACGTCCGTCTTAGAATCGACTATCACCATCCCGCCTGGTTTTATGTCGCGTATGTGCCCTTCATGAACCGTCTCTCCCGAAGGGTTTTTCTCGCCAAAAACGGATTCGTTATCGAAGAAAATAGCTAAGTCAACAAGTGAGCTGAGTGATCGTACGTTCTTATCAGAAATTCTTACGGTGAAAAAACTGTGCATCCCTTTTATGTTTGAAAAGTATTCGCGGTACCCATACGTATAATAACCGTATTTCATAAGCATCCTTGAGAACAGCCCCAACGCGGAATCTATGCCGCTTCCCTGTTTTCCGCCGGTCATCCATCCAAAATCAACCATGTTATAAGTTTTCCTTCAGCCAAGCTCTAAGCTTGTCCTTAGGTATAGCTCCGACGAAGCTGGCTTTGACTTTTCCTTTTTCTATTATCAATGTAGTCGGTATACTGGACACGCCATAATGGGATGCGAGGTCTTCGTTATCGTCTACGTCTATCTTGACTAATTTTAGCCTTTTTTCGTTCTCTTTCGCCACCTCTTCTATCACCGGAGAATAGATTTTACACGGTGGGCACCACGTCGCCCAGAAATCTACAAGAACCGGAACATTTGACTTGAGAACTTCCGTTTCAAACTGCTTTTGACCTGTTACATCCATTTTTCCTCCGGCGAAGTTTATTCTAGTTTTTAACACTGAAAGGATAAGCTAGGCATGTTATAGTTTTGTATCCATATTATTTATATTTTAAAATGCCGCTTATTGCGTTAAAGTTTTAAACTTATGCTGGACGGGTTATATATGGCTAAATCCCGGTCCGCGAGATCAGATATGGTCGGATATAATATATCCGCGCAATTTTATATGAAAATCAGTGCTTCCGAAAGCGGCAATCAACTCAATTTAGTAGACCCCGAATTAGATTTTTAAGGTATAAATATTGCTTCTCTTCTTAAGATAAAACATGGGAAAATTTAAAATAACCCATAAAGGCGACGGCGAAGATAAAGAAAGAACATTTACTGTCACTTTAGAAATTAAAAATTGGGCCACGGCAAAAGGCTTGGCAAAGCAACTAAAAGATAGGTTTGATTTTGCAGACAGGATAATTTTTGTTGAGCAACTAGAACCTATTATAGTTTAGCCAGCGGGTTCCTTAATCGTCAAAAGTTTAGCTGAAAATATCTTGGCCGTTACCATGGTTTTAACGGTTCTTATGCCCAAAGCCATAATTATAAGCAAATCCGCTAAGACCCAACAGTCATACAAAATTATAGACAGCATAAAGAAGAAGTATCGTATTACATAGTTCTTTGAGCAGGTCTTGCCCCTAAAAGTGTACTCTTTGACCCTGTAGCCCGTCTCGATCTGCCAACGATTTCTGTAGAATTCGGCTATTGCTTGTCCTAGTGCTATTTCGTTGGTTTTAAGTGGGATGTTGGTTACAAAACCCTGCCGTTTACCGTCCCTCTCAATGACTATCAGATTAACCCTACAGTTTGCCATAAGCTGGTCGGTCTTTATGAAAGGGGCTTTTTCGTGGTTTGAATTCTTAATCATATTCAGACTCTCTTTTGTGGGGATGATAATTTCTACGCCCATTCTGTTCATGCTGTTGATTACGCCAGAACTAAGGAACCCTCGGTCGGCTAATAAACGTCTAACATGAAGTCTTTGTTTTGCGAATTCAATTAGGTCTACGACAAGGTCGGTCCTTTCGTTTTCATCATCCATCAATACGGGCAAGGCGCACAAGGTAAACCTGCTTCTGCTGTTAATCACGTCTATCGTTATGAACTTGAAACACCACGTAGTGCCTCGTTCTGGCTTCTTGCCAACTACCTTTGGCGTATCCCTGTCGCCATAGTAAAACCATTCCGTTTCATCGATGGCTACGTCAACTTTTCGGTCGCTTATCAATCCTCTTGACTTTGCGGTCTTTATTAGGTAGTCTAGGATTTCTATTGCGAAAGTTGACGTAGCCATCGATGAAACGGAATGGTT
>DAHXLI010000055.1 GCA_027366075.1 Candidatus Parvarchaeota archaeon | reverse complement strand
TTTTCGTTCGATCTTTAGCGCATGAGAAAGTATGTATCTCGGGTCATTTTGTAGGAGTTCCAACATGTCCGAGAGGGAATAGTATATCTCTATCTTATTGTCCAGAACGGCCTTCTTTTCGTCTCTAGTCTGCTCTATTTTTTTTGGGGATAAAATCGCTATCATATGTTATTTTGTCTACCCATTTAACCGGTTTGCTGTTTCTTTTGTCCCTGTAAACAAGACTGTTCGGCGAATATTGAAAGAAGACCCCGCCGAATATGTTTTCATCAAAACGCGTATCCCTGCCACTGAATCTTGAGGTTCTCAAACCGCCCAAAAGCGTTTCTAAGGCCCCTTCCATAGTATGTTATTAGAAGAAAACTAGTATTTATACTTTTAACTACTTTGGAGAAGGGATTAAGCGGTGTGCCCACAGACGGGACAATGTTTCGGAGTTTGCCCTTTTGTGTGAAGGGTGCATACACATCTGCAGTTCTTGTCTTCAACGCATCTTGAACACATATAAATTTAGATAAATTTCTCATAATATAAATTCTTTTACTAAAGCTTATTCCGCTTTTATGCGGCTTTAATAGGCAAAAAGCTTTAAATATCGAAAGAGATATATAAGTATCATATTAGTATCACATAAAGATAGTAAAGAAGTGATAGATATTGTTATCGAAATTATGAGAAGAAAGGGAACCATGGCGTTTAATGATAAGGAGACAGACGATCCTGATGACGATTATGAACTGGAGAAGGACAAAGCGCTCTTAGGGTAATCAATCATAATATCAAATTAGAAGTTATTAACTGAAGTATCGGATTCCAAAACACAAGAGTTACAATCGTGCCTATAAGCAATCCTGGGACGAATGGTAACCCTATTTTTACTAAAACCTGCTTTATGCTGGATTCTTTAAGCTTTTTTATATCGCTGGTTTCCAGCCCGGTATTCTTCCTATCGACTATAGTTTTACCTGACGAGTCTACCGCGTCGGCTACCAGCCAATCGCCTTCGGTTAACTTATCTACGCGAACGTTCACGAACATCAGGTTTTCAGCGACCACATATATATATCTCATCGATATGAGCATGAACGCCGCAAACGCGGCCAGATAATTCACCGGCAAAGGCAGGAAGTCTATAAAGACAAATATTAATACCGCGCCACCTGCGACCAACCCCACATCATATAAATGCAAGAATTTTCTCATGTGCTTAAATTTAATCAGACCAAAAACTATTGTGCCTAATAGGCCATACACTCCGCCGAAAATAAGGATGTTTATAAAAAGATTTATAAAAGAAAAACTGGATGACATGCTAAATGATGTGAATATGACAGATAAGCCGAGCATTAATTTCACGTCGCCGCCCGCCCACTGTCCCGTTCGGTACATGAGATAAGAAAAGCCAAAAAGGACTCCGATAGACAACGGCATGAATTCTAGGTTAGCTATCGAATTGTTGTCGACCGCCAATATGAGCGACAAAAGAAGGCCACCGCAAATAAGCATGTAACTTATGAAGTCAGGGACTTCTCTTGTTTTTATATCAGAATAAGAAGCTATAGAGAGGGTGGCTACAAGAAATACTGATATAAACAAAATCAGATATGATATCATATGTTATACCTAATTGGTACAGGTTTATATTATTTAACTGACATGCCGGTCAGAGCTCTGGATAAATTAAAAACCTGTAAGGAAGTTTACTTGGAACGTTACACTAATCTAAACGAGATAAGCGACATAAAAAAGGTAGAAACAATTATTGGCAACAAAATAGCCCTTGTCGGCAGGGAAGAAGTCGAGGGCGATTTCATAATTTCTAGGGCGAGAACTTCAGAAGTCGCCCTGCTAGTTCCTGGAGATCCGCTTTCCGCGACTACGCACGTTTCTTTACTTTGCGAATGCAAGAAACTCGGCATAAAATTTGAAGTGATACATGCCAGCAGCATATTTTCCGCAATCGCCGAGGTCGGTTTTTCTCTTTACAAGTTCGGGGCCACTTGCAGCATCCCTATCTATACCACAAACTTTAAGCCGGAAAGCTTTTTTTCCGTCATAGAAAAGAACATAAAAGCGGGATTGCATACGCTGGTGCTTTTAGAAGCCAAAGACAGAAAAAATTTCGTCAGCCTAAATTCTGCCATTGATATACTAAAATCTATAGAGTCTAAAAGAAAATCGGGCAGAATAGATTGGGGCAAGGTAGTGTGCGTCTCTAGATTGGGCGGCGAACAAAAATCGATCTATTTGGCGAATTCCGCCAAAGAAAACGACTTTCCTCCTGCTTGTATAGTTATCCCCGGAAAGCTGAACCAGGTAGAAGCCGATAATTTTAAAATTTTGCTTTCTTAAGACTAACTAACCGAAACGGGCAACAAATTTGACGTAAGGCAATAGGTATAACCCGCACTTATGTTTACATCCGTGGAGGTCGTGAAACCTGAGGCTTGTGGCACCGGCTCAAAAGTAAGCTCTAGCGGTAATCGGAATACACCGCTAAAGTAAAGTATCCCCGTTGCGGTTTTATTGGTTATGTTAATGGACCTTCCTACAGATTCTATCCCTTTTGGCAGCTGAACAAAGGCGCTCCCAACAACCGCAATATTAAGCCAATTAAGTGCGCTGTTTTTTAGGTAACCCGCTGAAAGTGCAGATGCCTGTACATAAAATGTTTGATTTACGGAAGAAGGCGGCGCATTTACTGTGCTGCTAAAACCGGAAAGAGAAATGGAAACCGGCGCTATAGAACTGCTTGGAAGGTCTACCGGTGCTTGGCTTGTTACCGTTTCATTCTCTACTGTTATTGGATAATTGGAGTATGCCATATCATTAAAGCATGACGTGAACTGTATATCGCAACTTCCAGTTCCTGGCGCTGAAAAGGTCCAGCTTGACGAAACCGATGCATTTGGATAGACTTCAACATATTTTGTCGCTTGCGTGGTCCCGCCACAACCGTATCCTATTATCGAAATATTTACAGGGGACACCCCCGTGCCCCTAACCGTAGCTAAAGCGTTAAAACTCTGACCTGGGTAAAGGTTCGATAAATTTGATGCCGAGGGTGACGACGCTGTAATTGTTATCGGCATGGACGAAGGCTGGTACGTTGTGGACGAATTCGGGAATGAGATATAACCACCAAAATAAAGATAGGCCACGATTGCACCGATGATAACTATAACGACTAAACCTATTACCCCAGAACCGCCTTGGGCTTTTTTTGACATACCAATAATTATTGACAAGTTATTTCTGGACCGTCGAAAGAATATTCGTAATTATAATAAGCGTCTACATTTACCAGATTTTGTGTCGGTTTCCCGACGTTGGTCGCAGCGACCTCTATTGAAAAGCCACCGCCAGAAAGCAACGCCAGATTAACATTTTTAAGAGTGAGCGTAAGCGTTGAACCCTTGCTGAAGCTGTATGTATTTAAATTATAACTAACGTTTGCAGAGGCGATTCCTCCGGTTGAATTGCTTATGCTTAAAACCAGCTCCGGGATCAACCCCTTTGTGCTGCCTATGAATGGTTCCCCGTTATAAACAGCTGGGCCGATTGCTACATGTAATGGCGCCTGTTCATTAGCGGACGATAGTTGTGTCTCTATGGTTATTGGATTTGCCACGATCGAAAGAAATCCTGCTGAAACGTTTAGAGGCAGGACCTGCAGCGGAGTTGAATCATACGGGTAAGTTTCTACAGAGGTGGTTGCATTCTGCCAAAAGTTCTGGAACGACAGCGCAAAAGTAGAAGTAGATGATGAACTGCCAACGCAAGTTACGTTGAATTCTCCTGATGCTGCGGTAGACATATCGGCTGGCATACTAACCAGTTTAGAGGGGTCTGTTGCTGTGATATAAGTAGGATTAAACACTTCTAGCGTTACATTAGCGCTTAGAGACTGGTCGAATGGGTTGAAGTATGTGAATATTATATTGGATGAATGCCCAACAAGTATAGGCGATGTCTCCAAAGCCGCGGTCGTACTAAATGTTGTTGGGGTAGTCGAAGTGCTATTTGAACGTCCTAAAAGATTTCCCAAATTGCCGCTTGCCGCGAAGTATATTATAACTACCAATACGACGACTAGTATCAGACCAAAAACTACGGCTGTGTTTGCGGCTCTTTTATTAAACATAAACAAACGATACAATTTGAATATTTAAACTTTTTTTTTATAATACGCACATCGGTAGGTGAAGTCATATGCGTAACTGAGAAATGCGAATAAGCTTACAGGCTTATTTCAACCAAGATAATCTAAATGCTTCTATAAAAAGTAAAAATGGCGGAAAATCTGTTTTTAAGCTGGATTCTATCACTGGCATTTTTACTCTAAAATTAAAGAGCTATTTTACAAGAGGCTAGTCGCAGAAACTTTTATTGACGACTTACTAGAGGCATTCTGTGGGATTTATTAGCATAATTCTACTTGCAGGTCTACTAGATAATTTTAACCGATTAAGTGGTAGGATAAGACTCTACTTTTAGCGTTACTGGAAAGAAGCCATTTTCCAAATAATTGTAAGAGATTGAGACTTGCATGGCCGAAAGGAAATAAGGGACACTATTAGACGACAATGAGGATTCTTCATTTTGACCTAACGACAAAGGAAGCGTCACCGATGTTGAACCAGTCCCTACCGATAAAGATCCGCTGAACGTCACGGTACCGTTGGCGTGCTGATGCGCTGTAAAGCCGAAAAGACCTTGTGACATGTTGATTTCGCTGGAATTCATGGTTATGTTAACGTTTACAGAGCCAAGTACCATTCCCGTCCCGGCGTTGGTGAGAGCCAGAGATATTTGCGCTGCGGTCCCGTATACTGCGGGAAGCTGTGCAGATGTTGTTATGCTCACGGGGCCAGCCGTATTTCCGTAGGATGAAAGCGAAGGCGCAGGATAATCTCCACTGCTGTATGCCTGTTGCGAAACGAACTCCAAAGATTGTGATGCGCCAGCTCGATATGAATAATTTATGTAATAAGCCAAAAGCTGTGTATATGGTATGTTCTGGTATGCGCTATTAGAAGGCGAGCTTAGTCTGAACGTTTCGAGCACGCTCCCCCCTGCAAAAAGCGTTGGTATACTCACGCATTCCTGCGGCCCCAGCTGACTTGGACTTGAAACTATTGTGAATATCCCCAGATTATCAAGACAAAGGTCTATCCCTGTCGCCCCCTTGCCATCTATGTTATTTGTGATCGAGAAGCTTACATCAAAGTCGGTGGACGGAGAGACGCTTGAAGTATATTGTATGGATGATACCGTGACTCCTTGGGTTATGGGCGGGGGCGTTGGTGATGAATTGAATATACCTAAATCAGAGCTTATGTAAGGCAAAAGGATTATGACTATCACTACGACTACTATTATCCCAACGAGAACCAGACCTGTGTTTTGTCCTCTTTTCCCTAAATTTTTAGTGCTTGTCATATATTTTAACTCGAACAAGAGACGGCACTGCTGCCCCTTATTACATAAGGCATATTCATCTTCTGTATATAATTATAATTTACGTGCGCCAAAAGCGGAACGGTATCAAAATGCTCTGCGCCTGGCAAAGACAGTACCTGCGGAAGTACGAGCTGCACGATATCATTTGGGTTTTTTGCGGTGCAATTCCAGTAGCCACTGCTAGGCAAAACAAAGCCCATCGTTCTTCCGCCATTTGCTTGTGAACATGACCATATAGGGTTTAACTGGGATATCTCACTTGACACGTTGACAGACCAAAGCGACATCGGTATGAACACGGAAAGAGCGTTTAAAGAATAGCTGTTACCTGGGTTTGCATTGCTTACTTGAACGCTTATCGGCATGTTCCCAGATTGCGTCTCTATTGGTTGTGGGTCGCTGGTGCTTAAGATTATCGATATCGGGCCCGGGCTTACAAATGAAACTGTCGGGGCGTTTGGCACAAGTTCCTGCCCCGCTATGGACAACTCTGTAGCATAAGCATTTGTTACGAACTCTATCGGAACTATCGATGCCGCGCTGTAATTCGTTATTGTGAAGTTGAGCTGGATGGACGCTATAGAATCCAATTGTACTTGTAGGTTCGTTGGACAAAAAACGTTTACTGCTGTCTGGTTTGTTATTGTCTGACCTGCTTCTAGTACTGGAGATAACCTGGCATCATAGGGTTTTGGAGACGTAATGTTCGTACTATACTGACAGTTAAACGTTGCTGCTGGGTCGTCGGTGCTTCCGCAGGAAGTATTCAAAAGCACGTTGTTGCTAGTGTCATATCCCAAAGGCACATTTGCGGTGTTTTGGACTGTATAAAATAGGTCGGCCGGGGTACCTGGATAAGAAGAAGTTATAAAAGTCGTTTGTGTCCCTTGCGAGGGATTTGCCGATAAAAACGAAGTAAAGGTAGGGTAAACATTCTGCGTTACATTGGTATTTTGTACGCCGACGCAACTAACGGGGTTCGCGACACAGGCAAGTTCACCTGATATCAAACCCCAGATCGGTGATATATAAGACCATACCCCTGAGAAGATTGGACCATAATAAGACTGCTCCTGATAAGAGAAAAAGCCGGTGTGACTTGAAGTGCTTAGATAAACAAATATGATAACCGGTAATGCGATAAGGATAAGGATTATTATTATTGCGCTATATTTTTTTGTGCCACGGACAAATGCGGCTCTATCAAAAAGCTGATACGGCGCCCTTGCCTCGGCTTCGGCCCGCTTAAGTCTCAAGGCCATCAGTTTTTCGCCTTCGGTTTGCTCTAGGTTGGTCGCCGACGGCCCTGCAGCCTGTCTCCTAAAAACCTTTGAAAAACCGCCGCTGACTTTGCTGCCCGCGTTTTTAACCCTGTCTTTCCAAGCCATATCTTATTTTAACAAACCTTAACTTATATAGATTTTATACGTGACCGCATCAAGAAGTCGGCTTTATCTGTACGTATTGTGGTATAACAAGACCAGTGGATGATATGGACATCGTTCCAGTGTAATTGCCATCCAATTGCGTTACCGAAAGTGCGCTGTTTGGTAGTATTATTATGTTCTCTCCTGCGACAAGGTTGGCCGCGCTGATCTGGTAAGACTGCCCAGATGGATAGAAAGTAAAGGACACCGACCCTGGCTCCATTATGCTATCAACGTAAAAGGTCATCACGTATTCACCAGAGGTCCCCTTTACCGAATAAGGAACGGAAATGGTGTTTGGAGCTACGTAAGGCATCTCATACACCAAACCGGCATTGGCTATTTCGTAAGTACTGCTCTGGCTTACAACGAAACCTAGATTGAAAGTCGCTGGCAGTATCGCCGATGCCCCGCTCCCTATGGCTTTATTTACGACGTCTGAAGGAAGCATGATAGTAGTTGGAGTATCGCTGGCTGCTGAAAGTTTTGTCAAGTCGTACCCGTTCGCCGATATCGTAAGGTTTCCATATCCTATCGGGGTGTATGTCAGATAATAGTTGCCCAAGCCACTCAGGGTCAATGCCGTGACCGTGCCATAATGTGAAGCGTTATCGCCTGCCATCTGGGTTATCGCTACTTCTGAAAAGCTTATAGCTTGGGTAAACGCAAATCCATTCAGGTTATTATATATTGATAAAGTGTTCTTTCCGTTTATCGCTGCTGGCAGCTGTAGAAGTATCTGCTCGTTGCCTGCAGGTATTACTGTATAGAAATAATTGCCGTTTAACGATAGCCTAAGTTTTGGCGTGCCTGACACGGACGTTATGTTTATGGCCAAAAAGTAAGTGTCGGCAGAAGAACCGTTAAAGCCCATGTTATAAGAGGAAGAGCCGAATATCGAAGAAGTGAGGGTAAACGTGTTTGCGCCGCCGACCGTCGAATTATACTCATTATAAGAAGCGCTAAACGTCCCTATCGAATATGTAGTGTTAACGGTGGAAGGGTTTCCGCCGATGTAGGCCGTCAACTGGTCGTAATACGAGCCGTGTTGCGCCGAAGAAGTACTATTTGTACCGCTATGGCTGTTGCTGAAATTGCCGAACACCAGGCTGTACGCTACAGGCTGTGGTATAGTCACAAGATAGATTACTATTGCGCCTATCAAAAAGATTATTAGTATTACAGCCGCAGGTACTCTCTCTCGTCCTTCACCCATATTATCTTTACTACCCTTTAATATATAAATCTTTTCGGATTATTTTAGCACTAACGCCACTTAGTGAAGAAAACCGCGAGCTTTTTATGGTCAAGACGTAAAATACTGCCCAAGATTCTCCGGCACGGCGAAAAAACCCATCTTTATCCCGGCATCTACGTAAGACCAGCTTATTACTATCGCCTCGAACGCCCTTATAGAATCGCCCTTGCCATGGAAATAGCCCGAATCGTTGTAATAATTCCTGGCCATATCCAAAAATTGTCTTTCTTCTTCCGTTTTCTTTATTATCTTGAGCGATGCGAAGACCTTGTCCATCTTAGATTTTTCTAGAACGAATCGTTTTGTTAATTCGTTATCCATAGTCGAATAGCGACCCTTCCTGCTTTTTTGCCTTATCTAAATATGACCTTATCCTGTCTTCTTCAAATGAATGCTTGTTGCAAAGAAAATCTATCAGTTTTTCAGTCTGCAAAGGCGCCGCCGACGGCGATTCTAGGATTTCTCTTACATTCGGGTTCATGAAATAGTCAAATACCTCTTTTATTTCGTAGCTCGAACCGAAATCATATGATTTCATCATGTCCGATATTTTTTCTTTCTTTACTATTGCGAGCGCCTTTTTTGGGCCTATGCCTTTGACGCCGTCGTTATAGTCGGTCCCTACAAAGAGCGCTATCATTATAAGCTGCTCCCTGCTTAAGCCCAGTTCGCTGTAAGCCTTATTGTCTATTATTTCCGGCGACACATTCGCAGTTATACCTTTGTTTTTTACCTTTTTCTTGTTTGATACGTTAAGATTTCTTATGAGTCTGTTGGCACCAAAAAGAAGCGTATCATAATCCTGAGAGGCGACGCCGTAAACGAGCCCTTTAGCGTTCATGGCAGCTGCCTGCGCTTCCCCTTCCGCGGGGGCCTGCACGATTGAGATACCCATCAGATTCAAAAGTTCTTTTGAAGAAGAGATTATATAATCGTCCATCTTTACGGCGCGTCTTAGATACATCGCCCTTTCTTCTTCGGTCTTGGCTTGCTCCGCAAGGTTTCTCGCTTCTTCTCTTACCTTCGCCCGCTCTAGGTTCGTGGCTTTCTTGAATTTTGGGGCGGGGCCATCAAAAACAAAGCAAGGTTTTATATCGTTTGCCAACAGATTCATCGACCTGTAGAAGAGCCCGTTTAAATGCGTGGTTATGTTCCCTTCTTTGTCTGTCAGATAGGATCCGTCCGCTAATCTTATCGTTGTAAGGAATTGATATAGCCAGTTGAAGGCATCTATCGCTATGGATCTCCCGGCAAGGTCTTTAAGTCCTATTTCCTTGCCATGGACGATGTCTTTTAATTTTACCCCCATATCACAGCGTAGTCACTATAACTTCCCCAGAATCAAACAGCAGAGTGTGTTCAAACTGCGCTACTAATCCATTGTCTCTCTCTTTCAGTACGTTGAACTCGTATAACGCGCCTGAACCTACCATTCCTTTCAATTCTAAGTCAGCAAAGTTACCAAACTTCTCCAGTATCCAACGTTTTGCAAATGGAAGGCCGTGATATTCTTTCGATATAAATTCGAGTATCTCCCGGCCAAGTTTGCTTCTCGGCATCCTCGGATTACTGAGCATGAGTATCTGGACCTCTGGGCTGTCTACGACATAACCGCCACCAGTTGTCGCAAAAGGCTCTATTGCTATTACGCCTTCTTTTCTTAAAGTCTTTTTAGATCCTGTAGCACAGTTCGGTATAAAATCTCCTTCATGTATCTCATAACGCTTTATCCCGTGTCCGCCCAGGTTTACTATCGGAGAAAAACCCCTAGATCTTATCGTTTCTTCTATTGCCTGACTTATGTCGTCTATCCGTCCTTCGGGCTTGGCAACCTTTATCGCTTCGGCCAATGCGGCATGAGCAGCCTTGACTAGATCGGTGTTATTCTGACCGACTACAACCGTTGCGGCGGTATCAGAAACAAAGCCGTCTATGCTTGCGCCGACATCTATTTTTAGAATGTCACCTTCTTTAAGAATAATTTCATCGTTGAATTTCGGTGTGTAGTGTGCGGCTATCTGGTTTATGGAAAGATTCGAGGGGAAGGCAGGTTTTACGTTCAATTCTGCCATTTTCTTTTCTATTTCTCTTACTAACCTGAGAAGAGATTCGCCTGGCTTGACCAATGAAACTGCATATTCTCTTATCGTCTTCCCTGCCTTACCTGCTAGAATCCACTTCTCTTTTTCTTGGCTGTCCATTTGATTATAGTGTATACCTAGAATTAAAAATCATCCGAATACGGATAGCTCTCACTTTAGCGAGGCGGGGTCAATCAGGTAACGCAATTTTGCAGCATCTACTGTACCTAATAGTCTGTCCAAATCCATAGTTAATACTTAGATTAGTTTGATATTTAAAGCTTGGTTAACTTTACTTTTTTAGAAATTCGATAAAGACTCGTTTTTCCTTCCGACTATGTCGTCTTCGGAAT
>DAHXLI010000046.1 GCA_027366075.1 Candidatus Parvarchaeota archaeon | reverse complement strand
GAACCGATTGTATAGGAATACTTACCTGGCCCCGTGATGAACGCATTTATAACTGACGTACTGGATTGATTTATGCCGTCGTATGCCGCTGTCCATTTAGTGCCTGACGGAAGGCCGGATTCGATGAAGGTCGTCGTACAGACGGTCGAGTTAGAAAAACTTATCCCTATGACATTGCCGGTCGCCGCTAAACCGGAAGCTGGGGAGGGTGTATAGGTCTGTGCGCAGCTACTTCCTGATTTTGAAGATGGCTCTACCACGAAGGCGTAGTAGCCAGAAATGACTTTTGGCGCAAAAGAAATCGTGTTTGTATCGGAATTATTAGCTGAATTATTATAATCTACGACCCAATTTAGGCCGGTCGGGAGGCCAGACTCTACAAAACGTGTCGAGGCCGCACTAGGTATTATCCCAGAGACAGTAGTAAGAGATATAGAACCAGTCGAAGTAGAGGATTGCACAAAAGCGCCATTGTATATATGGAATTTTATCACTAGGTTCGCAGTAAATGTGTTTTTATAAACCCCTGAGATAAAACATGAGATGACTTGGCCAGGCTGCATCGTTCCATTGTTTGTGCAGGAAAACTTAGTAAAATTCATTGCATTCTCTACAAGACTTATATTCGTTATGTTTATTTCGCTACTTTGTGCATTTCTTATGTCTATATCAAAATTCGTCTGATTGGCTAGCGCCGCCATTATAGGCGTCTGAGAAAACCCGGAGATTGTTGTAGAGGGTATGGCGCTCCGCAAATTAAAAATACCGAGTCCAAAAAGTATTGCTAGGATCACGACTACCATGACTATGGCCCAGCCATAGGTCATAAGATATTCTAATGCTGATTGCGCCTTACTGCGCGACAAGTTAGTAGTTTTACAAGATTCAGATATGATTACAGACATCTTCCCGTTGGAAGGATAAAACCGGTATTTGAACCCGCGCATAATGAATTTAATGTTGTTTTAAGTTTAAATTTATTACCTTGCGCGCTTAATAAACAAAGTGGCTTTTGGAATCGCGTAAAGCCAGATTATTTATATAAGATATCGTCATAATTCTGAATATGGAAAAGCGGCTTATTAATCTTGTAGAGGCAATAAAGGACTCTTCTGTGAAAGCAGCTCAAAAAGGTCGGTGTATTTACTAATTTAAGGTAAAGGACCGGAAGGCCTTACCTAATTTATCTAACTATAGATAAACAGTTAAAATACTGAGGGATAAATATCTTGAGCACGTATACGATAAGAATGATAGAAATTTGTTAAAAATACTTATAGCCAAAGATGCAGTGCAGAAGCATAGCGAAGTATTGTCAGAATAGCTTAAGTTTGACAATTCAGAGCTCGTGGACAAACTCGGCTGTAAAGAACTGATTGTTTTTTAGAAGAGAACTGGGTAATAGATATACAAAGATATGGAGTGCTTGACCTTACGCTTACCAACTTTGGATCTTTAAAGAAAAAGAAATTGTGGGCGCAAAAATTATAGATAGGCTAGTTGAAAAAGAAAGCGCAAACTACCTCAGAAATTATATCCTTGATAACATAGAAAGTCTAGATAGAGAGCCTCTAGAACTTGATTACTCGGGTGTAAAAGATGTGAAAAACCTTATTCTGCGGAACGCCAGTTTTTTGAATGCTTACGCAAAAAAATCTGACATTTGTGACTTACTAAACAAATTTTAGAGAAGACGAATCACCGCGCTATAAAGCACCTACGCTTGTTTTTATCTTTCGCCTCTAAATAAATAAAAATTAAAGGTTTTTATTTTATATTTGATATTTATTGGCATGAAAAAGACTACTAAGAAAGGAAAAAAGACAAAAGAAGCTAAACCCGAAGAAGATTTAAACAAAGAAGAATTAAAGGACGAAAACCATGAGTTTGAGGAAGAGGAAGAAACAAACGAGTTTGAAGAAGAGGAAGAAGAGCCAGAAAAAGACGATGTAGAATAGAAATAAATAACCATAAAGGAACTGCAAATTCTTTTTGTCCAAAGATTTACTTTATATGGAAAGGCGAGCCAGCATGTATTTTGACACTGCTGCTAAATATGCTGTTTCAGACCACCACAAACAGTTTATCATGCTGTTATTATTTTTTGCGAAATAGTTTGAAGGGTCATTACCTGGACTTACTGGATCCACCAGTTCTTGTTCTGGCAGTGAGCCCTCTTGAGAAATTTTCTCTTCCACGTATTCTATTATTTTTCTCGCCTTGTTTATCTCGCCCGTATCAACATAGTACATGGCGAGTTCTAGACCATTTGGCAGCCACCGCCCTCCATAGAAGTAGTTGTCTTTTATACTTTCATCTTTTCCAAAGAAGCGATATCTCGCTGGTAAGATATTCTCGCCGATAAGGGTTCTCTCTATAGTACTTATCGTATTAAATTCTATGTCCGAACCTATCAGCCGTTTTGGCTTAAAGAGTCTAAAAACTTCAACCGCTTCCGAGTCTATGCTTTCCATAGTGTCTCCGTACTCTTTCTTAGATTTAGACAGAATCGGAACTGCCAGCGAATCTGCTCGGTATAAAAAATATTTCAAAAGAAATTCTTCTATCTGGCTTTCGTCTAGTTCGGAGAGGGATACGCCAAGTTTTTCCGCAAGTTCTTTTGCTGCCCCTACGCCCGCGTATGCCGCTGATAAACTGTAAGAATCTATTGTTTTTCCTATATTCTTTTTATCACCGTTCAGCAACTCACTACCATAACTATAATATTGTTCCCACGCGTCAGCACAGGGTGTTGTATAATAATTCATCATATAACCTGCAAGCCAAGATAAAATCTTTTTTGCATTGGGAATCGACTCTTTTATGCATTCTGTCCCGTAGCTATCGATAAACCTATTCGTGGCGAGAAGGACCAAGGGCACCGAATCGTATTGCATCTGCCAGCTTCGCACTTCTTCAAGTTGGCCTTTATCTAATTCACATAGACTTAAGTTGGTATCATCATCGATTTCGAACCTGCCTAGTACGTGATTTTTGCCTAGCTTCGATTCTAATTTAGATATATCCCTTACTTCGGTTTTTGATATGTTTTCCGCAAAAAAGGTCAGCGCTTTCCATAGAGTATTGATTGACTTTGAAAGGTCAGTTTCTATGTTTTCCACTTCTTTTCCTAGGTAGGAATGCATACCAGATTCGTAAGCGAAATCAAGAAGTTCTAGTAAATGGAGTATCCCCTTCGAAGAATCTCTGATCCATTGGTGGTTATAAGATTCGTAAGTTAGTGATGCTGGTATGTACGCATACTCTTCTCCCTTGGGTATCACGTGCTTACGTTCGTGATGAATAACTGCCTTAATTTTTTCTAGTCTTCCGTTTTCTGATAGAAGCTGGTCCAAGGTTTTTTTATCATTATAAGAAGCTGGTACTACGTTTGATTCCTCTGTAGGGGAAGACATACAACTAATAATATTAAGCTTACAACCATATAAGCTTTAGAAAATCCCCCAAAAACATTAAAAGTTAAAATGGCGCTTTCTATAAAGTAAATTGTTTTATAAGCTTCTATGATAAATAAATCCTATTATGAAAAATTTTGTTCTTCTTCCGAATAGGCAGGCTCTAAATGCGATAGAGATGTTGGAGAAAGCTTATCCAAATCAGGGATATTATCTAAATTTCTCAAACCCGTTGGAGTTAATGGTCGCAGCGATGCTTTCCGCGCAAACGAGGGACACCGTGGTTAATTCCGTCACTCCTGCTCTTTTTAAAAGATACCGGACAGCGAAGGACTACGGATCCGCAAAAGAGGCCGAACTACTTAGCTATATAGAAAAAGTAACTTTTGCCAGTAATAAAGTAAATAACATAATAAAGACTGCGAATCTCCTGTCCGATAGATACCGCGGTAAAGTACCCGATAGAATGGAAGAACTTTTAAGTCTTCCCGGCGTCGGTAGAAAAACCGCAAACACTATATTAATAAACGCCTACGAAAAAGTAGAAGGAATACCTGTTGATACGTGGGTTATAAAATTGGCAGGGAGGATAGGACTAAGTAAAAGCCAAAAACCTGATGATATCGAGAAGGACCTTATGTCTTTATTAGACAAACGTCATTGGAAGAAAATAGCGTATATATTTAAGGAACATGGTCACGAAATATGCCATTCTACATCGCCTCTTTGCAGTAAATGCATATTAAAAGACGTCTGTCCCAAAAATGGAGTAACCGACTCTAAATGAGTTATACTTTAACTAGTATATCCTCTCTTATAATCTTTACTTCAAATTTTCTTAGGGAGCCAACTGCCGGACCGTTTATTACGCTGCCATTTGTAACATCAAATTCGGAATTGTGCCATGGACACGTAACTACCTTATTGTTTATAACGCCTTTCTCGAGCGGCCCGCTTCTATGTGTACAAATTGAGCTTACCGCATAAAACTTGCCACTTAAATTAGTTACTAAAATTTTCTCCGTTCCGGCTGAAAATCCCTTATTTCTCCAAATTTAACTTCTAAGACCTTTCCTACCTTTACAAAATCTGATATAAGCTAATGTGTACGGAGATAAATTTAAACCTTACTGTCTTTTAAGTAATTTTTGAATATTACACTGCTGTATTTTTACAATATCTAAGACACATCGGTGTGAATTTTCCTATAGAAAGATATATATCTAAGTTGCTTTCATATAAAGATATGTGGAGGCAAGCGTATGGAAAATGGCATCATAGTTGGTGCGATAGTGGCTTATTTTATAGTAATGTTCGCCTTCATATTGAGAAACAATTGGTTGGCGGCAAAGAGTTAAAATAAGCTAAAAATAGGGCTAATGGAGATTATCCGAGTATAGCCCCTTTCTGACACTAAATTTCGCCATTATTTTACTGCTATCGAAACTTTTCCCACTATTAAACCTATTTTTATCGGGCCAAAGGTCCTACTATCTGAACTTGCCGCTTTGTTGTCTCCGATTACTAAATATGAATTTTCCTTAAGCTTTTTAGATATGCGTTTTACAAGAAATTTAGTTTGGGACGGGTGTTTAAACACGATTATTTCGCCCACCTTCGGTTTTTTGAATATGTATGCAAGTCTATTTACAATTATATGATCTCCCTCTGATAATGCCGGCTCCATGCTTCTATCGGTTATTTTAAAGCGTTCTAATGGAAACCACATATCTATCAATTTCTACTGCCTTTCTGACACCCCTCACCAATAAATTGATGAGGCTGCTTTGCCTTTGATAATTCATTTGAGAAATCCCTTTCGTGTTTAATTTTGAATGTTAGTATCATACTTTATCCCATTTGCTCTAATTTATTAAATATTTATGCTTTATCAAATTTCACTTCGCATTCATCCCATGATTTAAATCATAGGCTTTCTGCTTAACTTTATGTAAACGCTTATCCCATCTTTCAGTATCTGCTCATGGTCAAAAGCTAATTCTGGCAAATCGCCAATCCGCCACCTTTTGGTTCACCCATAACGTTGGACAAGATGTACGTTACCGATACTTTATGCCCGCGTGGGTCTCTGTTGGGGGCCGAGTAGACGCCTACCAATTCTCCTACTTTGGCAGATAAGCCCGTCTCCTCAAAGAATTCGCGTAAACTGCCGCTTCGGTAGTTTCTCCATACTCTCCATGTCCGCCGGGCAGCGCCCATTTACCTTCAAATGGAGGCATCCCTCTTTTTATAAGTAAAACCTTTCCATTTTGTATCGTAACGGCGTCTACACAAAGCGCAGGGCTTCTATACTTTTTATCTTCTTTTTTCTCCATGACCAATCAAACTTTTGGTAGTACTATGTCATGCTCTGTGGGGTAGAACGCCTTTACTTTAACTGTTTCAACGCCCTTCGTTTTCCAGAATATTTCGGCAAATTTATTTACATTATCAAGAAGCTCTTCCGAAGCCGGCATATTTATTTCCTGTTTAACCTTAGAGCTAAGCTTCATTATCTTCCAGACTAAATCGTGGAGTTCTGGAAAGTTCTGGAGGTGTTCAGGTTTAAAGTAATCTCCCCATATTATTCTAACTTCTTGCTTGCAAAGCTCTGCGTGTTTTTCCTTGGTCTCGGTGTATCTGACAAATTTATGGTGGTAGTCATTAAGCTCTTCTGGCTTTGCATTGTCAGGAGGTACTTTTAGCTGGCTTATCAGCATGTTCATTCTTATCACAGTATGGGCAGATGATTGCGCTAAGTGTGGGTCATATATGCCGCAGGGGATATCACAATGCGCATATGCCACTCTAGAAGGTAAAATCTTATCTGCGAAATTGAAAAACGATTTTAATACTGACATAGCTATTAAATCACTTCTTTATTTATAAACTTTTTCTAAAATATCAGTCTTTGGCTATCTTAATAAGTTCAGATAATATACGGTATAGCTTGACCACTCCGGCTTCTTCGTTCATGTGTCCTTTTTTGTTTTCTATTATTATCTCGGCGCCTAAGTTATCATGAAATATCTTTGAATCCGCTATTGGTACATACGGGTCATTATCCGAGAAAATCGCCGAGAATTTCTTTGTATGCGTAAGGATCTTCTTCCAGTCTATTGGGGTTTCTAGCCAGTCTCTGGCGGTTTCTATGTCTTTTTGATCTTCGTACGCCGCTAGATTCAGATGGACCCAAGGCGCAACTAGGATGGCTCCGCCCACGTTCGTACCGTCTTTTAGGTTTTGCAGGTATCTAAGTATCGTCTGGCAACCTATACTATGCCCTACAAAAAAGGTCTCCTTATCTGGTCTACCGACTCCTATATCCAGAAGATGGATCCATTCCCGAATATCAGGGATATCCGGCTCTGGCATGTAAGGCGCGTATATCTCAAAACCTTTTATTTCTAACTCTGCCTTTAACCATGGAATCCAGGCAGAATACGGCGAACCTGACCAGCCGTGAATTATAAAAACCCTTTTAGCCATAGATTCTCAAGGCTTGTCTTGTTTGTAAAATCTGCCTTTGTATAAGCCCTCTCCCTTTGTCTCTTCTATAACTATTTGGCATATTGTCGTGCCTGGATAAATCGCAAGGTTTATGGGCGAAAGATTGGCTATCTCCAATACGACTTTACCATGGGTTCCCGGCTGCATAAAGCCGCTGCTTAGGTGTGTAAGGAGGCCAATCCTTGCAAATCTGGATCTACCTTCTATCCTTGCGGATATGCCTTTAGATAACGAAATGTTTTCTACTGTCACGCCATGCACGAGTTCTCCTGGTTCTACAAGAAGGTGGTCCCCTTTTTCTACCCTTATAATCTCAGTTATATCGCGATAATCGGCGTTATCATCCACACGGAATAGTCCGTGATATTTTTTGAATACCCTAAACACATCACCGAGATGTAAGTCAATGGAACCTGCACCGACTTGGAAAGGCTTGAAAGGGTTTATAATCAGTTTCTTATTCTTTATGAGTTTTAATATCTCTGATCTTGTTAGTACTGCCATTATAATCATTTATTTTCATCTATTATATAATTTAGTTATATCAGCTTTATTGGTTTCGAAAAGATTTTTAGATGATAAGGGTTTAAATCATTAAGAGCAGCCTATCGGTAAATCGTATTATTGTGAAATGTAAAGGATTTAAAGAACCCATTGACATATTTTATTAATGCTGCTGCTTTCTTGGAACGTAAATGGGATTAGAAGTGCAATAAAAAAAGATCTAAAACCTGTAATCGATTCGAAAAAATATGACGTTATCCTCATACAAGAGTCAAAAGCTGACTATGTACCAATAGAACTTTCTGATTCGCTCTACCATCCCTATGTTTTCTTTGCTAGAGCAAAAAAGGGTTATAGTGGGACGATGGCTTTCAGTAAACTTGAACCGTTATCTGTTAAATACGGTATCGAAGAGAAAAAATTCGACGATGAAGGGCGGGTACTTACACTAGAATTTGAAGAGTTTTATTTAGTCAATGCTTATTTCCCAAACTCTAGAAGGGACTTAAGCAGACTCGATTTCAAGGGCGAATTTAACGAGCGCATGCTGTGTTTTCTTGAAAAGCTACGAAAGTCAAAGCCGGTTATCGTATGTGGAGATTTCAATGTGGCACATGAAGATATAGACATAGCACGCCCAAAAGACAACGCAAATAACGCCGGATTTACGACTGAAGAACGAGCCTGGTTTACCTCGCTTATTAAACATGGGTACATAGACACTTACAGGGCGTTTGTAAAAGACGGTGGGCATTATACTTGGTGGACTTATAGATTTGATGCAAAGGCAAGGAATATCGGTTGGAGGATAGATTATTTTGTCACCTCCAATGAACTTAAAGATAGGTTGACGGGCGCAGGGATACTTGATAAGATTAATGGCTCTGACCACGTTCCTATTTACCTAAGACTGGATTAGCAAAATTTATAATAGCCCGACTCTTTAAATAACATAGATATGGCCGAAGTTTTCCCAATAGATGCAAGGGTTAGTTACATTAGAGGAATACTCGCTATAATAAAAGAAAACGGCGGTTCGGCATCGCTTTCCCATATAATGAGGGAATCGCTTGAAGGTATCGATGAAATTTTTCCGGTTATAGAAGCGGCAAAGATATTGGGTCTAGTAACTGTTGAAGAGGGCGTGGTTTCCTTGACGGATTCTGCTAAAAATCTAAGCCAAAAAGAACTCAAGAAAGACCTTAGCGATTTGTTAAAAAATGTCGAGCCATTCAAAAGCATCATAGAGTTTCTGTGGAAAGCCCATCGGGCATCGACAGAAGAGCTTTTTGATGTTCTTTTAAAGAAGAACTTTGTAACCCAGATAAATAGAACCTCTGATATAGAAAAATTTAGAAAAGAGATGTTCGGCCTGCTTGTAAGAATGGAGATATGCTCTTATGACATACAAAAAGATTCGTGGAAACTGTACGAATCTAAGGACTGAGTTTTGCAAAAACTTCGTCTACTGTTTTTTGAAAATCCTTATCGTGCCTATTTCGTGGATATGGCAAATCGATTTTTTTTATCTCTTTTACAAGGCTTGGCTTGTTCGATAGTATAACTACTTTATCGGATAACTCTACCACCTCTTCCACATTGTGCGATACCATTATAACCGACATTAATGAAAGGCTTTTATCCTTTAGTGTATTCAATACTTCATTCCTAAGACTTCTTGCAGTGAGCTCATCGAGAGAACTAAACGGCTCGTCCATAAGGATTACTTTAGGGTCAGAAACGAGCGCTCTTGCTACGCCGACTCTTTGCTTCATCCCTCCGCTAAGAATGTTTGGATACGCATATTCAAAACCGTTTAACTCAAATCGTTTTAATATTTCTAGGGCTTTTTTATTTTTTACATTGTCTTTTAAGTCGGTAGACGAAAGACCGATCTTTACATTTTCTATGTTAGTAAGCCACGGGAGCAGGGCAGAATCCTGAAAAACGAAGGAGATATCTTTAATAGGTTCGGTGACTGCGTTCCCATAGTATAATATCTTGCCTGCCGTCGGCGCTATCAGACCCGCTATTATCCTTAAGAGGGTGCTTTTACCGCAACCCGAAGGGCCTATTATAGAGACAAATTCGTATTCCCCGGTTGAAAACGAAATATCGTCTATTATCTTGGCGCTTGCCTTATCTTCGAAGGTAAACTTTATGTTCGCTACTGAGATCACTTCCATAGTTAAGTGTAAACTGAGGTCACTTTATCGTATAGCCTTCTCCATACGACTATATTGAATATTATTATCATTGCGGTCATATTAATTAAAGTGATAAGCATCAGATACAAATTGCCGGAATATAATGCCGTATCCAATAATTTCCCTATACCCGTCCCTACGGAAGTCAGTACGGCGCCAGTGCTATTTGAAATGAAATATTCCGCTATTATGCTTGCATTCCATTCCGCGGCTATTGCTGTTACCGCGCCGGTTATAAGCCCAGGCAGTATGGCAAGTAGGTATATTTTCCGCCAGGCAATCAAACCCTTTACTCTGAATATCTTCTTTACTTCATCGATATTTAATTTTACATACTTAGTACTCGCTATTATACTAAAAATAACGTACCAGATGCCACTAAGGAAATAAACCATAAACGCGACTGCCTCGCCGTTGTTTCTTAACTCAAAAACCATTATCGGCAATAGTACCGTAGCCGGTATGGAGGCCAGTATCTGAAACCCCAATAGATATGAATTTTTACGTTTTGTCATGAAAACTACATAAACACTTACAGGTATTGCTACTGCTAGTACGAGCAAAAACGCCCCCCAAACTCGTAAAAAAGAAGCTGCTAGCGAGGTTATCGCTATCCACTCATAAGAACCTAGTTGCGATAATGCATTCGGATTGGCATTACTGTATATCAAAAATGCTACAGACGCGATGACTATACCGGCTATAAGGTAACCGAATTTCCTTAAAAATTCTTTATGCTTCGAGACAGAAGAACTTATGCTAGTCTTTATGCCGGTATACTCTTGTTTAAGTTTATGGAACATTATCGAATGGTCGATCCTGTAGCTGATATTAAATCTTGATTTATGCTTATTGGTGTCGTAACCGACTAAGCTGTACCTATTTGCCATTTTATCAAAAGCGGAAAATAGGGTCAATCTCGTAATCACCACAAACCCGATAAATATAACTAAGGCTATCCCATAGTAAAGAAAATTGCCGCTCGTCCCTAATTGTGCAAGGTCTACGCCTATCCCTTGTACCGAATAATTTGCATTTCCGGTAGAAAATATCTCGCTTGTTACCAAATAGAAAAGTCCTATGGCCCAGGATAAACTTAATTGTTCTGACAGCCTTGGAAGACTAGCCGGGATGTACAACCTCTTGAGCCGTTCGAACGTCCCTACCCCATAAAGCTTTGTCATCTCTACAAGTTCAACCGGCAGCGTCTTTATGGCCTCGTATACCCCGAAGATCATGTTCCACAGCATGCTGGTTATTATAAGGGATATCACAGCGGCGTTTATGCCGATTATGCCGGGCAGTATAAATACGACTACATAAATCGCAAATGGAAAGAAAGCCAATATCGGCAATGTCTGTAATACGTCTATTATAGGAACAACTATTTTGCCGAAAGTCTTTAGTCTGGCTGCGCCTATGCCTACAGCTAGACTTATTACTATAGACGCAGCCAACGCCAGGAGCATCCTCACCCACGAGTAAGAAGTATCCAAAAGTAACGATAGTATCTCCGGTATCAGGGACAGCATAAAAATACTGGTCAGACTTAGTATTTAATAAAAACGCCTCTATTCTGGCGGTATAACTAAAAAACCGGTTGGTCTTGGAATATCTGTATCCCTTTTTCAGTTATATCAAAGGGGTGCATACCAGAGCTGTGGCCAGAAAATCTCATTTTTATTATAGAAATTGCTTTTTGATAGAAATTTTGGTTGTACGCCATTGACATAAGGACAACAGAATCAGAGAGATAAAGAGGTATTGCAAGTTCCTCTGAGAGCTCTAGTTTGCTCAAATCGCCGTACCTTTCTATGGTGACTATTGCTGTCCCAAATTCTCTAAGCATGGTAAATGCGTCGCCCAATATGTTTCTCTGGAGCGCCGCATCCTTTATCTCCCATAAAAACGGCGTTAGAGGGTCTATTACTATTCTTGAATGCTTACCTTTTCTTGCAGTGAGCACTCTTGGAAGTTCTACAGACAGAAAGTTCTTAAAGTCGTGGCCAGTCATTCTAGTGAAGACAAAATTGCCGTTGATATTCTCTCTAAATTCAGTGAAGCCGAGGGCTTCTGCGCCCCTGAGAAAAGAGTCTAAGTCCTGCTCTAAACTTACGTAAAATACCTTTTCTCCTTCTTTCAGCCCTTCTCTTAGAAATTCCGTACAAAATATGCTTTTGCCGGCGCCGGGCGAACCGTAGACTGCCGTTATGCTATTTTTCACAAAGCCGGTATTCACGAGAGCGTCAAAACCCAATATCCCGCTTTTTATTTTATCAACCATGGTAAGATTAAGAACCTATAGTTTTTATACATTGTGTATCTTGAATCAAACTTATAATCTTGATTATCTTTTAAGTTTCAAAAATTGCTTGTAATCCAATGAATTTACTACGTCATTTTTCTCAAGCCATCCTCTTCTTGCTATTGCAGTCGCCATCCTTATGAACCTGAGTTGGTCCGTTCTATGTGCATCACTAGCCAAACTGAAGCTTACTCCGTAGGATTTGGCTTCTTTAACCAAGTCAAAAGGTAGATCTGAACGTTCTGGGTACCCGTCAATCTCTAAAGAAACATCATTTGACTTGCAAGCTTCAAATATTTTTTGGAAATCCAGATCAAAGGCTTCCCTTTCTCCTATTTTTCTGCCGGTCGGGTGAGCGACGGCGTTTATCAGACCGGATTGGATCGCTTTCAAAAGTCTGTCCGTGAGTTCCTTTCTCGGCATTTTAGTATTTTGATGTAACGCCCCAATTGCAAAATCCATTTCTCTCAAAAGTTTAGCTGGCAGATCGAGCGAACCATCTTTGAGTATCTCGAGTTCAACGCCCTTTAGCACCTTTATACCGCTAGATTCGTTGATTTTCTCTATCTTTTTATTAAAAGACGAAAAGCGTGCTTCATCGAGACCATTGGCTATCCTAAGACTTTTGCTGTGGTTAGTAATAGCTATATATTTGTGTCCCAGCTTCTGCGCTCCCGCAATCATCTCTTCCAAAGAGTTTGCTCCGTCACTGTCAAGTGTATGAGTATGCAGATCACCGATTACTTGATCATAGCCTATTACTACAGGCAATAATCTTTTTTGCGCCGCTTCTATCTCACCTGTATTTTCGCGCAACTCCGGCGCTATTAAGTCCATATCGAGGGCATTATATACCTCTTTTTCAGTGCGGCTAGCTATCAATTTATCGCCTCTAAAAAGGCCATATTCATTAAGCTTCAGCCCTTTTCTTATCGCAATCTTGCGTAATTTTACATTGTGATCTTTGTTCCCTGTGAAATATTGCATGGCTGCTCCAAAACACTTGTCGTCAACTATCCGTAAATCGCAATTTAAACCTATGGACAGCTTAACCGAAGTCTTTGTGTCTCCTTTTACGATTATTTCGTTAATGTCCTTAAGTTTTGTAAAAAATCCCATGCCTTCCTTCGGCCGATTGGAAGTGGCTAGTATGTCCAGATCACCCACCGTTTCTTTCATCCGACGCGCAGAGCCGGCGATTTCTACGTCTTCAAAAAGTTCGCTTTTCCTCATCCTGTCCACTATATCTTCGAAGTAGTCTATCGTATATCCCAGCATCTTTCTCTCTTCCTTTACCTTCATGAACGATTCCAAATTATGTTTTAGCTGTTCTTCGCTTTTTTCTCCAAAACCTTCGAGACCCCTTATCTTATTTTTCTCTAATGCTGCTTTTAGGTCGTCTACGTTTCTTATTTTAAGCTTCTTATAAAGTGCATAGGCTCTTTTTGGGCCCAGACCTTGGATTTTCCTAAATCCTGTAAGATCTATAGGATATTTTTTCTTTAGCGTCTCGTACTTCGACATTTTGCCGGTCTTTATGTATTCTTCTATAGATTTTGCTATAGACCGCCCTACACCTTCAAGTTCCATCAGTTTACCTTGCCTATAGACGTCGCTTATGTCTACGGCCAATGTCGATATTGTAAGTGCAGCTTTCCTATATGCTCGCGGCTCCCATTGCACCCCATTTATTTCGAGAATGTCCGCGATATCCAAGAACATTTGAGCTAAATCTTGGTTGCTCATGTATAATATCAGTCACCTATTTTTAAATAGTGCACTGTAAGAAGCTAGCGCTCATTTAAGTGCTACAACGAATGGCAGGATATCGGTAGCCCTTTCTATCGCAGAGATGTGCTTTTTCCTGCAGTTAGCTTCGCCAAAATCCTTATTTTGTCCAAATTTGCGGTTTACAATTAAAACCGGGATATTCGAATTTATATGCCTCTTTAATTCGCATGATGTGGCGTGATCACACGTCATTACTAGCGTATCGCCCCTTTGGATATTTAATTCTCTGAGAAGCCGCCCTATTATTATACGATCAATTGCTTCGATTATTGCGTATTTGTCCGCGTATTTGCCGAGGTGAGAAACCGAGTCAGTTTGTTTTATGTGCAAATAAACACAGTCAAAAGACCGCATGGCCGCCGCTACGCTTTCTGCTTTCTCGCTAAAGTTTTTGTTTATGTCCTGAGATTCTTCGACTTCTATTAATTTCATTCCTGCCGCAGAGGCTATTCCTTTCTCTAAAGGCATCCCGGTAATCGCCGCCCATCGTCTTTTAAACTTTTCATTTATAGCTGGCAGATGGGGGTCTCTGACTGCGGCGTCTCTCAAAAATAAATAATTTGGTAACGGTTTATTATCTTTAGCCCTTAATATGAAAACTTCTGAATTTTTAATTACTTTTATCGCGTTTTTTATGAACAAATTTAGGAGTTCTGCGGTATATTTTGCTCCGTGTCTAAGTGGTTTTATATCATGTATCTTTAGGTCTTTTATATCCGTAGCAAAGCTCAATTTCTTCCCGGTTTTGTAAAACTTTGGCGTGTATCCTGGCTCATTGTTTGAAACATATTCAGAGAATTGTTCTTTGTCTGATGTAAGCACAAGCCCTGCGCGATAGTCTTCTCCGACCTTAAATCTAAATCCTATGGGCATCTGTACCTTCTCGTTAATCTCAGCTTCGAGAAGATGAAGTTCTTCCTTAGACATATAAGTTCTTACTGAAGAGATTTTTCGTCCTTTTACTTCTCCAAAATTAACCCGTACGCTAAGCTCGCCATCTTTTGGTGCCATACCTAGCCCCAAACATTCAAACCAGCCTCTCCCGGTCGAATATTTTATTGGATCGTAACTTAGATCTGCCATTACACCCACATCGCTCTGTGGTGCTAGCTTACCTAAGACAGAAGGAAAACCGTAAGTCGCATGTTTAAGAAATGACGAGATATTTGGTTTGTAAGCGTATTCTAAGGGAGTTTTATTATTGAGTAGTCTTATCGGCAAATCCGCCATCCCATCTACAATTATGTATACTAACTTAACCATTAAGGCCTGCCACAGCCAATTTCCTGACTAAATCCGATATTCTTGTAGCGTTATTCACATTCTTATTATCGTCTATTATCTCTCTAAGCTCTTCGGATATCGCTTCATTCTCTTTGATTAATTCGTTTAATTTTTGTACCATTGTCGCTAGCGCAGGCAGGTCTACCGCAGAGTATTGAAAAGCCTGTTGTGGCCTGGAGACCTGTTGTACTTTTTGCTGCTGCACCGTATTTTCTAAGGCTTGGTGCGGGGTTTCTGAAAAAGATTGTTGACTCGATTTAGGCTGCGAAAGCATATCACTTCTAAGCCTAGAAACCAACGAACTTATTTGAGCAATCTGTTCCGATTTTTGTTTCAATTCTAAAGTCCTACTCTGGAGATCTCTTGACAATGTGTCCACTGGATCTGGTGTTTTTTGTTGAACGGATGGGTTTTGTCCTTGCGTGACATCGTTTTGAAAAGCGGTATTTTCTATTTTTTTATCTTGGGCGCCCATTTTTGGGATTCGCATTGTTAACTCCGGCGGCATTTCGACAAGATCTAAATGTGTTTCCTGTTGATTCCTAAGCATGGGTTTAAACTGATTCTGTTCTGGAACTTCACTTTTGACTAATGTTTCTATCACGGAAAGCTGCTTTTCTGACTCTTTCATTCGATCTATGACTTTATAATCATTTTCTGATCGATTCACCTGCAGGTCTTCGGTACTTATACCAAGTTCATTCTCAAAATTCTTTATTTGGACTTTTAGTATCTCTATCTTGCTTAAAAGATCCTCTTTTTCCGCCTCTAGTTTTGAATCATCGTCCATAAATCCTCTGTATACAATAGATAAAGTATTTTTATGTATTTATTGCTTATCTTAATCACTTATTGAATGTTATTTTTTACGTACGATTATAAGCGCATGGTCCCTTTGGTAAGGGTATAAATCAATCGAAGCGATGATTGTAAAATTTCTCCTCAAAAGCGCGGAGGTCTGTTCTATTATAAATCCGCTGGGTTTCGATACGTCTATACTCTTTGTCTTAATAGCTATCGCACCGTAACTACCATTTTTGAGAAATTGGTTTGAATTGTGAATAAATATTTCTACCTGATCTCTTTGTGCTACATCTTGGTAAATGAAATCACACTTTGGAACGAATTTTGAGTAGGAATCAACTTTTCTAGCGTCTTCTATTAGAGGAAATATGTTTTTTCTTTTTTCTGCTAATAAAATCAAACTGGCGCCCATCTCTTCAGATATTTCTACAGCATATATCTCGCCTTTATTCGTAACTATATCCGAAACATGCGAAACGGTCGTGCCTGAAGATGCTCCGAGGTATAGAATCTTACTTCCTTCTTTTATATCTATCATCCTTAACCCTTTATGAAAGGCCGCAGAAAGCTTGCTTCTTATAGGTACCCATTCTCTATACTCTTGCCCGTCCACGGTTAGAAGACGTTCTCCATATACGGATTCGCCTGTAACCAGGTTCCTTGTTACTAACAATTTATTTTTATCTCCTGCCCAGAAGACATTATCTATAACTTTTTTTAGTTCCATTTTTCATTATCCTATCTATTTCTTCTTCTAATTTCTCTTTAAGAATTGCGCTACCATCTTTCTTTGAGAATAGGTCTAATTTTGCGGCCATGGAGATTTTTGACGCCAAAACTCTTGCTATTTTGCCTCTCTTTTCCTGAGGTGCGCCTTCTATTGTAGGAATTTTAAATATCACGCCATATTTAGGTGATGATTTGCCCTTCCTAAAATGAGAGAAAAGGGCTTTTTCCGCGCCTAGTATCTGGACTTTAGAGCTAGGCATAAACGCAAGGGGCTTTAGGCCCCCACTTAACATTATAAGCCGCGCCGCAACCATGTAGCCCGCGACTTCATAGATATTTGGGTAGTTTTCGCGTATTACTTTCTCAAGATATGTTTTTGTAAAATTTTTCATGTCCGATAAATTTTTTAGTTCATTTACATGTAGATTAAGCAGCGACCTGTCGTCTCCAGAAAGATCATAACCCATACTTTCTACTGATATCTTTAGAACGTTCCCAACATCCACTCTGTCTACTCCGCCAGAGATAGTCGCAATAAATTCGTCCCGTTCCTTAAGTAAGGCCGCGGCTTCGGGGTAATACATGAAGTATAAATCATAAATCGCTTCAAAAAGAGTATTTTCGGCCCGTTCTGTTTCATCTATAAGGTTTACAAGTTTTGTTATAAGGTCCCCTAAAGAAAGCCCTTCCTTTAAAGTTTTTCTAGCCCGGCGTATATAATCCTGATTATCCATATCTTTATCTCTAATTAACAAGTTATATATTTAATAAAAACCGTCACACCTCGTTTATATGCTCAAAGATCAGGATATTCTAATAACCGGGGGCGGGTTTTATAGGTTCGAACGCCGTGGCAAAACTTGTAGAAAACAATAAAATAACCGTTATAGACAATTTTCCAAAGTCCCGGATGATAGATATATAAGAGAATTCAAAAAAAAATTTAGATTTCTACAAAGAGACCTAACCGATAAAGAGACATTTAAAGACCTTGCAAAATTTGACCTTTTTGTACATTTAGCAGCACATTCTGATGTGCGCGGTGGTTTTGAACACCCTGAGATAGATTTTAAGCATAATATAGAAGCGACTAGAAACCTGCTTGACTTTATAAGACAAAGCAAAATAAAAGAACTAGTTTTTTCTTCTAGTTGCGCTGTATACGGGGAGGCAACTATCATCCCGACTCCAGAAAGTTATGGGCCATGCAAACCGATTTCGTCATACGGAGCAACGAAACTCGCTGGCGAAGCCTTAATATTAGTGTATTCTAACTATTACAATTTTAAAGCGTCTATATTCAGATTTGCGAATATTGTTGGAAAGAATTGCACACATGGAGTTATAGCCGATTTTCTTAAAAAATTGAAAGAAAACCCAAAAAAACTTGATATATTAGGAGATGGGACACAAGAAAAATCCTATATAGATGTCAGCGATTGTGTAGCAGCTATGCTCTTAATTAATTCTAAATCTAACATAAGCGATATTTTTAACTTAGGAAACGTTGGCAGAACTTCTGTTAAAAAAATAGCCAATATGGTAATAAAAAGTTATGGGCTAAAAGATGTAAAAATTAATTTTACCAGGGGATACCAAGGACGCGATTGGCAAGGGGATATAAAACAAGCAGAATTATCAATTGAAAAAGTTTTTAAACTTGGTTGGAAGAATAAGTACGGGAGCGACGAAGCGATAGAGAAAGCTATACAAGAAGCACGAAAAATTAATTAAGTCTATTATTTTAAATAACCTTTTTACTGAAGTTTTAAATAGCTTTTGCTTGATATATTTAGATGGGGACTAAAAAAACGTTTATAACTGTTATAATAGATGCCTATGGAAGAAAACAGTTCCTTAAGGGTGCAATTGTGTCCGCACTTAATCAGAGCTTATCAAAATCGAAATATGAGATAATTGTAATAAAGAATTTTAAAGATAGAAACTTAGATTCCTTCATAAAGAAAAATCATATTAAAAGCGTTTTTTCTACAAAGGTTAAAGTCGGAGCGTTCATAATGGATGCATTAAAAACAAGTAAGGGCAACGTTATAAGTTTCCTAGATGATGACGACAGATTTACTAAAGATAAATTAACACACGTATACAATGACTTCGAAAACGATTCTAGGCTGTTATTTTATCATAACAATTATAAGGTAATAAACGAAACCGGAAACACTATAAATAATATGAACGATAAAAATCGCTATAAAAATTTAAAGAAAAAAGTATTCATACATAAACTATTTAATAATAGCTCAATATGTGTAAGACGCAATTTGCTTACGAGTAATTTATGGACCTTGCGCGCACTTAATTTATCTATAGATACACTTTCATTGGTCCTAGCAATAAAAAATAAAGGAGGAATAAAGATAGATGACGCCGAGCTAACGTTCTATAGGATACACGGTAGTAACTCTAATATAAATCTTATTGGTAAGAACGCGCTGCTTACAGAATTTATAGAGAAAAAAATATTACTTTATAAAAAATATCTAGAAGATTCTGAATTATTTTATGAGCTATCTATAGGTACGGATTTTGAAAAATACTTTAGAAGGTTTTCCATAGAATCAAAATTTAAATATAATATATATTCATCAATAAATAATCCAAAAATGAAATCTTCAGTTACATTAAGTGACTACGGCTTTTTACTTAGCCCCCCGGATAGCCAAAGTATTATTTTAGTTCTCTGGTCTCTATTTCCTAGGGCGATTAAAAAGATGCTAGTGAACCGTTTAATGAGATCACGAAGAATGCAGGTTTCCAGCATGCAGAAAGTTTAGTTTTTATTGCTAATTTATATAAAATGGATTAGAATATCTTATATGAAAGTGTTTATCCCTATCGGGCCCCATCCACAATATAGAGAAATAGTAGATTACCCTCCTGCAGGAACAGAATACAATGTAGCCGGTAAAAGCGATGCTAAGACCTACTATTCGCATCATAACCTAAACAGAAGAAAATTGGCTCGTTTTGTAACTAAAGTGTTCGGCTTACCTAGAATGTTTTATTACAGGACTGATGCAGACTTAATATTCACAACTAGAGGCATAATCCCACTTAACAATAAACCTTGGGTTACCGAATTTGAACATCCTTATGCTTTTGTAGGTATGGATTACCGTAACTGGGGAAAACGACAACGCACCCTGGTTAAGTTTCTTATAAGCAGAAACACGTGTAAGAAAATAATGCCAAATTCGGAAGCTGCGTATCTCGCTTTAAAAAATAGTTTTAACATAACAAAAATAAAAGACAAGTTAGAGGTAGTAAAACTTGCAATACATTATAAAAGAATAACAAAGATAAGACACAGCAAGTTAACTTTACTTTCTATAGGAAATGATGACGTTTATGGCCGTGGTTTTAATATAATTAAAGATGCTTTTCCAAAACTTAAAGCAAAATATGACATTGATTGGACTATAAAGACAAATCAGAATTTTTATCCTGAAGATATAGATTTCATAAAAAAATATAAAATAAATATAATCCGTGGTATTTTGTCTGATGATGACATGGACAAACTTTTTGGAAGAAGCGACATATACGTTCTCCAATCTATGGGTGAAACAAATTCTATAGCGATGTATGAGGCTATGCGGGCGGGATTACCAGTCGTCTCAACGGATGCGTTCGCCTTCTCAGAAAAAATAATTCCTTATTACAACGGCTTAATGGTTCATTCACCTAATATATTTTGGAATAAGGATTTTCTAAGGACAAAACAAAACGATATAGATCTTTCTAGATATCATAACTGCAAAATGTCAGAAGAATTATACAAAAAATTAGAATACTTAATAAAAAACGAAAGAGAGAGATTAAAAATGGGAAAAAATGCGGAGAGCGCGATAAAAGATGGTTTCCTATCGGTAAATGAAAGAAACAAGAAGTTAAAAACCATATTTGAAGAAGCCATAAAAAGATAATAATATTTTTATATCTCTGATTCTTTTATTTTTTTATCCTTTTTATCTTTTAAATCTCTTATCGTTACTTCATCTTTCTCTAGGTCCTTTTTACCGATTATAACGGCATATCTTATTTTCTTTGCGTTACAATATTCCAAGCCTTTGGACAAGGAAACATTATCTAATAATATGTCTGTAACTAATCCCTTTTTTCTGAGTTTGCCTGCGATTTCTATTGCCTTTTCAATAGAGTCTACATTTAATACACAATAATCTTCAGAGAAATCTTCTGTTGCGCTTGCCATAGCTATTTCCATCACAACGTCAAAACCTATAGAACCGCCGACTATCGGGAGATCTGAATCAAATTTCTTACTCAACTTATCGTATCTGCCGCCGCTCGCGAAAACTACCTTAGAATATTGCCCTTCCCCATATTCAAATTCAAATATTGTTCCGTCATAGTAATCCTGTCCTCTCACTAATGAACGATCGAAGAACACATTTTTTATTCCATATTCTTTTAGGTAGCCGGTTACCTTTTCTATTTCTGCGATGCCGTCACCTTTAGGCTCTAATTTGCCTTCTAAGTATAATTTTACCTTTTGGGCTTTATTAGAGCCTATTAGTTCAGTCACTTTTTTAAGCACGCCGTCTATACCAACTTTATCTTTCTTATCGATTTCTCTTAATACTTGTATGCTTTCAATAGGCCCTACCTCTAGCTCTTCTAAAATTGCTTGAAGAACCTTTCTATTGCTTAAACGTATCATATAGTTAGAAAGTCCGAGTTTCTTGATTGCAAAATCGATACACGCTATGACTTCTGCGTCGTATCTTAAATTTGAAGAACCAAACACGTCTATGTCGGCTTGTATAAACTCTCGCCAACGCGCCTTTCGTGGGTCTTCATATCTCCAAACATTTCCGATGCTATAGGTCTTTATCGGCTTTGTAAAGGATTTATTTCCAGATATAACTCTCAATTTAGAGATTGTGTGTTCTGGTCTCAAAGCTAATTTCTCTCCTTTTTTATCAGAGAAGGAGTAGAGCTGTTCCTCGATGCCTGGTCCAGATTTATTTGTAAAAAGTGATAGGTATTCAAATGATGGAGTCTCTACAGGCTCAAATCCAAAGCACTTATACGCGTCTCTTATTCTTTGCGACATGTCTTGCCTTAGAACCGCTTCCTTCCCAGCAAAGTCCCTAACGCCCTTTACACGTTCTGCCATAGATTTTTAATCATTTTTTGAATTTATATGTTCTTATCCGTAGCTAGAAACAAATACAAACAGGTATCCCGCCAAATTGCACTTCTTTTTAATAATGACTATCTAGTTCTATTCTTCGTCTGGGTCAAGAGATTGTATCTCTCTTCCGTCGCTTAACAGCAAAAGACCGTGTCCGTCTTCATCTATTGTTTCCATGTAAACTGGCTTCTTTACAAGCTTAGCTATTCTGTGCATCGCTCGATATGTATTGTTGTTATTTAAAGTAAGGAACGGAGCGAATCTCTCTTTTACTTCTTTTAATTCTGCTTTCTTTTTATCTTCATCGACCGATTTGACATATCTGTTCAGTAGGCTAAGGTCCTCTTTTAACAGCATC
>DAHXLI010000029.1 GCA_027366075.1 Candidatus Parvarchaeota archaeon | reverse complement strand
CAGGGATATTATTAGCCCCTCATTAGCAAAGCATGCCGCTTGGACGCTGCCTAATCCTGCGAAGCCAGTGACTGTTGTGCCTGCCGACGAAGACGGGGAGAATATGCCTAAGGAATATAAAACGCCCGCAACGATCACGATTATCAGTATGGCCCAGCCGTAGGTCATCATGTACTCTAAGGCTGATTGGGACTTACGCATATAACTAATACAAATGGATAAGATTTAAAGACTTTAGATATTTCTTGGTAAATATAAGAAAACTTAAGCCTCATTTAAACTCGTTTGAAACGGACGTTATTCTTTCTACAAGACCGAAATCTATTAAATCATTTATTACTATCTGCGGGACTTGGTGTCTCCAGCTTTTCCCTCCTTTGATTCTCTCTCGAATTTTCGTGCCAGATAACTCGCTTCTTTTTACTAAGCCGGGGGTTTTTACCTTAAATCCGTTCCTGACAAGGATCTTTTTCGTCAGCGGGTTATTTGTATAAACCGAATCAAATTGCGGTAGAAGCTGCTGCAATTTAAAAGCCCACAGATTATCGTTTCCGACATCCTCGATAGGCACGATATAAAACTCTCTCACCTTTAGATTCCGCAGGATGTGCGTTATGATCACCAGCCTTTCGCCCGCGGTCAGCGGGTTCTTCTCCGTGTTTGAGAATTGTGCGCTCCCAACCGCAATTATGATCGAATCGTTCTCTTTTACCATCTCCTTAAGGACAGCTAAATGCCCGTTATGGAATGGCTGGAATCTTCCGATGAACAAACCACGCATATAGATTAGACGACCCTCGTTGAAGGCGACCTTGCTTTCGAATTCCTGAAGTAAAAATACGCGCCTATCGAAGCTACAATGTTTGTGAATATTATAATATAGGTCGTCAGTTGTAGAAAACTATTCGCCAAGGGTATCTTGTCGCTTAGGGCCAGAAACGCAAGGGTCGCGGGAGTAGTGCCCATAGCACATAAAGAAATTATGATTTTTCTGTCCTTGCGTATTTCTGACTTAAACGTCGATATAGACACGGAAAAGGTCCTGACCGCTAGGAGTATCAGTGTCAGGATACCTCCGGCCACCAGACCAAAAATCAAGTTATTCAGGGTTATGCTAAAGACAAGCCCAAGCAGGACAAAAAAGAACGTCTCGAAGAGAAAGCTCACCTCTTCATAGAAGTCCTCCAACCTGTGCTCTAACTGTCTCATCGTTATCCTCCTCTTCAACAAGCCACCAATAAAGCCGTTGTTCCCTAGGAATATGCCGAATATCAGTACCGCTAGCAGCCCGCTACCGCCTACCACGGAACTGGCCACGTATGTAAGAAGTATAAAACTTAGTGTAAGCACGTATGTATACTTCTGCCTCTTTACGTAATTCAATGTCAAGACCCATATTATAGACAGGGCTATGCCGGCGACTATCCCTATAGAAAAATTAGAAAGCACCGCCGTTACCGCCGCTGAAATCGACGCCCCCCCGTTCTGGTAAAGACTTACGAAAGTTATGAAAAGCATGACCAAAAAGACGGAATTTAGCGTTGACTCTAACACCAAAAAGATTCTCGTCGGTTCTCTAAGTTTCAGTCCTTGCGTCAGTGGTACTACAACAGCCGCGGTGGTCTCTCCGCCTATGATCGATGCGAATATCAACGATTGCGACCACCCCCACCCGAACGCGTAATTTCCGAACGCCGCTATCAGAGCGATGCTGATAAAAACGTAAAGCATTACTTCCACCATGATCCTGCCGCCCCCCTTGAGCAGTTTTTTAAGGTTTATGGTGATGCCCCCATAGAAAAGCACCATCATAAGAGTAAACTCTGCAAATGTGGCCAACAGAGGGATCAGCAGATTCGAGGAAATAATGTTAAAGATGGGACCAAGCAGCACGCCAGCAAATATCAAAAACAAAAAGGCCGGCACGCCGGTTCGCTTGAAGAACTGGTTCGCCGCGAAACCGAGCAGTATTATCGCTGCGGCGGTCGAGAATACCACGATGGGATCGATTATCATAAGTATCTGTTTACATCGCGCGCCTTCTTTTCACGTTTTGTAATCTCCTTTGAAGTTATGTCTTTGACGTTTCCCTTGAACTTATATAGGAGGGGTCTACTGATCATCTCCCCGAGAACAACTAAATGCCAGTTATGGGGTGTCTGGAATCTTCCTATGAATAGGTCCCTCATAAAATATTATTATATATAACCCAGTACATAAACTTTGCTTGGATACCGTCTATTGTCCCTTGGATACCCTTACTTTAGCGAGCGGCTTCGGCATGCCAATTTCCGTCCCCCGGCTACGTGCAAAAAAGTATGCGCCGAGTGTAGTGATTATATTTGTAAAGATTATCACGTATGTAACCAGCAGTACGTAAGAACTGGCGTGTGGTATCCCGTAGCTTATCGAAAGTATGGCTAGCGTCGCCGGAGTCACTCCAAGGGCGCATATAAGAGTTATGATTTTCCTGTCCTTGCTAAGTGTGGATCTAAATGTGGATATTCCACTGGCCAAAGCCCTTGTCGATATAAGTATAAGTGTAATAATGCCTCCGGCAAGAATGCCTAGGACGACGCTGTTGAACGCTATGCTAAAGATCAACCCTAAAAATACAAAGAAGACCGTCTCTAAAAGAAAACTTACCTCATCTTGGAAATCCGCAAGCCTTTTCTGCAGCCAGCCTATGTTTATACCCCTTTTTATTAACTCACCGACAAAAGAATTGTTGCCTAAGATCAAACCGAAGACTAGTACAGAAAGAAGACCGCTGCCCCCCACCAAAGTGGTAATGACGTATGTAAGAAGTACGAGCCCGACTGTCAGTACGTAGGTATATTTATATTTTTTGACATAGTTTAAGGTAAAAAGCCAAAGAAGCGCAAGCACAAGCCCTATGACTACCCCTATGGAAAACGAAGATATCAATAAAGACGCAGCAGAGAGCAGACTTAACGTCCCGGTTTGGTATAGCCCGATGAAAGTAACGAATAGTATCACAGTGAATATGACAGTAAGCGCAGATTCTAAAGTCAAAAACGCAATCGTCTGTTCCGGAAGCTTTAGACCCCTAGAAACCGGGACAATTACCGGCGGAGTCAGCTCTCCTCCAAGGATTGCTCCGAATATAAGCGATTGTATCCAACCCCATCCAAGTACATAGTTTGCAAAAATTGCTATAAGAATTGCGCTGGTAAACACGTATATAATGACTTGGACTATTATTCGATTGCCTATCCGTAATAGAGTCTTGATTTTTATCTCCATACCGCCATAAAAAAGGACCATTATAAGCGTAAGCTCAGCTATCGTGCTAAGGACCGGAAGTATTAGACTTTGTGAGATTAGACCTAGTATCGGTCCAATGGCAACGCCGAGTAGGATAAGGAAAAGGACAGAAGGGACCCCCGTCCTTTTAAAAAAAATGTCTGCGACAAATCCTATCAGTATAACGCCCGCAGCGACTGCAAATATCGTGGTCGGGTCTATGCTCATACCCACTTTTCTATGTTGCTTGCTTTCTTTCTTTGTTTAACGCTTTTAGGCGGCGTTTGCGCTTCCAGGTTTCCCCTCTGCATAAACAGCATTATCCACGTTATCATTACTGTTGATATTATGACCGCGAAAATCACGTCTATAAACCCCGTATTCAATATGCCATATGTTATAGGCAAAGTAGCGACGACGGCCGCCGCAGTCCCTCTAGAGACCATGGAAGACACCAACCTCTTGTCATCCTTAGAAAATTTTGATCTGGAGAGCGCCAACCTCGTCCCTGCTAGTCTTGCCATCAGCAAAACAATTGCTATGGCCACGCCAAGCAGGAAACCATAATAATCTTTTAATAGTATTAATCCGCCGAAATATACGAAGAAGAAAGACATCGTAAAAAAAGTTATCAGGTCATTGAAGCTTTTTGATTTTTCGTTTATTGTGAACGAGGCACTGTGTCTGTAACCCAAGGTCTTGTATAGGTCCTCGCCGTTTGCTATCACTAGCCCGAATATCAAAGCTGAAACCGGGCCGCTCCCCCCAACGTCCTGAACGAGTATGTACAAGACGAAAACTAATGCGAGAGAAGCCACATACGAGTAAGCGTAGCGATTCCTCTGAAGATAGCTCATCGCCGGGATCCAAGCGATTGCTAGGGCCGCGCCCAACACTATGCCTATAGAAAACTGTGATACTAGCGCGGGCACCACCGCCCATATCTGATAATTATTTAACAATACCGCTCCGATTATGACAAGGACAAGTATTATGCAAACCGGTTCGGTTATGGCCGATTCTAAATTTAGAAGGTCCCTTCTTTTGTCTTTTGGCGAATCGCCCTTGCCAAGGAACGGGATTACCTCCGCACTTACACTTCCGACTGCGAAAGCGGTAATTATAGAGACTAACGGACCGTACCCTAAAAAGTACATCAGTGCAAACACAGATCCGGCCGACATGGCAAAGTTTACAAAAGCGGATATAGCCGCCCTGGGAACAAGCTCTACGAGTTTCTTTATGTTAAGGACCAGTCCCGCGTTGAAAAGCAGGATAAGTATCACCAGCACAGAGACGAAAGGCAATGCAGAGAGTAGAACTGAGGTCTGGACAAGCGAAAGAACGGGTACTAATAATATCCCAAACACCATCAGCCACACTATGTAAGGTATTGACGTCTTCTTTGCTATCGCTCTGCCTATGAAGCCTATGAGCAGTATGGCGGCCGCCCCTAGTATTAAAAAATTTATTTCTGTATAGTCAAACATAGTTAAAAGTGTCTTTTATATTTTAAATATATGCCGCTTATTTTTCAAATCGATCGAGAATCTTTTAATAGTTTGAGGTATAATTTTACTATAGAATACCACTTTTATAATGGAAACTTTGGACTTTGACTTAACAATATTAGGTAGCGGCATAGCCGGTCTAACAGCCGCCATACATGCTACTAACGCAAGCAAGGGGAATATAAAAATCGCCATAATAACCAAACTCCACGCGATGAGGAGCCATTCGGTTTCTGCCGAAGGCGGCATATCGGGCGTACTGTACCCGGACGAGACCAACGATTCTACCGAGCTGCACGCGTATGACACGATAAAGGGTTCAGATTATCTTGCCGATCAAGATGCCGTAGAACTGCTTGTAAAAAACGCCCCCACGGAAGTAAGATTCTTTGACCACATAGGCGTTTCATGGAACCGCGACGACAAAAGTCATATACAGCAAAGGGCATTCGGTGGCATGAGTATACCGAGGACGGCATTTGCGGCAGATAAAACCGGCTTCTTCATGATGCGCGCTCTTTACGATGAAGTATCCAGCATGAAAAACGTCTCGATATTCCACGAGCATTTTGCCTATAGCCTTATAGTGGAACGTAAAAAGTTCGTTGGTTTTTCGGTGATCGACCTAGCAACTGGCTCATCGAGTCTTTTCAAAGCGAAGACTGCAATAATAGCTACGGGTGGCGCGTCAAGGCTTTACAACTTTACGACTACAGCCCATTCTACGACAGGAGACGGAATCGCCCTCGCGTACAAAGCCGGTCTGCCCCTTAAAGACATGGAATTTGTCCAGTTCCATCCGACCGCATTAGTACCAAATGGGATCTTGATAACGGAAGCTGCAAGGGGAGAAGGAGGATACTTGCTTAATTCAAAGGGCGAGCGTTTCATGGAAAAATATGCAAAAAGCAAGATGGAGCTCGCGCCTAGAGACATAGTATCTCGTGCAATAATCAGCGAAATAAAGGCTGGTAACGGTTTTAAACATGAAGGGTCCGGCCTTGAATATATAAATCTAGACCTTACGCATCTTGGCGAAAAAATTATAAACGAAAGGTTGCCGATGATAAAAGAAATCGCACAAAAAAGTATAAATTTAAACCCGGTAAAAGAACTCCTACCTGTAAGACCGGCCGCTCACTTTACGATGGGCGGGATAAACACCGATATTTTTGGGAGAGTCCTTGCCGACGAAGAGAAAGACTTTGTGAAGGGACTTTGGGCGATAGGCGAATGTGGATGTGTAAGCGTGCATGGCTCTAATCGCTTGGGTAGCAATTCGTTAAGTCAGTGCTCTGTATGGGGGAGGATAGCAGGCAACGCAGTGGCCAAATATTTGGAATTGGATAAATCCAGCAATAGCACCTCAAATGAATTGTTAAAATCAGAAGAGCGCAAAATACTTAATCTTCTTGAAAAGAAAGGCAACACGAACCCGTATTTTATCAAGTCGGAACTCCAGAAAACGATGGACGAGAACTTATACGTTTATAGAAACAGGGAGGACATGATGAGGGCAAGAAGGCGCATAGCGGATCTTAAGGAGGCGTTCAAAGACATTTACATACAGGACAAGGGAAAAATTTTCAATACCAACCTGCGCGACGTTCTAGAGATAGAAAACCTGCTCGAACTTGCGGAGGCCGTGACCGCATGCGCGATAAACCGAAGAGAGAGCCGTGGTGCGCATTCGGTCATAGAACACCCGCGTAGGGACGATGTAAATTGGCTCAAACATACTATAATATACAAGACTGGTAACGGCACTGGGATTGCTTATGCGCCGGTAAGGATAACGCATTGGAAACCAGAACCGAGGGTATATTGAGATGGAGAACAAGACTACCTACGATGTAAGGGGGGGACAGAGAAATCTCAAAAGGCAGCTTTCATTTAACAGAGAAAGTTTTATCCATATGGCGTTTTATCGTGTGCTGATAATAGTTTCTATAATCTCGTTTTTCGTATTCCTGCTCGGTTTTTGGTTCGCGTGGGCCTCCCGTCTAGTAGACTATCTAGTCGTCTTGGTCTGGATACTATTCATACCACAGATCTTCGCTTTCCTAAAAGGCATATCGATGGTGGGCAGCAAAGGCATAGAATTTGGGCACCTTAATGAGTCGTACGCTTCCGCTTTGAAAGTGGATCGTAACATTCTTTTTATTTATAGACTGGCCCCATACATAACGACCGGAATCTTCGTCTTTGGATTAGGATTGTTTATTTTAGGAGTACTGCTATGAAAGAATCCTGGGTCTCACTCCCCACGATATATGTGCCGATGGTGGGGGTTCCGATATTGCTTTTTGCGTATACAGTTTCAATCGTGGCCGGTTTCCAGTCGATCGGCAGGATACTTCTCGCTCTTTCTATGGTAGGCTTATTTGTCTTTGGCGTTTCCGGTTTTAGGGACGTTTACATAAACCATTGGAACGGGAAGCGGACAAGATTGAGGCCAGCAGTGACCATAAACAAAGGAAGCGCGGCTGACGTAACACTCCCCAGAGCAGAAGCCAAGATCGTAAATTTCCATGTCAACAGGTTTAATCCAGAGACGCAAAGACTCGAAGAATCTGTTTACGGTGTAGAAACCGATTCGTTCTCTAACGTACTTGACGGCTTGTTGAAGATAAAGACCGAGTCAGACCCGACCCTGTCAATGAGATACAGCTGTAGAATGGGGATCTGTGGCTCTTGTGGTATGGTCATAAACGGTAAACCGTCGCTTGCGTGTGAAACGAACGTATGGAAAAACTTAAGGGAAGATAAAATAACGGTCGCCCCGATGTTAGGGCACCCGCTGCTCAGAGACTTAGTTACAGATTTTGACGATTTCTTTGAGAGACATCTGTTTGTAAATCCTTACTTGTTCAGAAACGATTTAGTAGAAAAATACCACCCTACAGTCCAATATAATCAGACAAAAGAGGAGCTTGATAAGTTTCTGCCTTTTTCAGATTGCATAATGTGCGGATTATGTTTAGATGCTTGTCCTGTTGTTAACACTAACCAAGAGTTCATAGGGCCTCAGGCATTATCACAAGCTTACAGGTATTATGCCGATTCTAGAGACGAAGCCGGAAAAACGAGGCTTGATCACGTAGATCTTCTTAAAGGAGTGTGGGACTGTGAATTCGCCGCATCGTGTTCGGATGTATGCCCAAAGGGAGTCGACCCAGCGTTTGCGATACAATTGCTTAAGACCGAGATAATAAAAAACGATTTTATTAAAAGAAAAGAAAGCAAGAGTTAAACATGCTGAACGAGGACTTGGTAAAGTTTTTTGCTTCTAATGTGAAATCCGGCTCCTACGGCGACATACGTTTGAACGAAAGAGAAGGAACGCTTCTCGTCATAGAAAACGGAAAAACGCGGAGGGTCTCGCAAATGAACGACTCTGGGTTTGGCCTCAGAGTCATGAAAAACGGTATCTGGGGGTTTGCGTCATCGACCGAACTGTCGCAGAAAGCGATAAAGAAAGCACTGGATTCCGCTTATTCATATGCCAAGTCAAAAGCAAACTCCAAAATAAGGTTTGAAATAGATCCCGAGATAAGCAACGCAGAGGCCAAGGTCCCATGGAAGAGAGATTTAAGGGACATAGAGCTATCAAAAAAGCTCGCTTTAGTCAAAGAAGCCGACGCTGCCGCCAAGGGAAAGGAAACCATGTCAACGATGTCCGCCTACGATGAGATCATCAGTCATTGGGTGCAAGGCAGCAGCCTTGGAAATATCACATCTTTTTATGAGTCTTATCCTAGATTGATAGTTTCATCGTTTGTAAAGGACTCCATAGGGATACAGGCCGCAAGAAAAACTTTGGGAGGGAACTGCGGCTTCGAGATGTTTGAACACGATTCTGCCAACGAATTGGGGAAGGAAGTCCTGGAGGAATCTCACAACCTTATCGGCGCAAAGGCAGTCAAGGGCGGAAAGTACGATGTCGTTCTCGACCCCTCGATGACCGGCGTATACACCCACGAGGCATTTGGGCATGCGACCGAATCTGATGCCGTCCTTGCCGGCGAGTCGGTCCTGGAAGGGAGATTGGGCAGGAGGGTAGGAAATGATACAGTAACTATAATAGACGATCCGACAATGCCTGGGGAAAGAGGCTCATTTCAATTTGATCAGGAAGGGACCAGAGCAAAAAGACGTACGCTCGTGGAGAATGGGGTATTGAAAAGTTACCTTACTACGCTTGAGACTTCAAACCGGCTTGGGCTAGAACCAAACGGGGCGGGCAGGAGCATGGATTATTCTTGTAGGCCGATAGCCAGGATGTCCAATACTTTTATAAAACCCGGAGACTTCAAAGACGACATATACGAGGATATAAAAGAGGGCGTCGCATTCTATGGCTTCCAGTACGGATATGTGGACCCGGGCAGCGGCAAGTTCATGTTCAAATCACAGTACGGCAGGATGATACGAAAGGGGAAACAAGCCGAATTTATAAGAGACGCGGCGCTTACCGGTTCAACGTTGGAAATCCTTAGCAGGATAGACGCAATCGGGAAAAACTTTGCGCTCGACGGCGGATTTTGCGGTAAAGAAGGACAATGGGTGCCGGTCACAAGCGGCGGCCCAAATATCCGTGTAAGACAGGTGGTAGTCGGTGGACAGTGAAGACATACTCAAAGTCATAAGAAGGGCGAAGCTCGACGCAGAATTAGACATCAGAATCACGGAAGACCGTTCGAGCTCACTGGGAATAGAACGAGGGGTGTTTATAGGAGGCCAGTCAGATGAAAGCAGAGACGCAGTCATAAGATGCCTCTACAAAAAAAGAAGTTCCTCCATGCGGTTATCGCTAAACTCGGCAGAAGATCTAGATAATGGCGTCATGAAAGCCTATAAACTGGCCAAAGTGATTGGGTCCGAAGACGGACAATCCACGTTCTCCGTACTGAAACACTTAAACGGGCCGAGCCCATTAAGCAGAAAAATAGGCTTGATTAAAAACTCGGATATATTATCGCGGATGTTGGCCGCAAAAAAAGCGATATCTGAAGTACAAAACATATATTCAATAAATATATCGTCAGGCTATTCGCATACCCATCTTTGCGCAGCAAACAGCAATGGAATAAATGGAGACTGGGAAGGGAGCGTCGCTTTCGCAAGAGCGGGGGTCGTCGCAAAAGACGGCGTAGAGCAGACTACGGGTTCGAAAGAGGCGGAAAGCCTGGATCCATATGGGATAGATTTCGATGAGGTCGCAGTAGGGGCTGCCAGTCTAGCTAAGAATATGCTTGGCGCAAAGCAGGCACCTACATTCAAAGGCGACCTATTGCTGAGCCCCGAGACTTCCAATCTTTTAATGGGAGAATTGGTGTCTGCGATGGACGGGGAAGACATATTAAAAAATAGAAGTTTCCTTGTCGGAAAGAAGGGGCAGGTTATCGCTTCAACGCTGGTAAGTCTACGAGAGGAGAATTTGCTGAAGAAAAGCCCCTACAATCGCCAGTTTGATGACGAGTTGATCCCGACCTCCTCAAAAGACCTTGTGTCTGGAGGATTACTGCAGACCTATCTTCACGATATATATAGTGCCGAGAAAATGAATGAAAAACCGACCGGGAACGGCTTCTTCGGTCAAGAAGGCTCGTCTGTCGACGCCACAAACGTGGTCCTAAAACCCGGCAAGATAAAAACCGAGGACTTGATATCGCGCATAAAAAAGGGAATTTATCTAATCGAGACCGGTGATTCGCCAAACATGTCTACCGGAGACCTTTCTGCGATGGTAATGAACGGGTATTACATAGAGTCCGGGGAAATAAAATACCCGGTAAAGGAAACTATGGTTGGAGTAAATATGATAGATCTAATGAAGAATATTAGCACCCTAGGTTCGGAATATCTTGGGTTGGAGGGCGTCTTCACGCCGGCTTTGATCATAGGCGGCGTGCAAGTATCTGGAAAATAATATAAGAATTTATTTAGCTAGATTCATCCAATAAAATGGTAAATCTTCTAGAATTCCAGGGAAAGGAAATGTTCAGAAGGTATAAGATACCAGTACCCGCCGGCCGGCTTATCAAGAATGAAAAAGACATCCAAAAACTAGACAGCAAGTCTGTTCTAAAGGCACAGGTTCCTACCGGCCACAGAGGCAAATCTGGCGGTGTTTCCCTGGTCGGCAGCGCCGAGGAAGCGCGTAAAGCACTCGAAAACATGCAGAAAATGAGTTTTGACGGCTTTTCGCCAAAAGAATTCCTTTTGGAAGATATGGTGAAACACGCATCTGAGATCTACATAAGCATAACCCTTGACAGGAGCAAGCGCTCGCCAGTGCTGATAGCATCTCTGTACGGGGGCATAGACATAGAAAGCGTACCAAAAGACAAGATAATCATGTTTGATCTAAACCAATTGGCAGGCATGCCAAACTACGTCAAGCGCGGAATGCTCAAGGGCCTCGGCTTAAAGGAAAATATGTCAAAAGAACTGTCCGGCCTACTGGATGGCATGTGGTCACTGTATAGGAATGAGGACGCCGAGCTGGTTGAAATAAATCCTTTGGCCGTAACTGAAAACGGTCTGGTAGCTTTAGATTCAAAAATTGTCATAGATGATGATTCATTATTCAGGCATAAAGAGATAAGTCCAGATCTGGGAACAGATCCGCTCGAAATAAAAGCAAAGAAAGAAGGGATAGCTTTTGTAAGACTTGACGGTGACATAGGTCTAATAGCAAATGGTGCTGGTCTTACAATGGCAACGATAGACCAGATCGCACTTCTCGGCGGCAAGGCTGGGGATTTCCTAGACCTTGGCGGGACTGATGATCCAATAAAAGTCACGAAGGCTATAGAACTTGTAGCGGAATCCAATCCAAAGACTGTTCTTATAAATGTATTCGGCGGCGTGACAAAAGCGGACACGGTGGCTAGCGGGATAGTCTCGGCTGTGAAAGCGATAAAACCAAAATTCAAAATATTCGTAAGGCTTAGTGGATTCAACGCGGATAAAGGCAAGAAATTGTTAGCTGAAAATGGCATAAAAGCATTCAGCGAGATGGAAGAAGCCGTAAAGGCGGTTGTGCTTGCCTCAAAAAAGGTGTAAAATATGTCAGTTTTACTAGATGAAAATACAAAAGCAATCGTGCAGGGGATAACTGGACATCAGGGGGAGTTCCATACAAGGGCTATGTTAGAATTAGGTACGAAGATAGTGGCGGGAGTAACTCCTGGTAAAGACGGCACAGTCGTATCTGGGCTCAAAGTTTATGATGACGTAAAGACCGCGGTCGGATTGACTGGAGCAACTGCCTCGGTCGTATTTGTCCCTGCGCAGTCCACTCGCGACGCGGTAATCGAAGCGATAGATGCGGGGATAAAACTTATAGTCATAATAACTGAACACGTCCCTTCCCACGACATGATAGATCTTTTGCTATATGCGAGAATGAACGAAGCAACTATAATAGGTCCAAATTGCCCAGGTATAGCCGCCCCAGGGATAGGAAAACTCGGAATCATCCCGAACTCAGTGCTTAAACAAGGAAATATCGGCATAATATCAAGAAGCGGAACTTTAACTTACGAGATCGTGAATGCTGTAAGCATGGCCGGTCTTGGAGAAAGCGCTGTAATCGGAATGGGCGGAGATAAGATACCAGGTACAAATTTCATTGATGCGCTAACGGTATTTGAAAAAGACAAAAAAACTGAAGCGGTAGTTCTCGTAGGAGAAATAGGTGGAAGCGCTGAAGAAGAAGCCGCAGCATTTGTAAAAACTAATTTTACAAAACCCGTAGTTGGTTTCGTGGCGGGAATATACGCGCCCCCCGGTAAAAGGATGGGGCATGCTGGAGCTATTATCTCAGGTAACACCGGAACTGCTAAAAGTAAGATAGATGCATTTAAATCTGCAGAGATAGAAGTCGCAAAAAGCCCAGAAGATGTTCCGATGCTTTTAAAAAGACTGCTAAGATAATTACTTATCGGGTTAATTCGTAGTAAAGTGACATTTATAATAGAGTCTGTATTACCTTGCCACTAAAGTCTTTTGTTGTATAATTCTGTGACAATAT
>DAHXLI010000057.1 GCA_027366075.1 Candidatus Parvarchaeota archaeon | reverse complement strand
TGTTCCGCCGGGCTCGGGTGGAATTCGTTGGCTAGTATGCCACTGATGGCTTTTTCGGCCATCTCTTTCGCGGCGGCAAGCTCTTTTTTATCGACAGATAAATCCCGTATCTCGTTTTCTTCAAGGTTTGCTATGGACCCCAAAACGACTTTCTTGCCGAGTGATTCGAAACCTATGGAATACAGCCTTACCTGTAGGTCGGATTCTTCTTTTGTTATTACCTTGTCAGAAGTTTTGTAGTCCCTTACCTCTATGCCGCCACTGGTTTCGTCGTTTATTATGACGTCCGCCTTTCCTACGACGGTAGATTTGCTTATGGGAAACTCTACTCTTACCTCCACGCTTTCTATGTTTTTCATGTCATTTTCGTTCTTAGAGACGAAATCCGAAAGGATCTTCTCCGCTTTCAACCCCAGCTTGTTCTTGAAAGGTTCGCTGGCGAAAGGCAAAGAAAAGTTCTTTTCTACCACCCGTTTTACCTCTTCACGCATATCGCCACCCCACGTCCTATCGGCTAAAAGTTTAAGGCAATAATGAAGGCTTTTTCCGTAACTCATCGGTGCCACTATCTCCGGTTTGTATGACCACACGTTTCTAAACCTATAAAAATATGGGCATCGAAAATATTCTATTATTTCCCCCGTGACAAAGGTGTTTACGCCGCCATCGTCCTTTCTGTCCATATGCCGCAGGTCTGGTACAGGTTCTCTGACCTTCAAGACACGCAAGTGTTTACCTATCTCTTCCAAGAACCTGCTTTTACGGTCATGTTCCCCCTCCAGATGGTAACTTATCACCAGACTTTCTTTGGCGCGAGTTACGGCAACGTACATCAGCCTGCGTTCGTCATTTTCTTCTCCTTCATAACGCGGCCTGTCAAAAAGCTCTTCGCTTATTTCCCAACGCCGTTTTCTGCCGACTTTTATCTGAGGGAATTTGCCTTCCATGAACGCAGGTATAAAGACTAGATTCCATTCTAAGCCTTTTGCTTGGTGGATAGTCAAAAGCTGTACTGCGTCTATTTCTCCGATATCTTCTCCAGAATGTTCTTCGTAAGAAGTCGTCGCATAGAAGTTCATAAAAAGACAAAGATTATGGAAATAAGTCTTTAGCTGGTCGCGGCGCCCGCCAAAGCTTATAGACACGTCATAATCGGACAGCAAAGAACTAAACCTGCCCAGGTTTGCCATTATTATCGCGTTTACTTTATCGTCTGGATTTAAATTTGAATAACCTATACGTGGCAAAAGGTCATAATATGTCTCTATAAGGGTCTTAAAATCGTCTTTTTCGGCCTTCTGCTTCCATTCTTTTACGCTGGCGATCTGCTCGTCGAGTAGTGCCATGCCGGTCGCCTGCTTCCAGCGGGACACCGCACTTTTAAACAACTCTTCGCCGGCTAACTCTCCGCGATTTATCCCCACGCCGACCGACCAGAATCCCTTGTAGGATAACCAGGAAAAAAGTCTTGCTACCGCTTGTACTTCATCTCTCTGGAAAAGACCTGAGTTCCCACCGATAATGAAAGGAACGTCGGATTTTCGCAGCGAGCTTATAAAAGCTTCGCCTGACACTTTTAAGCTCCTGACTAATATCGCTATATCGGAATACTTAGCCGATTTTCTTGTTTCCACTAAATCTTTTATCTGCCTTATTATCCATTCCGCTTCTTCCTCCTTCGAACTGAAATCTATGACCCCAGCAAACCCTTCGTCGGTCTTTAGCGACTCGAGTCTTTCGACGGAGGAGTCTATGTTTTTTGCCAACGAATTTGCCACGGCGATTATCTTTTTTGCGCTGCGGCGGTTCTCTCTTAAACTCACGTCTTCTGAATTTTTGAAGATATTATTAAAATTAATGAAAAACTTCTCATCTGATCCCCGCCATCTATATATCGTTTGTCTTGGATCCCCCACCACAAAAACGCTTGAATTTTTCCCTATCAATTCGATAAGCCGTTCTTGGGACTTGTTTATGTCCTGGTATTCGTCCACGATAAGGTGCCTTACATAGGCAAGCGAGGCCGGGTTTCCCTCGATCCGCTTTACTGCGAGATACACCAACTGGCCGAAAGATAGCCGCTTGTTTTTTCTAAGGACTTCTTCATAGACGTTAAACTTTTTATAAAACTCCGGCGATTTTTCCTCAAGGTTTTTTAGACTTATGAGTTCGTTGTATACTATATCGACAGACCTAAGGAAACTTTCACAAGAACTGAAGTAATGCTCTTTTTCTAAGCCGATATCCCAACCTCTTCTTAGTAGGAACGCCATCTCCTGATTCTCGTCAAAAACTTCGTAGTCTCCATAAACAAGGCTGTTTTCGAGGACTCTCAGACAAAAGCCATGTATCGTACCGACATACATGTCGCCTAATCGCAGACACGCCTCTTTGCCGCCGAGACTTTCCACTTCTGCGTATATCCTGCTTTTCATGTTCTGGGCCGCCTTATCCGTGAAAGTAAACGCCACTATCTCGTTAGGCTTTACGCTCTCATGAAGTAGCAGATAAACTATCCGCCTAGTCAAGGTCTCCGTTTTTCCGGTGCCCGCGCCGGCGATTATCCTTGTAAATCTTGATTTTGACGTGACCGCCTTGGCCTGGCTTTCAGATAGTCTCACCGGTCGGTTTACTATGTCCTCTGCCTTATCTGCCATATTTAATATCATTAAAGATAAATGTATTAATATTAACTTTGACATTCCAGATTATGAAAAGCGAATCTGCGATAGACCGTGACGTCCAAAGGATAAGGGGATTAAGATCAGAAAAGGGCCGACTGGAAGCTCTGCTTAGAAAAACCGAATCTATGCTACGCGAATGCTTGTTTGAAGCCAGAGAAATAATCGATCTTATACGTAAATTTGACATGGAACATTACATGGATGATGAACTTGAAGTTTACGGAAAGTCCGAGATAACGGTAAAATTGACCGGCAAAACTATATTGGTGGGCAAGATAACGCCAAAGCAGGGCGGCTGGCATGTCGTAATAGAGGTAAGCAAGCCGGACGTCATCAAAAAACAGCTTAAATCGAAACTCTCTAAAGTGAAAGGGCAGCTGGAAAAGAGGCTTTCACAGGTAAACAAGGCGAAAATGCTGGCAGAAGAAGAGAGGACCATCCTGAACCGGGCAGAGATAAAAAAGCGATTAGACGCCGAAGTCGCCGAACTAAAGAGCAAGCTGAGAGAAATGGGCGCAAGATAATCAAGGTTTACTCTATGACTATGCCTTTCTTCTTTTTACGCCTGGTCTTTCTCTGACGACTGCGTTGCATCCTAGGGATGTCATCGCCTTTGTTTATCGGTTTTTTCCGCTTGCCACCTAAAATTTCCAGGTTTATTTTTCTAAAGTAAAGCATGTATAAGACGTTTATTATTATCAGCACGAGAACGGCACCGCCTATCACTATGGAAAGTATCAGGATCGTACCTAGGCTTGACTCGCTTAGCTGGGTCACTAACGAAGTCCCTGTAATGGCCACGCAAGAAATGGAAACGGAAAATGAAACTGCCAAAGAAGATCCCGCGCTTAATAAAATACCGGTATCCGGGTCAATGTTGGACGGCGTGTATTTATATGTGCACGCTTCTGTTGCGTTGGTTTTAGTATGTTCTAAACCGTATGCCTCTAATTCGTAACTTCCTGGTCTAGTCGTAAATGAAATGGCTCCCGGCGTGACGGCAGAAGCTGTGACCCCTGCGTAAGTCATGTTCCAGACGGTGCCGTTCGGTAAACCGTTTTCAGAAAATGACGTGGTCGCGTTCTTAGTCACGTTCGACACCACTGCGCTTGGGATGATGGTCTTACCATATGCGACCGCGTATGTCGAGAAACTATCGGAATACGCGACGTAAGACGCGATAAGCGGATCTGAGCTTAAAAGATAGGTGGGCAGAGGCTCCCATCCATGCAGTTTTGAAGAACATTTATAGCGCTGTACTTGCGTGTCGTTAAGGTTTTTGCTGTGTATAGTCGACTGCGATAGTGCGTAGTAATAAGAGACGTTCATGATCTTTCCAGTCTCGTTAAAACCAGTAGTGATATTGACATAATAAAACGGGACCTGTATGGCAGTGCCATAACAGAAAAGGCTTGTATAAGAATAGTGGAGCGTTATAGAAGAACTTGGTATGGTAGAATTTGAATGTATCTTTATACCGGATATTGGAAAGGTATCATTGACGATGCTTATGTTTATAATGCCTTGTGGTATCGGTAATGAGAAATTTATAAGAAGAGTTTTATTATCGTTGATATATTGTGACGAGTTTATGTTTATGATACTACCATTTATTTGCGTTATTGCAATGTTACTGTAATTTCGTGGAAGGCTAATAGGAGTAACTATCGGAGGTGGAAGTATTACCCCGCCGCTAACCGGAGGAGTAACTTTGTATATCTGGTATGCTTTTACTAAAACCAGCGAGGTGTAATTTTGATTCCCTGGTGAAGAAAGGGTATAAGTATATGCCCCTGCTTCCGATCTCGCGTCCGTTTGCGCGGCTTGCGTCATGTTGCCTATTGATATCGTCGGCATTGCCCCATCGAGAGGATAAGTTCTTACTCTGGCCCAATAAATTTTTGGCGAAGCCACTCCACTTTTATAATTCAATATCACTGAGAAAGGGATATTAGACGGAAGATATGAGTCGGATTCGGTTATCACTGGCCTATAATCAAAGTAAGCTATAACTCTTGTCCCATTAGCGGAAATGCCATACGAATTGTTTTTTATATTGTTAGTCACTATGGCGGATGAACTGAGTACATCTGTAGTAGAATTTATCGCATAGTTCAAAGATAGACGACCTGCCGTCCCTAAATAAAGTTCATTAGTTGCTAATTGATTGTAATAACCAAACTGTATAGAATTCACATATGGACTACTTGTAGTGAATGGGGCGGTGTACCACTCAAATATCGTTGGATAAGAAAACTTTTCCTTTGATGATATATAGACATAATCATTCGAAGAGGAGGATGTAACTAAGCCGCTGCTAACGTTATAAGTTCCACCATTAGAACTGACTATCCATTTGCTCATATTTAGAGTCGCTCCTTTTAGATCGCTATAAAAGTCGAATACATATTTACCATCATCATATTCAGCATATTGTGGCGAAAGCTCTGGGGCTTCCCCGGTAGTGACGTTATTTAATACGTTTTCACTTTTATTAAGGAAAACCATATGTACCGTCGAGGAATTATCCGCTGGGATACTGCCTATTTTTAGCCAATACAGCGTCCCGCTGGAATTATAAGAATTGTTTATTTCTAACCAGGATGGAACGACCGTGCCGTTAGGATACGTGAACTCAATATTGTCTAAGTTTGGCGCTTCATATCTTTTATAAGCGGATGAATTAAATATCAGCTCTTCTTGGAAACTGATCGGTGTAGACTGATTAAGGATATTTTGTATTTTTATAGGCAAATAAAACAAGGGAACTTCCGCAATTTCTGAACCATTCAAACTCCACGATGCGGAAAGCTGATTATTTAGCGAAAATAAGTTGGCAGCCGCAATGCCACTGCTGCCATTGTATGTGAAATTTGCTGGGACTGTAAGCGTCATGTTAGGTGTGACTTTATTTATTCGTTCATAATAAGTTCTGTTCGTTACATTTGTGGAATTTGATGCTGCGGTTATCTTATAAAGGCCTGCTGCGAGAGTATCCAGATATACGTCCTTTGAATGAGAGAGTGGAGCGATTTTAGCGCCATTCAGATATATTTCAACAAAAACTGAAGATAAAGAAGTCAGCACTGTAAAATTAGACTGCGTACCGTAAACTATAGAGTTATTGCTCTCTAGTCCGTTAATGTACAAGTTAAGGCCAGATAAGAATTTATTTATCTCACGATATAGATTAACATAACTGGACGTATAGTTATCGTTTCCGCTAGTATTAAATACACCAAGATAAAGGCCGCTAGTGTTAGTAAGGTTATAGACATCGTTCGTAGTTATTGAAAGTTTATAAGTCCCGTTTATATATAAATTTGCACCAAGTTGATTTTTAAATGAGGATATTGAAACGTCGAACACAAGATAAGTCCCATTTTGTGTATAATTAACATTTGGACTTGTGGATATAGACAATTTTGGCGTGGCTTTTGCTATCGCTCTTATCAGTTTTTCTGAATAACCTGTATAGTTTTGATTTCCGCTAGTGTTAAACAGCGCCACGTATACGGACGCGGTTGCATTCTTATAAGGAGATGATTCAGCTACGTTATTTATATACAATTTTGCGGATAGCTGATTATTGATAGAAGAAATTAACCCAGTAATATTTTCTGTACTTCCGTTATAAGTGAAATTGCCTCTTGTTGCTGTAAGAGTTAACGATGGCGTCGCCTTATTTATTTTCTCATAATATGTTTTATTAACACCGCCGCTCCCGTTTGAGTGTGCAGTTACTTTATAAGTTCCTGCTGAAAGCGTCGACAGATATGTGGTAGAACTCTTCTGCAAGCTATTTACCAAAGTGCCATTAATGTATATACTTACAAAGTTAGGCGGCGAAGAATAAGTCACGGTAAAATTGGACCGTTCTCCGTAAGTTATCGTCACATTCGAATTTCTTATGCCATTTATGTATAGATTTAATCCGCTTACTAGTAACTGAAGTATCGCCCTACTCAAAGTTATACTAGACGCGGAATAGTTTATATTACCATTTTCAGAGAATACGGCCGTATAATTTCCTATTCCACTGCCGACACTATAAGTAACCGACCTAGTAGTTGAAAGTATAAATGACCCATTTACGTAAAGATTTCCAATGATTTGGTAATTTAAGCTGGTTATACTTACTTGAAATTTAAGTTGTGTTCCATTTTGAGTGAAATTTTGTGGTGGTGTAGAAGTCAGCAAAAGTATGGGCGTAGCTTGGCTTATTTCTCTTATAAGTTTTAATGAACCCACGGAGTAATTCTGATTAGCCGTAGTGTTAAACCACGCTACATAGATTCCTGCAGTTGCATTCTTATAAGAAGAAGACTTTTTTACATTGTTTATGTAAAGTGTACCAAATATCTGGTTATTTATAGACTGCACTACACCAGTTATGTTTTCAGCTGTGCCATTATAAGTGAAATTATTAAGTTTTGCCGTTATCGAAAGTACGGGAGCGGCCTTAGTGATGTTCACCTGGGTTATGCCAGATGCAGTGACGGTATAGTTCTGGTTGCCGCTGCTGGCGCTGCTGTAAGTGTAGTTGTTCTTGTAATGGACGCCCGCATAGGCTCCCGACAA
>DAHXLI010000043.1 GCA_027366075.1 Candidatus Parvarchaeota archaeon | reverse complement strand
ACGAAAGTTATGCCCAACGCTATCGCAAGCCATCCTATCCTGCCTATCGCGCGCTTTCTGTCATTTACCATCCACCTGTTTATCGCCCCGAGAACAAAGCCGGAAGATACCATGAATACTCCGATCCACCCGGCTATCAGTAAGAGGGTCCCAAGACTCAGCTCGGGGTTAAACAGCGCAGTATAAGGCAAATGGAAGCCGAAATAGTTATTGAAAATAACGCCGAATACTATCCCCAATATCGCGCCTGGAATCACGGCTTTTGACAGCTTCAAAAGTGCGCTATTGCTCATGATCGTATGTACGAACCTAGATATCTTCCTTGGCACGTTGAAGGTGGGCCCCTTCGACGTAAGCTTCCACATTATCAATCCAAAGATCACTATCATTGCAGCCCCATACCCTACATCCCCGGTCATTAGCCCGAAGAAGATGGGAAAGGCGATAGCAAACATCATGGTGGGGTCAAATTCGTTGCTCTTCGGGATGGAATAGAATTTTATGAAGAATTCGAAAAGCTTTACCGGGAATTTATTCTCGAACTTGGTCGGGGCTATATCTTTGCTTTTTAAGTCATGCATTACGAACCTGCCCTTAGTTGCGGAATCTACAGATTTTCTTACATCTTCCAAGTTCTTTACTGGCACCCACCCCGCTATGATGGCTACGGAATCGGTATAGCCTAGCCTGCCCGCCAGTTCGTTCTTTTTCTCCTCTATTTCTAATCCTTCGCGTATAGCGGCGATTAAAGCGCGGTTCTTTGAGGATAAAGCACCCATAGATTTTGTCAATTCCTTCTTCTTTTTGAGTAGTGCGCCTTTATTGGCTGAGACTCTTTTTGCCATTTGCTGGGGCGTTCCTCTCGATGCCGGTATCGCCTCCATCTTCAATTTTAAGAGCTGGACGTTGTTTACAATGTCCTCCATTTTTAATTTCTCTATCGTCACCAATAAATTTTGGTTTAACTTAAACGTAGCTATGCCATCTAAGCCGTTCAAAAGCCTTTCCAGAGCTAAAAGCGGCTTTGGAAGTCCAGATATCAAAAAAGAAATTATATGCTCTCCATTCAATATAGACATGTCGTGTTTGAAAGGAGACAGATGCTCCGCGAGATAGTCCTCATAAGCAAGCCTATTTAAATCCACGTTTATCTGCTCTATTCGCTTGTCTATATTGACAATCTTATCTATAACTCTAATCGACTTTGCCTTTCGTAAAAGTGTATTAACATCCTTAAATTCAAAGACATAATCGGATTCTGCTTTTGGCAGTATCTGCTCTACAGACCTGAATGTCTGCGCATATTCGCCTAATTCTCCCCTCTCAGCCTTTGTCGCAGACATGAATTCCTGAAGCTCGGGGTCTATACGTTCTAACTGTATCGCCCCTAATGTGCCTAATGACTCTATGGTTTCATTGACCTTTATCTTTGGCACGAAGAGCATTATTTTTTGCATCCTCGCAGGAAACATCATAACTTGAATTCCTCTGATACCGCCTCTTCAAATATCTCGATTATTTTTTGTTTTATTGGTTTTTTCAGTTTTGAGATCCTGGTTTTCTCTTCATTTAGTATTTTATTGCCGCTCTTTATCGTCATCTCCCTTACTGTCGCCAAGGATTTTTCCCTGTCTTTTTCAGCCTCTTCTATAGCTTCTGCGATGGCTTGGTCCGAGCTTTTCCTCGATTCCGCTATCATTTCTGCGGCCTTTTTTTGTGCCTTTTCTATGAACATCGCCGACGACTTCTCAGCTTCGTTTATCTTCTTTAACAGTGTTATCTCCTCACGTTCTTTGTTTTCTGCCATCAACGACCTTTGGCCTCCAGTTTCCTTTTTATGAACTTAAGCGATACTATTGTGTCCCTTTCGGTGTCACCGAGTTTCTCATTTATGAACTCGGCCTGCGCCATCCATAGCGGTATCCTGAAATCTTCTAAGGCATTTATACGTCTATTGACTTTTTCTATCTCCCGAAGAAGCTTTCGCATTGCATTTTCTTTCTCTGCGACTTCTATAAGAAGATTAAACAGTCTAGAATAAACCGTTTTCATATCATCTATAGGCGCCGGGGACGAAATCACCCCATATAATTCGCGCGCCGAGCTCGGCTTGTCTGCTGTTATATCGGATACTCTTACCCCCATTACGTTACTGGCTTTTACATTAATTTCGAGCCTAGAACGTTCTGCAGCTATCCTTTCTAATGCTATGCTTCCGCTTTCTATCTCTGCTATCTTTGTGGTCTCTAAAGCTAAGGTTACGGTAGAAAGCATATTCTCCCGCATTAGTGCCAACTTTCTAGCTATGTCAAGAAAAGCTATTACAAGGCTGGAACGCTTTGCTTTCAGCAGCTTTATCCCACGTGTGGCCATAGAAATCTTTCGTTTAGTCTTCATCAGCTCTAACCTTGTAGTTCTGACCGAGGACAAGTCAACTGCTTGCTTTCCACTTTCCATATTTCTTCACGAACTCTTCCCTTACGCGTTTTATCTCTCTTATGTCTACTCCGCTAAGAAGTTCCCAGCCAGAGCTTAGAGTGTCCACTACCGTTCTATCTTCATCATAGCCCTGTCCAATAAAACCTGATTCAAATCTATCTGCGAAATCTAAGAACGCCCTATCGGTCTTTGATAACGCTTCTTCCCCGACTATTGCTACGAGGCTTCTTAGGTCCTTACCTCGGGCATAAGCAGCATATAGCTCGTCTGCTAACCCGCGGTGGTCCTCTCTCGTACTGTCTTTGCCTATGCCTTTATTCATCAGCCTAGAAAGAGAAAGCAGGACGTCTATGTTTGGGTATACGCCTCTTCTTTGCAGGTCGCGGCTCAATACTACCTGGCCTTCCGTTATGTAACCTGTAAGGTCTGGTATCGGGTGCGTTATGTCGTCGGCGGGCATGGTTAATATCGGTATTTGTGTTATGGAACCCGGTTTTCCTATTATCTTACCTGTCCTTTCGTATATGGTCGAAAGGTCTGTATACATGTAACCCGGGTATCCTCTCCTTCCTGGTACTTCTTCTCTTGCCGAAGATATCTCTCTTAGGGCTTCACAGTAGTTTGTCATGTCTGTCATTATCACAAGTATGTGCATGCCTTCCTCAAAAGCGAGATACTCGGCAGTCGTGAGCGCAAGTCTTGGAAGCAGCAGTCTCTCCATCGTAGGCTCAGAGGAAAGGTTAATGAACATCACTGTACGATCAAGTGCTCCACTCTCTTCAAACTCCTGTTTAAAGAAATTGGCCTCTTCGCTGTCTATTCCCATGCCGCAGAAAACTATCGCAAACTTTTCGTTTTTATTAAGCAATTTTGCCTGGCGCGCTATTTGGACGGCTATCTTATTGTGCTGCATGCCGGATCCCGAGAATATTGGAAGCTTCTGGCCTCTTACCAAGGAATTCATACCGTCTATTGCTGATATACCAGTCTGTATAAACTCTGAGGGCTCTTCTCTGGCACATGGATTTATAGCATTTCCATTTACTTCTCTTACCTTTTCGCTTACTATACGCGGGCCGCCATCGCGGGGATTTCCAGTACCATCGAACACTCTACCAAGCATATCGACGCTGACCGCGAGTTTTGCTGGCTGGCCGGTAAATCTGACTTTCGTTGTCTCTGCGCTGAAGCCGGTAGTTACACCAAACACCTGTACTATTGCCAGTCCATCTCTACTATCAAGTACCTGTCCCTTTAGCGATTCTCCATCTTCTAATTTTATCTCGACAATCTCGCCGTAAGCAGCATCTTTTACGCCTTCTACAAACATCAGTATGCTTGTAATGCTCCTTATTGTTTTATAATAAACCTCATTCATTGTTACCACTCTCTTTTATCTTAGCTATATCCTTTATAGCCATTTCGACGGTCTTGGTGTATGCTTCTACCTTGCCGTCCTCAACGAACTTGAACTTTGCTATAAGTTCCTTGGCTTGAGCCCCCTGTAGTTTATCGACAGCAATTCCATTTTTAACGGCAGATTCTTCGGCATTGTAAAGATCAATAACGCAAGAAAGCATCGTTGCTTGTTTTTTGACTGATGAATACGTATCTACATCGTCTAATGCGCTTTGCCTAAGTATGTCTTCTCTTATAGATTTTGCTATGTCCAAGACCATCTTGTCCGCTTCCGGCAGCGCATCATAGCCTACCAGCTGCGCGACTTCGTTTATTTCAGCTTCTCTCTGCAAAAGCTTCATAGCTTTAGTTCGATTCTTGCTCCAGTCTTTGTCGACTTTTTCATTAAACCATTTCATTAGCGCGTCTTCATAAAGAGAATAACTATTCAACCAGTTTATCGCCGGGAAGTGCCTTCTATTGGCGAGAGAGCTGTCCAAAGCCCAGAATACCCTTGTAGCTCTCAGTGTGCTTTGAGACACCGGTTCGGATATGTCGCCTCCCGGCGGGGACACTGCGCCTATAAGCGTAAGTGAACCTATTTTGCCGTTCAAAAGCCTGGCTCTGCCCGCACGTTCATAGAACTCAGAAATCTTCTTTGATAGATAGGAAGGATGACCCTCTTCTCCTGGCATCTCTTCAAGTCTGCCTGATATCTCCCTGAGGGCCTCCGCCCATCTTGAGGTGCTATCCGCCATAAGGGCTACGTCATAACCCATATCTCTGTAATACTCTGCGATTGTAACGCCGGTGTATATGCTAGCCTCTCTGGCTGCTACCGGCATATTAGATGTGTTTGCAATTAGTACCGTTCTCTCCATCAGTGGTTTTCCGCTTCTAGGATCTTTCAATTCTGGGAAAGTCGTAAGTATCTCAGTCATCTCGTTTCCGCGTTCGCCACAGCCAACATATACGATTATGTCCGCATCAGACCACTTGGCAAGTTGGTGCTGAATTATCGTTTTGCCGCTGCCAAATGGCCCTGGTACGGCCGCGGTGCCTCCTTTTGCAACTGGAAAAAACATATCGATTATCCTCTGACCAGTTATCAGGGGAATCTCGGGTGGCATCTTGTCTAATACCGGTCTTGATTTACGCACTGGCCATATCTGCGCAAGCATTACGTCAACGGTCTTCCCATCTTCCTGCTTTACTTTGGCAACGCTGTCGTTTATCGTAAACTTGCCCTCCTCTACCTTTGTAAGTTTTCCATGAATGCCCGGCGGCACCATAACCTTGTAATCGACCAAACTAGTCTCTTTAACGCTTCCGATTATCTGACCTGCTTTAACATCAACGCCGGCTTCGATAGCTGGCTTAAACGCCCATTCTTTCTTTACGTCTAGTGGCAGAACATTCACGCCTCTGGCGATAAAGTCTCCTGTTTGCGCTTTGATTTTGTCCAGTGGTCTTTGAGTGCCATCAAATATAGAACCTATAATTCCTGGACCAAGCACAACGCTAAGTGGCATATTCGTGTTCTCTGCTGGTTCTCCCACCCTTACGCCGGTCGTATCTTCATAGACCTGGACTATAGCATTGTTCCCATCTATTTTTATTATCTCACCGAGAAGTTTTAAGTCGCCCACTCTGATTATGTCATTCATCTTCGGATCTTTCAATCCACTGATTGTTACTACTGGCCCAGAAATTCTGGTTATCGAGCCTTCCATTGTTCCCCTTTCAATATATCAAAACCCAAGACACGTTTTGCGAGGTCTCTTACAGACTCTTCCCTACTCAACATTGTCTGCGTGGGTATAAATATCACAATCGGTTGAGTTATTGTTTCTAACATCCTAAGTTGAGAGGGGGCCAAATTCTGTCTTGCCGTGTCCTCTACCATTATTAAATCATGCTCGTGCTTGTTTATAATACTTATGAGAGTATCAGACATGTTATTTTGGTTTACTATAAACACATCTTTTATCCCGATTATCTTAAATCCTAGCGCAAGCGCACGCTCACCTATGACGGCTATCCTACCCGAGGGCATACACAACCTCCTTAATCGCAGTTAGATACGGAATTTTCGACACGCCAAGTCCATAATATTTTGAAAACCATATGCTCCTTAAAAGATTCTTTTCAAGCTCAAGCCTTAATATAAAATACATTATAAAACCAAGTGAGATGCCGAGGTCTTTGAAAAGCCGTAAGTATTTCTTATGCAACTCCAGATTTAAGGCTATTTCGAAATAGGATACAAAGCCTTTTTCTTTATATGCGCTCATGGCTTCATCCAATTTCAAACCAGTGATTTCTGGTATCATTTCCACGCCGTTTGTCGCTATTTCGGCTATTTTTTGTATGGGTATCTTTCCCCCCTTTATAAGGTATTCTTCTGGATTGCCGCCAAGCCCGATGCCTTTCAATGTGGTTATTATGTTATGCGAATCTATACTATCCAGCAGAAACTCGCGTACTGGCCATTCACTTCCCTCATAGAATCTGAATTTATCGATTAAGGAATCATAATAATTTGTCTCAAGAGCTACTACCATCTTTGAGATATCCTCACTTTTCTTGACTTCTTCCAGGTATTTAGATAATATCCCACCATAACCATATTTGAATAAAGAATTTACCACTCCTTCTATTGAGTTCTCTTTTTCTATGTTAAGATAGTCCTCTTTAGACATTACCCCACTGAACGTTCCCGCAGCAGACACCTGGTTTATAAGAAGCAAGACGTCCGTTTGCGAAACGGTATAACCGAGCGCCTTAGAAGAAAGTATAAGCTTTATGTTTTCTATATCCCATTTGCTGATATATGCCCTAACAAATGGGCCAGCTGCTGTCGGTAGGGATTCGGTGGCCGTACGAGTTAGCCTAGCTAAGTGCGCATTGAGGATTACGTCTATAAGATCTGGCGTCTTATAAAGCGCCGAAAGACTGTTTATTTCTACTCCATAACTGGTATCTTTAAGCACTTCAAGCATGTCCTTCCCGCCCACTATGTCATCTATCTGTGACTTGCTAAGAAAATTGGCGGACTCCGCCTTCAATTTACCATAAACGCCGGAATATGTAGGATCCATCTCATTCAACTTCCTTAAGTAATCTGTAGACCAGCTTGTCCTGTAAAGACCCGGCTATCGACTCTAATGAAAAATCCATGCTTAGTCTTCCATCCTGGGATACTGCTTTTATACCTCCGCTAATGTCATCCTTTGACTGTTCTGCTCTAATCGATGTGGGAAGTACCCTTTTTACCTTCTCTAAGTCCTCTTTTCTAACGTATACTACTGCACTTTGGCCTAGCTCAGTTTTAACTTTAGCTAGTATCTTTGAAAGAAGTTTCTGGTATTTTGGAGACGAAGAAAATGCTTCGAGATTTCCAGCTAGCTGTTTTAGTGCGCCGTTAACAAGTTCATTTACTGCTTCCCTGTGTAATTTTTTAGCCTCGACTCTGTAGACATAGACTTCGCGCTCCATTTCGCGCATTGTCTCGTCTTTAGAAGCACTACGTGAATGTAATTTTATCTCTTTCTTCCTGTTTGCGGTTTCTTCCTCTATTTTAGTTATCTGTGCTTTCGCATCGGAAGTTATAGATTTTATAGTCTTATCTCTTTGTTCTTCGATTTGCTGAAGAATCTCTTTAAATCCCATGATCTAAAGAATCTGTAACAAAAGTATAAGACCTAGGACAAAACCTATTATCCAGAGCGTTTCTGGTATAACAAAGAAGAATAGGACCTGTCCAAATTTTTCCGGCTTTTCTGCTATTATGCCCATGCCGGCCGCGCCTATGCCTTGTTGAGCAAGGCCGGTACCTATTAGTCCGCCCGCGATAGCGATTGCTGCTGCAATGACTGTGTATGGGTCTGCAGTTGTCATTCAAAATAAAGGTTTTATATATATATAAACTTTTTCGTGCGCCAAGCGTTTATGATAAACCCAAATTATGGAATGAGAGTTGGAAAATTGGCTAAAAATAAAACCCTCATTGCCCGCACGAAATCTGCTACGTCGGCGCAAATGAGTTTTAGATGCCATGCGAAGCAGATTTTGAGTCGGATTTTGTGACCTATCCGTTTAAAGCCAAAATCGCCGACCGTATCCAAATAGTCACATACCTTCTGTATTACTTAATCATTGAAAAATTGAAATTATTCCGAATTAAAAGTATTTAAACTATAAAAATTACAATATTAGAGTAAAATCGTATGCAGATAAAAGATACAGACTCAAAAATCCTTAACGCACTTAGGCATGGGGACGATGTGACTAAGGTAGCCCAGGACTTTAAGATACCAAAGTCTACCGTATATTACCATCTAAACAAGCTGAAAAAAGCCGGTTTCATAAAAGGCGTCCGCGTAGCGATGAATTACGAACAGACAAAAAACCACGGTTCTGCAATGATGCTTGTCTCGTTGACGAAAACTAACGCAAAGGACGTAAAAACCTTTGAAGATGAGATGCAAAAGTCTACGCTTATTTCCGACATTTATGCGGTGACAGGAGACTGGGATTTTGTCCTTATACTGCGCGGAGAAAAAGAGGAGCTGACGAATTTCATAATGGATTCCGTACAATCGATGCCTAACGTCAATAGAACCCATTCTTTATTTATAATGAGGCATACTGAGTTGTAAGAAGACTCGCAATAAAAGCTGCATATGGCTTTTATTTGCAAGCTGATCTATCTGATTGTATGAGCTTAGCCGACAAGTACAAAGAAGAATTAAAAGGGCAGGGGATAAAGACAGACTTCAAAACTTTTAAGCCAAAAAAGGACCGCACGCGCGCCATAATAGTGACGGTCGCAATAGTCCTCGCGGCGGTGTCATACTCCGCCGTATATCAAAATTACAACGCCTGTTCTATGTCCGCAAATTACCTTTCTACGAGCAACGCCGGCTCCACAAATTCTACGCCGGTCAATACTTCGTTCTCATTGACCTGCGCCACCAATTTAGTAATGTATTCAGTCACGATTGCGCTCATGATCGCGATAATCGTCCTGCTTATCCTTAAAGCGCTGCGCTTAAGAAAACCTAAAGTATAATTTTCGATTAGAAAATTTCTGTGTCGACAACGTGCTGTTGTTCCTTAAAACCTTAAGCACCAGAACCGAATCGTGCTAATAACCAAAAACCGTTGGTGATTATTTATTTATGCTTGCTATCTTTATCTCGAACAGCAAAGTCTCGCCCGCAAGTGGAGAATTGAAATTTATGGTCGCACTTGTGGAATTGACGACCGTTATAATACCTTTCTGGCCAGTGGCTTTGTTGCTTACCGTTTCCCCGACGTTTATGGATGCATTCCCAAAATCGGATCTCGGCACGGTAACTATAAGAGCGGAGCTATAATTTCCATAAGCTTCGTTAGGCGGTAGCGTCACATTTTTCGCCTCGCCGACCTTCATGCCTATAACTGCATCGTTGAACCCTTGTATCACCTGGCCGGAACCGACTACAAAACTAAACGGCTGCGCCCCAAAGTTTGATTGAAGGACCGTTCCGTTTGTTAATGTAAGCGTATAGAATACGCTTATATTATCTCCAGAAGCTACCACCGAAAGTGCCTGGCTCGCTTGCCAGATGGTAAGAAAATATACTGTGCCTACCAAAGCGCTTAAGATAACAATTACAGCTAAAACATATGTGAGTTTTAATTTTAGAACTTTCTTTTTTGGCGCGGCTGTCGGTCCGTTTCCATGAGTTTCGTCGCTGTTTTTTTGCGTTTTATGTCTCTCCATCTCTGCCGGTATCTTTTTCCGATTTTCCCATTCTACGTCGTTTTCATTATTATCGTTGTCTGGCATATAATTCGTTGTTTTTGTGTTTTAAATATATTAAAATAAGCTACCCATTGATGTTCTATCCTCCGCCGAGAGCTTACCGCCTTTCGGCAATTCACGCATTATTGTGGTTTTCAGAGCTGATTGCCAAAAAATTACTTTGCTAACTACTTATAGAAGTAAGATAGCTAAGATGTGGCGTCTTACATCCTTTTAGCCGTAGAGACGGATGTTTTTCCAAAGAGAACAAAGGAGGAAAGTTAACAACGTGGGCGGGAAAGCCTCCGTCTAGGAATGCATTACGGTGAAGAAAACGTGGCGCCCTTGTTTGTAAGACTTAATCCATGGCCGCTGTAATCATTTGTGTTGCCATCCAGAGGCCACCACGCTACCAGACTCGCATTAGTTATAGTGGGCGCCCCGCCGAGCCCTTCTGCGTAAAGCGCTTGTAATTGCGTTTGTGAGAGGGATATGTTATAAATCTGTATGTCTGCCATTTCGCCTATGATTCCCGGGTCGCCACACAAAAAACTTGCACCTATTATAAGCGGAGACGCACCACCACTGTGGGTATCAGAGTTGCTTTCGTTCTCATAGCTATTGTTCATTTCAAATGCATAGTAAGGATGTTTTGATGTGTATGCAAAAAATTGCCATGTATTTCCGAACGCGGAATTTACGCTGTAAATATTCCCGCTGTGCGCGTCATAATGACAGGTATGTAAAGCCATATCTAGTGGAGAACTATCGATAAGAGCCGCTTGATAATATGAGCCGAGCGTGCCTATCAATGACCAGCCTAAGAACGTATCACTCATCCATTGAGCCTGGTCTCTAAATGGCATTTTTGCCCATAATACTACCGTGAATGTAAAGTTTTCTCCAATAAGTCCGCTCTGGGGCGGAATCGTGGTCAGTTGCATATAACTGGTATCATTGCTCGCGATCACCGTTCCGTTTGGTGGACTAAATCTGCCGACTTGACCTGGAGTTTGATCGACTGACCTGCCCGAGATCTTTCCATTAGACACGTAAGGCCCAGAGAACGTCTGGCCAGGTTCCGTGTATGTAACGGCAATGAAATCAGAGAAGGAAGAGCCTGTAGGGGAAGGACATGCCCCAGGTACGAATACAGACTGGGATTGATCTGCGGGAATGATCACCGACACGGGGATGGATGCCGATTGCCCTCCCGAAGAGGTCGTGTTCACGGCGGTTATGTTCACCGTATAACCCAGCCCGTTTGTTATCTGCATCTGTAT
>DAHXLI010000058.1 GCA_027366075.1 Candidatus Parvarchaeota archaeon | reverse complement strand
TATTTGGCTGTTTTTGTCCAAAAGCTCAACGTTGTTAAAATCGTCCAATACTATGAGCGATCGTCTTGCGGGATTAAATGTCAGCGTTCGAAGCTTATTGTATATCGAGGGAGTGAAGTCTTCTTTTACCACATCGATGTTATTGGTTCTTCCTACGTCCTTTATTATCGAATGTATCAGGGTGCTTTTACCCACGCCAGGCCGGCCCTTCAATATGATTATTTTGCCGTGGTATAAGGCGTCATTTACACTGACCTGCAGTTCGACCCGCTCCTTCACCCTATCGATCACTTTCTCGTTTCCCGAGGAGGTTATGTTTATAAATGGGTTATTTGCTAACATATTCAAAATGTGATAATATCCTATTAATCCCGACGCTATTTATACATTTCTTAAAATCGGACGACATAACAAAAACTTATTTAGCGTGGCATTCATATAATAATCGATGCTCACGTAGTTTAGCTTGGACAGAACGTCGGTTTCCTAAACCGAATATCCCAGGTTCAAATCCTGGCGTGGGCAGTAAGTTATATCCACTTCACTCAAGGTTTATAAGTTTTAGGAACCCCCACTCTAAATTGCAGTCGAAGATGCCGGCACGCGCGAATACAATGGCGGCGTAATAGCCGATCTTAGCAAATCAAATTAAAGTCCGTCCTCGGGGCGTCTACATTTTTGAGCCTATCACCAAACTATTTAAATCGAAAGGATAAATTATTATAACGACTATAATGGAAAAGAAACCTAAGACCTGTCCAAACTGCAAAGCAAAAAACGGCCCAAACGCACGATTCTGCGAAAAGTGCGGGGCTGGATTAAATGCGGTTTCAAATAAAGTCTCAGACGATAAACGACAAGTATGCCCGGCTTGCGGAGCCGAGAACAAGCAAGTAGCAAAGTACTGCGAAAAGTGCGGCACTTCCTTAAACGCGCAGAACATCTCTGCACAAAACGGCGGCAGAAGTGATCGTGGCTTCGGAATGCAGAAAAACAGATGGTGGATACTTTTGATACCTATAGCGGCAATAGCGATATTCTATCTAGTTTCATTATTGTCGGCGCCTTCTAGTGCAGTTTCTTGGAACATACCTGCCGGGCAGAACGTAACGTTGCCAAGTGGGTATTATTATGTGGCATATTCAGACCTTTCAAGCACAAACACAAGTTTATATGGCAAAGTTGTCGCCAATTATACTACAGTCTGGGTAGCTGGGCCATCCGCTCAGATTTATGCATTTCTTAACAGTCAAAGCTATAATATAACGCCCATAAAACAATATGTGATAGAAAATTCAACGACGGCTACTATAAACATCACTCTACCAAAAGGCAACTATACCGTTGCATTTTGGGGCGCAGGATTCCTCGCCGATAACGTAATATTCCCAAACGGATTTAACGTGACTTCGGTATCTTAATCTCGATCGAGTCAGCGATTTTTTTGGTAAGGTCTACCTTAAGCAAAGCCCCCGAATAAATTTCTAAGTTTATTATTACATTAAAATGGTAAAAAAGTAAAGTATTTATACTAGTTTTCTTCTAAGATAATAAATATGGCAAGCCCTAAATTAGATAATTTGGTCGGGATTTCAGGGAAAGAGGATACAGTAGGGCCGCTGGAAGACTTCGGCATTGTACAATCCTTAGAGCACTTTGATTGGAACGCACTTTCAGGCGATTATCGTAACATAATCTCTTCCAAGAAAGTAAAAGCCCAGGTTTCTGGATACAACCGTTCAAAAGCTATAGATTTCGTGACACCGATATCATTAGGCGAAAATACAGCGACTTTTACAGCGGAAGGGACGCTTTCCTACGATAGAAACGAGCTTAGAAAGGAGACAGGACATGAAGAGCCGGTAGAAGAATTCCTAAAAGTTAAACCTGGCGCGTTTGTTCAAGCAGACAGCAAGAAAATAGACCTTGGCGGGTTAACTCTAGGGTTCTCGGAAAGGATATTTTCATTCGGACGCAGGTATGATCCGAATTCGGACCAGAAGAGTCTTGAAGTCTCATTCGTAGATAAAGATGGACACGAAAAACTTTCGTTTTTGTATGTTGAAAGCTTAAGCGAAAAGAAATTAGTAGATTCCGATATGTATATGAAATCTGATGACAAGCTTACTAGACTTAATCCAGAACAGAATAAAGATCTTTTTGGCATCATGATGTCTATAGATTTTTGCCACACAAAACTGAAACGGGAGTCGCCAGAAATAAACGACTATTCAATAAAGGGAGAGGCGTCTTAAATGGAAAGAAAACGCATACAGACAGACGGCGAAAGTCTTGATAAGACACTGCTGGCTTATCGAAGCTTTTCTCCGCGACTATCTCGTAGTAATTCCCATTTCCTGTTAGCCAGTTGAAATCTTCTCCGGTTTCGATTACCGTAAGCTGGGGATTTATCTCAGTAAGT
>DAHXLI010000054.1 GCA_027366075.1 Candidatus Parvarchaeota archaeon | reverse complement strand
AAATCTTCAGGCGAATATTCACATATGTCAACGACGAGTTTTTATGGTTCCCATATAATAACCGCTGCTGGCGGCGGAGGCATGCTGTGCGTTAACGAAGACGCTTTAGATAGGCGAGCCAGGATATTGCGTGGATGGGGGAGAAGTTCTGCTGTAGATGAGTCTGAAGACATAAATAAAAGATTTGGTGTGGACATAGACGGCATACAATACGATTCAAAATTTATATTCGAAGAAGTGGGATATAATTTTTTACCGCTTGAGATTAGCGCTGCATTCGGGCTACAACAATTAAAAAGATTTCCAAATTTTATAAAAATAAGGAAAAACAACTTTTCTGAACTCAGGCAGTTTTTCTCTAATTACAGTGATTTCTTCAATCTCCCCGAACAAGCGATGAAAACGGATACGGCGTGGCTAGCATTTCCTTTAACAATAAAAGAAAACGCTAAATTTAGTAGACTAGAAATGGTAAAACACTTAGAAGAAAATAATATCCAGACGAGGCCGGTGTTTACCGGAAACGTTTTGAGGCAGCCGGCCTTTAAGAATTTGAAAACGCCGGAGTTTGCAGAAAAGTTTCCAAACGCGGATTATATAATGAAAAACGGGTTACTTATCGGCTGTAATCAAGGCTTAGGGAGAGAGCACATAGACAAGATAAAGGACACTTTCGCGGGATTCTTAGATAAGTTTTAATCCCAAAATTAGACGCGGCATTTAATAAATTTAATCTAAATTAGAGAAGTTTATTATATTGTCTTCGTCTATCGTGCCTAAGAATATCGCTCTGCAGCAATACCTTTTAAGGCCTAGTTCGTCCAATGCGTCTTTAGGCGATTCGCTCTTTGTTATATCCCTATACTTTTCCCAAAGGTGAGCTATGGGCTTTCCGCAACTATAACATCTGATAGGTATCATGTATACTCCAGCAACGTGACAGTTCTTGTAATCCCCTGCAATCTTCTTACGGCTTTTACGAAATCCTGTACATCAACGGTGTGTTCGGTTTCTATTACAAACGCAGCGTCATATTCGCCGTAAACTTGCATGGCGTCTTTTACACTATTCATTGATTTTATCTTTTTGAACGTCTCTTCGCTTTTATTAGGGTCTATGTCAACTAGTACCAAAGCTTTAACCATCCAATTTATTTTGAACTTTCGCTATATAAGCCTTTATTTGCTACAAATTTTAGCAAAGATGCTTATAAAAAACGACAACATAATAATTAAGTCGATGCGGTTATAGTCTAGTGGTAGAACTGCGGCCTTCCAAGCCGCCAGCCCGGGTTCGAATCCCGGTGACCGCATATCCTACAACATACCCCCCTTATTTTTCAAGCCGTTTACCGATATATTTTTGTATCTGTCATTTATGTGATATGCCTCTCCGATTATTATCCAGGTAGTCGCCCCAAGAAAAATCTCAACCGCGAGGTTAACGTGCATATTTGAAAGAGATAGGTAACCCATAACAAAGTACAGACATAAGAAACAAGCCAGACTGCCACGATAATCGTCGACCATTTAAAATATACTAAATAATCTTTTGCGAAAAATCGCATGTCACTACTTATCTTTAATTCTATTAGGCACCAAAATGTGATAGCCATTATGATGTATAAAATCTCTGGCGAAACAAGGAAAAATATTAGAGGAAATATAACTTATTTTTTATTATAAAATACTTCATCGTAAACGTTTTCCATTTTTTCCATAACAGAAGGTACGCTACATTTGACCGCATCGCTGTATGCCTTATTAAGATTTATCTTGCGCCATGCTCGGCTTTTTAATATGTCCGGCAAAGTATTCTCCCGCCACAAGATAGTGTTTCTTTTAACTATGTCTGGCAGTATACCATCGTAGCACAAAACCGGGACGCGGCAAGCCTTCGCTTTCATCGGCGGTATCCCGAATGGCTCTATTGAAGACGTTTGGAGGTACACGTCAAATAAGTTATAAGTCTTAGCAATAAGCGATTCGTCTAGAAATCCGTAATATTTTATTCTTTTATCATCACTAATCAAGTCCAAACGTGGAAAGTTTGCGCCGTATATCCTAAGCTCTAAATCATCATCTTTCACCTGCTTGAAGATTTGTATGAATTTCTCTAATTTTGGTAGTTTATTTTGTCCAAAAGTGTTTATGTAACCTATAATCGTCTTATCCGTCCCCTTTCTTTTTGCATTATTATGAAACTTGTCTAAATTTATCGGATTATTTATAACTCTCAATTTTTCCGGTTCTATACCACAAAGACCCTCAAGAACATTACTGACGATGTCGCTCACGGCTATTATCTTATCAAATTCTTTTAATCTCAGATAACTCTCAAAGAAGCGTCTTTTCACGGTTTTCAGATAGACTATATTTTTTATTCCTTCCAAAGCTACTGGGCTCAATAGCACCACTGCATCATGTACTGTGACTATTTTCTTCCTCGGAAGTCCAAAAAACTTGGGAGGCATATCCCCCAAAGATAAAACATGGACGTTTTTATTTGTTACATCTTTGCGATCAAAACCAAAATTGAAATATAGCCAATTGTTCACGGTATTCGTAAAACCCTTTCTTAGCTTTGGGTTTAGTTTCAAGTACGCATTTGGTTGGATTCTTTTCTCTATATTATAATCAGTGAACTTCTCAAGGCTATTGCCAACCTCGAAACAATGGTCAGATATTCCGCTGCCGACTTTTTGAAATCTCGCGGCAATAAGAACAACCTTTTTTTCCTTAGGCATATTTGTTGTAGTAACTCTCAAAGTATTTAACAATTCCGCCGAGAATTCTCCTTTAGGAAGAGGGGCGGGGATGGAAGGCGGTAACGGCATTTATAATATAATAAATATGGATATAGTATATGCGTAATTACAAATTTAGGTTGTATCCCAATAAAATCGTCGGGATCGAATTGAATCGACAGCTAGACCTGCGCCGATGGACTTATAATAGCCTTTTAGAAGAACTGAACGAAGCCAAAGAGACGGAAATCAAGCTGAAAAGAAACGACACCCAAAAGCTTTTGGTAAGACTAAAAGAAGAGAAACCAGAGTTGAAGAGCGTGTATTCGAAGGCTTTGCAGATGGTGAATCAGCAGTTATGGAACAACATCCATGCCTTGGCTGGAAGAAAGAAGAAAGGCTACCCACGCGGAAGCTCGGGGCAGTTCACATTTTAGTTGCGTATTAACTGATTATGCCGGGTTGGCTGAGCGGTCAAAGCGTCGGTCTCGAGAACCGATTTCCGTAAGGATTCACAGGTTCGAATCCTGTACCCGGCGTTTATTTTTATTTGAAAGATTTTTATTCTTTAGGATATAATCAAACTTATGGTAGATCTGAAAGGACTGCAGCGCGCAACCAAGAAGTTCATAGACGAAAGAGACTGGAGAAAATTCCAGACCGTAAAAGAACTTGCAGCCAACGCCTCGGTAGAAGCGAACGAATTGCTAGAGCTTTTTCTTTGGCAGGATGGGAAAGAACTCGATAAGGAGATACTAAGCGGCAGGGAAAAAGAGCTCATCCGCAAGATAAAGAACGAAACCGCAGACGTTTTCTTCTCCTGTCTCGCGATAGCCGACCAGGCTGGTTTCGATTTAGGTGAGGCCTTTTTATCAAAACTGGAAGAACTGGACAGGCGCTACGACAAAAAGAAGGTAAAGGGAGACCCGACAAAAATCCCTTCTAAAGATTAGTCACTTTTACGTTGATAAACATATTTATAGCAAATCGCTTCTTTAAAAACGGCCTTACCGACGCAGAGATCTGCAGGTTCCACCACTTCAAGAAAAATAAGGACGATTTTGGAAGTTTAAGATTCGTATTCAGCAACGAACTCGCGTCGAGAGGCAGGCTAGCCAACTACCTTTATCACTTTGAGTAATTCGCCGAGTGTGAGCTTTGATGGTGAGGTTCGCGAAGTCCGCGTCTCCAGAAGAGGTGATGAGCGTATGCTCGCTCGATCTTCTCAGAAAGATATTAAAGGACGGAATGTAGGATTACTTTCGAGGATGGCTATAAATCCACATTATTATACCAGAATGAGATGCTGAAATATGGGAAAGCGATTAAGGTTTACAGGAAAACGGGGGAAATAAATGGAAAAGTTATTTATTATTCTTATTTTAAGATCTAACTATCGCTTCCATAATATAATAAATTTAATAAGAAATGAGGGGACATTAATCTCCTGGAACGGCTTTAAATTTCCTTTTGATAAGGATAACAAAAAAGATATTCGCCGCATTTATCTATTTTCAAACCGGTATGGAGTCGAATTTTCTGACACTAATAGAAATTGGAATTATAAAGAGGGTATTATTACGACTCCTTCTGGCATCAAATTCTTAATTAAAAAATTCGATCCTTTAATATTTTCTGAGACGTTTCTAAGTGACATTCACTTTTCGAGTTTTGATTTAGTTAATAAAGTTGTAATTCAAGCAGGGGGTTTCATTGGTGATACTGCACTGTATTATGCGTCGAGAGGCGCCAAAATTTATTCTTTTGAACCAGACATTAATTCTTACAACACTGCAATGAAAAACATAAAATTAAACCCAGAGCTTTCAAAAGTTATAGTAATGAAGAATTATGCATTAGGTGAGGACGGGGAAATTGATTTTCCGATAAATCCGAATGGAAGCGGCGGATCATCTGCCTCTTCGATAAACAATAAAAGGACAATTAAAGTCAAAAGTATCAGTGTGAATGGGATACTGAATGAATTTTCCTTAAAAGACCCATTTCTTTTAGACATTGATATTAAAGGAAATGAATTTGAACTTATTAAAGATAAAGCTATTTCCTTATTCCAAATGGTTAGAGTTGAGTATTCTACTTCGATAGACGGTAAAATGATTGGAAATAGAAATACTATAATCAATAAATTGAAAGAAATGGGCTTCAAAAAAATAAGAGTATACAAACATAATGAAGGAACATATGATTTAATGGCCCATGGAACTATAGAAGCTTCCAGATAATCCGCTTTATACAGCTTCAGCAGCGTATGCGCATAGATCTTGTTGGTCTTTATGAACGAATCGGCTATCATCCTTGCTTTCGTTGGATGAGTCATTACGACGTTCAGTCCCTCCAAAAGAGCGGCTATCCTCTGGGCGGTAGAGCTGGATTCCACTATCACGCCTTTATTCCGTCTTTTTCCGCCAGTCTGCGTTCAAATCCCTTTTTAGTAGTAGGCACGTAACCTTCGTCTATCGTCTTTCCTTCCGATTCCACTACGAAATAACTCTTTTTCTTTCCCGCGTCTATCGCTATCTCCATATTCATTGCCTCCGGCCGGTGTCCTTTGATGACACCGCATACTATTGACTTATGCGGTGTCCATATTTAGAGCAGAGAAGAAATCAACCATGTCTGGCAACCGAATATTACGTCGAGAAACATATTTATAGCAAATTGCTTCTTTAATCAACTATTATTGAGCGGTAGATGGAAGAATCAAAAGGATCCAAAGACCCAAGGCCAGTTAGCCTGACGATACTAGACAGACTTGAAATCGCCAAGAGCGAGATATTCTCTAACCTAGAAAAACACCTCAGCGAAGACAAGTTCTTAAGTGGCCCCCTGAGAGAAATGAAGGAGGACGAGCTAGAGACGTTGATAATGCCAGTCGCTTCGAATATAATCGAGGGAAACGAGAAAAAACTCAACCTTTCCGCGTTATGCGAGGCTACTCCGGATCTTCACCAATATGTAAGCACAAGGTTCGGGTTCCTGATGTCAAACGGGTGCAAAAACATCCTTAAGAAAGATTATCTTTCGGTATACATA
>DAHXLI010000048.1 GCA_027366075.1 Candidatus Parvarchaeota archaeon | reverse complement strand
TTTCAATTGTAAATAGAGATTACAATCCGCGCAAGAGGCCACCGGCATTCTGTCTGCGTTTTTTGTTTTCTGGTAACTTAGCGATCAAATCTATACCGGATTCCTCCTTGAATATCGTCACGACCGTTTCCGAAGCCTTCTCCAGCTTGCCGGGACTTATTTCTTCGGCAAGTAAACCCTTTAAAAGGCCATAAAGACTTTTAAAGCCTTTTTTCTTGGAAAGCTCTGACAACAATTCTAGCGACCGCTTTGTGTTCTTATCCTGACGTAGTGGGAAAAGCGCGCCTATCAGTCTTATCATGTGATGTAAGTCTTTTTCTGATGAAAATTTCTTTACAGATGCGACGTGCCTGGCTTCCGCTAATTTCTTAGAAGAGGGGTGCTTACGCGCGTTTTTTGAATTTCCTTTCGGCATATTAAGTTTAATCGCGCCAAATATTTAAGTCTTTTATATGATGCCGTGATTTACCAGCTAGAGATAATATAAAAGTATAAATTAAGCGCAAAACAAAATCCTATATGTTCGATTTGCGATACGACAAAAACGGTGCTATTTCGCTGGGTTTGGAGATAATAATCCTTATAGTGATAGCATTGGCGTTGCTTGTAGTAATCTTGTTCCTTATAAGAAGCGGGATAATAAGCCCAATTTCGCATCTAACTAACGTAACCAATACCAACGTCACTATCCCTTAGATCTCCTTTTATTTTCGGTCGCAGTTTACGTAGTCGACGCTTGCCGGATTACCTAATTTATGGAGGCTTCGTACGCTTTAAGCGCGCGGTCTATGGTGTGTTTCTTCTTAGAATCCATCTGGGTTTCAGATGTCTCAATGTATCCAAATGCGCAATTCAGCCTATTCAGTCCGTGGTCCCTTATTGTCGAGCCGTTTCTTTGTTCTTCGTCGCTTTTTGCCAAACGAAAATTCAGCTGGACATAAGCATGCCTTGCCGGTTTTTCGTCGTCGGATAACGGGGGTGAATATTTCAGCATGGGATAATCTTTGGTAGATAAAGGGTCTTTAAGTATAGCTTCAAGGCCTGCCTCATCAAGGTCTTCGTTCAAAGTGTTAAGACGAACGATGCCTCTTTTATCGACGTAAGCCGTGACTCCTCTTAAGGAATACCTTCTTGTCTTGTCTGCCATACAACTTTAGGATATTATCTAATATAAATACTTTACGGTAGTAACATTTATAGCTTTATGTTTGTGCTATGTTCGCCAAAAACAGACGCTTCGGGATTTAGATATTTCTTTATGTTATTTATCGCTTCGTATGCCTCCGCCCCGCCGACCGCAAGAAGGCCCACCTTGGGTTTCTTACCGAAGATAGATAGGTCTCCCGCCGCGTATATCCCCGGTACGCTGGTCTGATAATCCTCGTTTACCTTTAATTTGTTCATTAAAACTTCGAATGTAGTCGACTTGAACGAATTCGTCTCGGCTTTATGCCCTATTGCGACTATCAATGTGTCTACCGGTAGGACCCTAATGGAATCGTCTTTTCTATTCATTATTTTTATGCCAGTGACCTTTTTGCCGTCCCCAATCACTTCTTTTACGGCGGTGTTGAGTATCGTCTCGCCTTTCCCAGTGCTCATTAAATCGCTGATTGATCTTTCGAGCGCTTTTAGGACGGGCAGGTATTCGACTATGTATATTTTCTTTGCCACGCCTACTATTTGGTTGGCCCAATCAAAACCCGAGTCGCCGCCGCCGATCACGGCCACGGTCTTATCGACAAACGGCTCGGTTTGATTTACGGTGTAATGGACGCCGACCCCCTCGTATTTTAGCTCTCCGTCTACATCGAGTTTTGCAGGGACTAAAGAGCCTATGCCGGTGCACATCAATATTGCCTTTACCAAGTACCGGTCCCCCCCGTTTACTTCTAAAATAAATTTGCCTGACGGGTCCTTTTTTATATCCGTGACCTTTGAGTTCAATGTTATCTTGTTGCCAAAAAGCTGAGCCTGTTTGAGGAGCGAATTGGCGAGGTCTACCCCCTTTATCTCTGGTATGCCTTCTACATCCAATACTTTTTTCACGGGGTAAAATTTAAGTATCTGGCCGCCGGTAGTCTCAAGCCCCTCTAAAGTTATGCTCTTGATCTCCCTAAGGCCCGCGCAGAAAGTCGAAAAAAGCCCGGTAGGTCCTGCGCCGATTATCCCTAGTTCATATTCTTCCATTTATCGAAAATAAAATTTCCTCTCTATTTTAGGACACACTGTATAGTTCGCCTACATCGCTTATAATTCTTTGCTTTGATGCCGACGTTTTAAAAAAATTATTAATATTCGACAAAACTTACATAAACATGACCAAGGTCGCTTTTATAGGTGCCGGCAGGATAGGCCAAACGATAATATACTCCACGCTTATGTCTGGCGCAGTAGACCAGGCGATAATATTCGATATAGTCCCTGACCTCCCACAAAGGTTTAAGGACGAACTGATGCATGCATTGGCTAGCGCGAAAATAAACACAAAAATATCGGCCACCAATTCGATAAACGACGTAAAGGGCGCCGATATAGTACTCATAAGCGCAGGAAAACCTAGGATGGCAAATCAGAGCCGGACTGATGTTTTCAATGACAATGCCAAGATAATTATAGAATTTGCCAAGACTTTACCGCAAAATAATCCAAAGGCGCTTTTCGTGATGGTGACTAACCCTGTTGACCAAATGGCTTCGGTATTTATGAAATATTCCAACCGACTTACCATAAGTTCGGGGGCTCAAGTAGAAAACATGCGGCTAAGGTCCTTTATAGCTGAAAGGCTTGGGGTCCCGGTGGACGTTGTGGACGGTTTCGCAGGGGGGGAGCACGGCGAAGGCCTATCGATATTCTGGGACACCGTGACCGTTAACAACGTGCCTTTTGATGAAGTGGCTAAAGGTAAACTTACCAGAGATGAAGTAACCAATTATGTAAAGGACGTCGCGGCCCAGGTGATTGCGGTGCTTGGTGGCACATCGTGGGGACCGGCGACTTCCATGCGGGACATAGTAGTTGCTGTCGCTACGAACGAAAATCGTGTAATGAGCATAGCTGCGCCAATAAAATACAAAGACGAGGTCATACACGTAAGCAGGCCGACTATAGTCGGAAACAAAATCGGCCCGTCGCTGGAAAAGTCCTTCTCAGAGGACGACCTTCGCCTGCTAAACGCAGCGGTCGAGAAGATGTATAACGAGTATAAAGAGCTTACGAAAAACCTAAAATGATTTATTTTGTCCCGGTCCTTAGAAATTCTAAAAGCTTTTTCAGTGCTATCCCGCGCGGACTTATTTTATTTCTTTCTGCCGGCGTCAAAACGGAAAGTGCATCTTCGGATCCTAACGGCCTAAAAAGGGAGTTCCATGAAAAGTTTGAGTTGGAGTCAGGTTTTACTATTTCGCCTTTTACCGTGCCTTCAAAAAAGAAAAGTTCATTTTCGCCTGCCGCATAGCATACGCTGCAGGTAGCTTGCGCCCGATAGTCGCCATATCTCTTTACGAGTTCATAGATGCCTTCTGCCCCTATCGAGGACAGAAACCACTTTATAAGCGGACCGGGCAGTCCTTTGATGCAATCTAAATGGAGCGACACGTCTTCTACGATGAACGTCTTCCTATACCGCGTTGCCTCCTTCACTTTGGCCATCATCACCTCTTTTGGGTCAAGGGATTGTATTTCGGGGAGATCTACTTTCACCCAAACGACGTCGCTAAGTATTTGTTTGGCTTCGTTGAATTTCGTTTCGTTGCTGGTGATATAAGCGATTTCCATCATCAGACTATTTTTCTGAAGATTGGCTTGTACTCACCAAACATAAGCAACTTGTGAGTCTCTGTTTCGTAGACCTCTACGAAGTTAAAATTCCTTGACGCGGCAAGCAGAGAATGCGAAATTTCTTTAAACTTGTTTAAGTTTGGGATTGCTAGATAGGACATAAAGGTAGGAGAGTCTACTTTCACGGCTAGTACGCTGTGCTTGATTTTACCTAGCCAATTTATTGGGTGACCAGCGACACACCGTGCTGTAAATCCATCTTCTTTTAGTTCCTTATCCTTATTTATCATAAATGCGAGTAAAACCGCTGCGTCCATTGAATTTATTAGGTCTCTTTCGAGAAGTTTTCCGAGATCTAAAACTTTTCCCTTATAGAATTCGAAATTAAATTTATCGGAGTAATCAGTTATTATATATTTTGATATAAATTTCATAAAAGTCTGAAGCCTGTGGACACCGTAAGTTCCTTCCGCATAACCCGAGATCTCCTCGTAAGTTTTATCTAAATCGTCGTTAACTTCGATATGATAAACTCCACCTAAAACGGGCATTATATCGCCGACCCGCGGCATGGCGTCTCTAGAATCTAGTTCGGCGTGGCTATAAAGTATGTCTTCCAGACTAAAGTCTCTCCCACAGGATAATCTAAGTGCTGTTTTTTCGTCTGGCGCCTTCATAAAATCACATTTATAAGAAAGATTCATACTATATAACAATTCATATTTTATTTTTACGAGTCGTATACAAAATATAAGTTTACGAATTAAGCTTTTTATTCTAAAGATATAACATATAATTTATGCAGATAGTTTACGAGGACAAAAAGCAAAAATTTGAAACCGGCGCGACGCCGATAGAGATAGCAAAGACGCTTGGCGTGCAATTAAGCGGGGTAATCGCGGCTAAAATAGATTCCGGTCCGATCGACTTGACGAGAAAAATAAACGAAGACACAAAAATAGAATTCTTAACGTTCGATTCAAAAGAGGGAAAAGAAGTGTTTTGGCATTCCAGCGCACATCTTATGGCCGCGGCCGTCAAGCGCGTTTATCCGAATGCGCAGCTTACTTTAGGACCAGCAATAAGCGAAGGTTTTTACTATGATTTTTACGACATAAAACTAGGGGACAATGACTTAGAGCTATTAGAAAAAGAGATGAAAGCCATAGTTGAAGCTGACAGCAAGTTCGTAAGAAAAGAAGTATCAAAAGATGAAGCGTTGGCTCTCTTTAAGGGAAACAAATTCAAGGCGGAAATACTCGGCGAGGCGGAATCGCCCATAACGATCTATGAAACTGGGGATTTTATCGACATCTGCCGCGGGCCGCACGTTCCATCCACGAGATATCTTAAGGCTTTCAAATTGCTCAAAGTCGCAGGGGCTTACTGGCGCGGCGATAGCAAAAGGGAAGTGTTGACCAGAATTTACGGAGTATCATTTCCATCAAAGGCTTTGCTTGAAGAATATACAAAGTTCGAAGGGGAACGGTCAAAACATGACCATAAGAAGATAGGCAAGGAATTGGAGTTATTTGAAACGTCTGCCTGGTCTCCCGGTTCTCCTTTTCTTCTCCCTAACGGTGCGATAATATACAACGAACTTCTCAAACTAGCTCGAGAGATGGATAAGAAATACGGTTACCAGGAAATAATAACCCCGATAATAGCAAAATCAGAAGTGTGGAAAACGAGCGGGCATTACGAAAAATACCGTGAGAATATGTATAAAGTCGCCCCTTTCAGCGTAGAAGACGAAGAATACGCACTTAAACCGATGAATTGTCCTTTTTCTACGGTCGTCTTCAATGCAAAGACCAGAAGTTATAGGGACCTCCCGTTGCGACTTGCGGATTATGGCTTCTTGCACAGATATGAATTAGAGGGTGCGCTAGACGGATTATTTAGAACAAGAATGTTGGAACAAAACGACGCGCATATCTACATTACCGAAGACCAGGTAGAAAATGAGATAATACGAATGTTCGAAATTATGAAGGAGGTTTATGCCATATTCAAATTGACTCCCTTGATGACTCTCGCTACGAGACCAGAACAAAGGATAGGTTCAGATGATGCATGGAGTCGCGCGGAAAATGCGTTGAGAAACGCGTTAGAAAAAAGCGGCTACAAATACACGATAAAAGAAGGCGACGGAGCTTTTTATGGCCCAAAAATCGACATATACGTTCTTGATTTCACGGGAAAACCTGAATCTGCGTATGCGGCTTCTACCATTCAAGTGGATTTCAACCTTGCGACTCGCTTTGATGTAAAATATACTGGGTCAGACAACAGAGAACACACTCCGATAGTTTTGCACCAGTCTGTAATGGGGTCTTTAGGCAGGTTCATGGGCATAATCCTTTCCAATAGCGGCGGCGACTTACCTGTATGGCTTTCGCCAGTGCAGGCTAGGATAGTTACGATAACCGAAAGAAACAATGATTATGGTAAAAAATTGCTTTCTAAATTTATAGAACGGGGATTAAGAGTCGAACTTGATGAAAGCAATGCCACTCTTGACTACAAAATACGAGAAGGGCAGCTAAAGAAAATTCCATATATAATTGTTCTAGGCGACAAAGAGGAAGCTGCAAATACGATAGCGGTTAGAAGCAAGGACGGAAAAACCAAATACGGAGTTGAATTAAACGAATTTTCAAAAGACCTGCAAGAAAAAATAAAAACTAGAACTTTGTAAACATAAAAACCTAGATTCTATCCAAAAAACTAAAACTAGTAGAAGGAATACTAGCTAACATTATATTTTTTAATTTTGCGGATTTGCGCTCTTCTGATAAGCCAATTTTATAATAAAATTTTTGTATGCTTGATAGCGCTTTTATGTGTACTTCGTATACCGGTTTTGCTATAAGGTTCTTCGGAATATAAGTATAAAATCTGCTATTTATCCCAAACATATCCAATGCATTTTTATATTGTAAGGCCAGCTCTTTAGAGGTTAAATTAACTTCTATATTTTTAAAAAAGCGGTTTCTGTTCGGGTAATATTTAAAATAAACCGAGCCGTCGGATGCAACTAACCCTTTTATAAAACCGCGAAGAAACTTTTTACTGTATGACTCTACCGAATTTAATAGCCTTACAGAATATGTTTTCTTCTCACCGTCACCGGATTTAAAGGTTAAAAACCTTTTTATTAGATTAACGGCCTCTTCGCCGTGTATCTGTACGACTAGTGTAGTATTCCCTCTTGTACCCTTGTGCGGTCTTACATGAGGAACTCTACCTAAAAGTTCTCTCATTAGCTTAGAAAGATAATTAGCATAGACTATTTCTTTCAAATCTGTGAATATACTTACTTGATAGTGTTTTTTGTGAGAGTAATACAAATTTCCGTCGCCAGCAAAGGCGCCTATAAATTCTCCTAGTTTCTCTTCAGAGCTTAAATTTAATTTCATTTTATTTCGCTGTATTCTCTTGCCAAATATTTTTACGATGTATCCATTTACAGTGCTTCTAGGATGAGAAATTAAGTTAGCTATAGACATCCCAGAATTTCCGGCAACGTATAACTCTTCTATACTCCGCTTATCTAAAGCAGATAGGCGTTTTAATGCCATAATATTTAGACGTAATAATAAAATAAAAGGTTAACAAGCGCTGAGGGTGAGATTTGAACTCACAAGGGCGAAGTGCCCATAGCCTTTCCAGGGCTACGCGCTGCCAGGTTACGCGACCTCAGCAATTTTTATTTTATTGTTTTTAGAACATTTAAAGATATAAAGTATTCCCATACTCTCCCAATAGAAACGTTTAAAAGTAGCCTCTAGCACCTATCCTTATGGAAAGCCATTATAGGTTCATGAAAGTCAACAAAGAAGTCAGCTTTGGTGACTACCACGTAAAGTACGTAAAGAAAGAGCATAAAGAGAAGAAAGAAGGCGCCGCGCCTGTAGATATAAATAAGGAGTCCATAAAGGCACTGAAAGGCGGTGTTAAGGTAAAACTTCGAAAGAAAGAGAAGCTCGCTCTAATAGAAGCGATGAAGCTCGATAACGTGGACAAGATGCATGAATTATTGGAGTCCGTCCAGTCAAAAGCGGCCTAATAAAGATAAACTAAGATAAAATCTTTTGATTACCTACTTCTGATTATAAAGAAAAATGGCTGATGCTTAGAATATGACTAGCCTTTCATTATCTTGGCTATCTGGTCAGAAGCTCTCTTTGCTTCTAAAAGTACTAGTCCATAATTCGTACTTGGGTCTATCATTATCGTAAGTATCGCGTCTTCTCCCCCCTTCACGGCAACTACCCTTATATCTCTGGACTCTGCTATTACTCTGTCTAATATATTTTTTGAGCCAAGTGATTTCAATGCTGTTTCTGCTGCGCCCACCATCGACGCGAGCATGGCTGCAAAGTTATTCGGGTCTACGTCCTGCGGCATTAAAGAGACTATAGGGAGTCCGTCAACGGATATTACTGCGGAAGCCTTTATGCCACCGACATTACCGAGCCCTTCTAACACGATTTTTAACGATTCGGATTTTGTAGCCATATCTATCCCTTGTATGCCCTTTAATTTAAAGATTATGTAAGTTCTTTAAATAAAGCACTAAGTGCCTGATTGATCCCCTCCTTTTTAAGTTTTGTCGGCTCATTTTGGTCTATGCGTGATAGATCTTCTGCAACTGTTTGAAATAAGGGCGCATCTTTTCCCAGATGTAATTTTTCTCTGATCTCGTCTAAAGAGAGAGCGTTTGGCAGATTTGCTTTGTTTGCAACGACCACTATCGGCAGGCCATAAGTTTCGGTCTTTCGCAACATCTCTATCGCGCGGGGGAATTGATCTGGCTTGGTGGAATCGATTATTAATATCACGCCGATCGCTTCTCCGCCCAAAAGCTTTAGGAGGGGGTCAAACCTTTCCTGGCCGGGTGTCCCAAATAGATCTGCCTTGTAACCTTCAAAATCTAGATTACCGTGGTCCAATGCTATCGTCCCGCCAAGCCTGTCTACGCTTACCGCGTCTTTTGAAGCGCTGTGTATAAAGGAGGTCTTTCCGGCGTCTGTGGGTCCCGTTATCAATATCTTAGGGAAGTATATTTTTATCCCTCCCGGCTTGACGGCTTTAAAAAGAACGGAAGAAAACTGCTTTTCTTTTACCCAATCGCATTTTATTACCGCGAAATATTGTCCAAAGATTACTCTCTTCTCTATCCCTTTTATTTCGATCTGGGCATTTGCCCTCTCTGCGAGCTTGTTTATATCATTTTCGCCGTACTCCCAGTCGGTGAAAAGCAGAACCGCAGAACTATTTTTATTTTTTAGCTTCTGCTCGACCAAATCTACTATAGAAATGGCAAAGTCAAAATCGAACGAATCTATCAGAAGTGAAAGCGAGTCGAAAACTACCAGATCATAGCCATTTTCTAGTTCTTCTGAAAGCCTTCTCTTTATCTCCTCCTTGTCTGCGGGGTTACTTATGACTTTATTTGTAGCGGTCTCCTCCGATTTTATCCCCGTCAGGTTACTATAAGAGTCGATTATAACAAGATTTGAGTCTAGCTTGAAATCGTAGTCCTTCATTTCCGTAAGATAAGCCTGCGGCGAAGTCCTATTCAGATAAAGCAAGACCTTATTTTTGTGTATCGCGTTATTGTAGATTATTTGGTAACCGAAAACTTCGTTGCCGACCGCGGGCGAAGCTGAGAGAAGGACCATCTTATTAAAAGGAATGCCATCCAAATCGTCGTCTAATTTACCTATTCCGAATATCGGGTCATTCATAACTGTTCGTTGTCTCCAAGCGATTTAACGTTTTTTGTTCCATTTTTGATCAAGCTAAGGGTGCCCATTCTAGTACCTCTTTTGCGATTCCCGAAACGGTGAAATAGCGTTTTCCGCCTTCCAGTTTCAGCGATATTATGCTGTCTGCTAAAGATCGGATAGTTTCGTTTACGCTCGACGTATGCATTTGTTCATCCAAAAGAAAAAGCGTCGTGACCCCGGACATCTTAGCGCGGCCGCAGATGAATTGGAGGAACCTAAACATGGTCACTGGATTATTGTACAAAAGAAGTGACGATATAGAATCGAATATGTTTATTATTGTCTTACCATCTTTTGACATATCGCTGTTTATAGCTGACAATGCAACGGAAAGCCCAGTGAGGTCCAATGGCCCATTGAGCACTTTTGTATAATTATTATCTGTCGCCTGCGGCGATACGTTTCTTATGTAGTCGTCCACTATTTTCATGCTGACGCCGAGATATTGCGCGATATTAAGACTTCTAGAAGCGAACTCAGAAAGAAGTTCTGTATTAGATTTATTGGTCGTTATATATACCACCGCAAGTTTCCCGCCGAGCGCAGAAGCGGCAAGCCGATAGCTAAAGTCCTCTTTGCCACTTTCTTTGTTCCCGCTTATAAGGTATGTCTTTCTTATGTCTAGCCCGCCAGTCAACGAATTAAAAGAGGGGTATCCTGTCATGATGCCTGTCATATTCCGAGGAGTTTTACCTTCTTAGACTTTACCCCTATAGAAGCGCCATCGACGGTTAGTGCTACGTCGACAATCAACTCATCATTCTGCCAGTTGAATATTATCTCTTCTTTTGCAAATTTCTCGACCGTTACGTTGATGAAAGGAAAAAGATAATTCAGCAAGCTCCTGAATAGGGCTTTCTGGTCACCTTTTTTCATTATTATAGAAACCGTGTCGCTAAGGTCTTTTACCGCAACAAGCTTGAAGTATTCGGTGTCGATTATGACATCGAGAAGCTGCTCGTGTGGCAACTCGAGGAGGTCTGATATGGTTTCTTTTATGTCCTCATCCGCCCCGAATCTCTTAGAAACGCTTTTATGCTTGCCGTCGGTCATGAACTCTACCGTAAGTTCCGTAGAATTCACCATATAAAGCCTTAAGAGTATCTTGTATATCTCGTCTACGTAAATTCTTAAGGGGTGAAGCACCTTTACCTTTACCGCCCCGTCTAAGTATTCTAGATTTATATCTAGTTTTTTTGCGGCTATAAGCCCCTTAAGGTTTAACAAGGAACTGTTGCCGTCGTAGAATTTCTTGATCTCATTTACGGCTTCAAAAACGTTCATTTCCATAGCAGTTAATACATCTACAAGAATTTAAAACTGACTTTCGTTTGCGTTTCAAGCGCAGACGCCGGTAGCTTTCGATGCTGGGTCGTAAAGGGCGGTTTCATTGGGGTATATCGTGAACCCGTTGCCAGATTGAGCTTTTACGACTGCCACGTAACCCGCGCAGCCAGCACTATCATTGAACCATACCGATATTGACGTGCCGGTGATAGAATATACGTTTGAATTAGAAGTTTCTCCAGAGTTTACCCACTGCACATATTGTGCGCTAGTCATTACTATGAACTCGGTCGCGACGGAAGATGTATACTGCATGTGCACCTTGAACGTGTCAGGGATCGTAAGGAACGCATAGGAGCCTGTTTCGGTCTCGTTCTGGTTCCAGATATACAATAATGGATTGTCGCCGATAAATCTGAAATCCAAAGGTATCGATTTTCCACCAGACACGGCTATCGAAGAGTTGAGGGAATATGGAGTACCGTTGGCTATGACGGTATCGTATATATTTGGATAACAGGAAGGCCCGGAGCTCAGCGCTATGAGCGTTTCATTGCCGGAACAAACGTTTACGAGCACTATATGCCTGCTGAATACATAGAAAACCCCTATGACAACCAAAACAATAAAAACCACGCTTGCTATGCTTAAAGCAAAGTTATTACTCTTTGAACTATTCATATCTTAGAATAATTTTATCTGTCGGCTATACAGCTTGTGGATGTCCACGTATAAGTTACTCCGCTGACAACACATGATGAAGTTCCACCTGGTACGGTACCGCAACTGTACGGCGCACCGGCTGAATCAGTTACTGAACTATTAGGATACGAACACCACGTTGCTAGAGTACCAGCCGTATTTGCTTCTGAACATGCAGTAGAACATTGACCTGCGAATGCTTGTTCTGCAGCTGCATTTGAATTTGTTGCGCCACCGACGCCTTTGAATCCGCCTAAAACGAACGTTATGAAAAGCACAAGTATCAAGAGTCCTATAGCAATCAGTATTATTGTATTAATGGGAAGCCCTTGTGCCTTTTTTGACATACTCATATTGATATGACCTATCCGGTATATTTAAATGTTTCTTTTAGCCAATGGATTTCTTTATTTTAATCAACATATTTATACGTAAAAAGATTATAAATCATTAACATATGCATTTAAACAGACTAGTTATCGATGCGGTAAAGCCCGTTGGTGAATACAATATAATTGACCTTGCTTCTGATATATCAAAAAACGTGAAAAACGGCGCTGTTTCCATAAAAGTCGAGGAAGTCGATATAAGGACCGAAGGCCTTAAGATAATAATCGAAGGCGGCAAAATTGATTTCCACGGTGTCCAAAAAGCGATGAAGGAGCGTGGCGCGGTGATAGACAGCTTGGACGAAGTAACAGTAGCGTCCCATGGAAAAAGCTAGATTAAGATATACTATCTTAGGTTTAAGCGATGGCCTCTTCTTGGGGATAGGCCTTTCTCTCGGCGTTTCTTTTTTCCATACATACAGCCTTACATTTGCTTCGATACTACTTGTCGGGATAACCGGCGCATTATCGAACATGTTCGCGACTTACAATGCTGAAAACTTCGCGACCGGGCAACAAATGCTCGAATACAGGGAAGCCCTCTTTCTAAAAGAATACAAACCTAATAAGATCACTAAAGGCAAGGCTAAGAAGAACATCGGCTATGCTTTCAGAAGTTTCCTCTTCACCATGATAGGCAGCCTTATAGTATTGGCGCCTTACGCCACATTTTATCTAAACGGCCAAAGCGGCATATTACCTGCAAGTATAATCTCACTTGCAATCAGCCTCATCGTGCTCGGCTTTATAGGCTCTTATAACGAAGAGGAACTGCACGAAAAAATAATGGCTGGGCTAAAAACCATAGGAATAGGCATCGCGATAGCTGCGCTTAGTACGCTGGTAGGGTTTATTCTTAGTATAGTATTATAATCACTTGTTCTCTACTAGTTTGATCATTTTTTCGTTAAATCTGACGCCCTTTGATAATATTTTATCGACGTCTGCTCCAGTTATATCAAGCTTCTCGCCGTGCAATAATTTTTTGCCCAGGGCGAATATATCGTTGAATGTTAGAATGTCCTCATTATTGATAAGATGCATCCTCTGCAGAGATTCCAAAAGCGCGCTTATCGTTTCGGGTGACGGAGGCACTTCTCCCTGTCTCATTATGACTGCTTGTGCAGAATTTATTACCGACCAATACAAGTCTGTTACCGCGCCTGCCATCCTTAACCTTGCCGAATCGGTATAAAGCTGGCTTCTGGAAAGGGCAGCGTATATCGACTCTTCTGTAGGTTTTATTTCTCCCCGATTTAATAAGACCTGTAGCGGTTCAAAGTAGCCGGTATCTATCAGAGGGACGCCATATTTCAAAACGTTGACCGATACCGGGTCTGCGGCCAATACGCCTCTCCAGAAAGCGGTGAGCGTGACAAAGTTGATATGCAGCTTTATGGATTTTTCTTCGTTTAGCAGAGCGTCTACGTCTCCATAGAAAGTCCCGAGGATATTTTTATTCTCTAGGTCATTCAAAAGGTCGTCCATTACTACCATCAAGTCGACATCGCTTTGTTCCGTCTCTTTTCCTTTGCTGTATGACCCAAAAAGGACTATAGTCTTTATGATTTTAGGGTATTTCCCGAATATGCTTTTCGCAAACTTAAAAGCTGCGTCGTAACCCTTTAGGACTAATTTTCCTTTTTCATTGTTTTCATCCATATCAAACCATCGGTGCGCCTGAGAACCCACCGCCACCTCCTTTATTGTTTTCCATGTATCCGCCCCCCAAGATAGGCGAAAGACCTGTAAATCCACCGTAAGCCAAGAAATCGTTTCTTAAGCCTAGCTGTGAATAATTAGCGTAATCTCCTATTATCGAAGAATATGGTACTCCTGCATATGCTGGAAGACTTTTGTACGGGGTATCCCCAAAAAGCGGCGCGCCCATGTATTCTAGCGATTGGACTTGTCCGGCATCTAGACCACCAAGGCCCCCAAACACTTCCATTATTGCAGGAGCTTCTACGCCGGCATTCTTCAACGTCTCAAATATCTCTTTAACTGGTGTAGTCCCCTCGCCTAATGGAAGGTGCGCATCCGTATTTCCCATATTGTCATTAAGGTGATATCTTTTCACGTAATCCGCTATGCTTACTCTAGTCTGGTCATCCAGCTTCCCTGTTTCTGTAAGCATGTTTATTATATCTCTGTTTGTCTTGCCGTAAGATTTGAACAGGTTTAAGTGTCCGACATCAAGGTTTACGCCTATAATCTCTTTGCTTAACTCTTCTGCGTCTCCTCTGGATAGCTCCAGCTTTGGATCTTTGATGGCAGCTTCCACAAATAGTCTCCTGGCCTGTTCTACGGTTCTGGCTACGTCTGCAGGCTTGCTCAATGACATATCTGGTCTCATAGTGTTCTCGACGAGGACCATCGGTTTTGTTAAACTTTTTGCGGACATGATTGCCGCGTCTCTTACGCCTTCTGCTGCCAAATTTGGCGCAATTTCGTTGAACTTTACATATTTTTTGTCTATATTAGACACTTGGAAATCCAAAAAACGCGTACTTGTTTCGAGGTCTTTGATTTGTTCGTCAAATGTTGACTTGTCTTTTGATAGCCTTGCTATTTCGGCGGTTTCGCCTTGGAGTGAGGCCTCTGCCAAGTCCCTCGCAATCTGGATTTTTTGCATTTCTAAATTTCTTTTTTGGATCCCCAAGTTTGATTGTTGCTGGACTAATTGTCTTCGTTCGTCGTTTTTATGCGTCTCCATTGCCGCATCTGGAGAAAGAATCAGCATCTTGCCATCTTCTGTTGTTTTTAACCCCTCTGCAATTTTATTAAATTCTTCCTCGCCATACACCTGTCTGAATGCGTCTTTAGTCATATTTATTCGTGTAGGTATGGGAACGACCTTTTGAGCTTCTGAATCGTAAGCGATTATCTTTGTACTCGTGTCGGGATTCCCGAAATTATCTGAAGCGGCATGGAAAATTATCGGCATGTTTCTTCTGCCCATTGACTTGCTTACGTCATCGGCAAAACCTATCGCCGCTTTCATCTCATTCTTCATCAGAGCCTGATACTGGGGGTCTTTTTGACCGGATTCGGGATTTATACCCGAGAAGTTTATAGACCAGGGGGCGTGTATGCTAAGGTCGGCATCGCTTACCTTGGCCAGATTTCCTAAAGCTTCTCTCTCGGTTTTTCCAAGCTTTTCGGCTGATGCGCCATTGCCAGTAAACCCGTATAAGCTTGCAAGATCTACCTCGGCCATCTGCGAACCAGATCTTAACGCCTTTGCAAATTCAGCAAGCTGGTTGTTTTCGCCTATCGAAACGCCAAAGGCCGCCTGTTTGAACGCGTCATTGAACTTGTTATTTAACCTGTATTCTGTCATATAGTTGTTAAGATTTCATGCAATATTAATCTCTTTAGGCAGCTTACTTGTGAAGAAACGAGGTTTTAATACCTGGGGCTTCAATATCTAAGAATAACGTTATATGAAAATGCCACTTCTAAAATGAGGATTGCAGTAATAAAAGAGAGCGAGTGCGAAGCTCCCGATAATTGTGATTACATATGCGCGGAAGTATGTCCTGTAGTAAGAGAAGGCTTCAAGGAGACCGTATACCCTCGGGAAAATAAAAAGGCCGCGATATCAGAAAGCCTTTGCATAGCTTGCGGCATATGCGTTAAAAGATGCCCATTTGACGCGATAAGGGTGATAAATCTGCCCGATGAAATGGCCAAGGAGATAACTTTTCAATACGGTTTAAACAGCTTTAGGACCTTCAACATAGCGACTCCGGTGGAAAAGAAGGTAGTTGGACTGATAGGACGAAACGGCATCGGCAAGACTACGAACATAAACCTTGTTTCAAATGAACTGAGGCCAAATTTTGGCGACTATAAAGATTCGTTCTCCGCGGAGGACATAATAAAAAAATTCAGGGGGAAAGACATACAGCCATATCTTACAGACCTTTATCACGGCGGCCTTAAGGTGGTAAAAAAACCGCAGGATTTCGAGCTCTCGGGAAAAGTAAAGGACATCGTGAAGAAAAACCGATTCGGACTAGTCAAACCGGCAATAATGGA
>DAHXLI010000052.1 GCA_027366075.1 Candidatus Parvarchaeota archaeon | reverse complement strand
CTTAACTTCTGAGGATCTTATTATGGCGTTTAGAATTGGCGAAATGTACAGAAGTCGTTGGCAGATTGAATCGGGCTACCGCGTTAAGAAATACACTTTCAGAGGAAAAACTACGTCGGTAAACTATATGATTCGATACTTTTACTTCATGCTTTCTACTGCACTTTACAATTGTTGGCTTTTGGTAGATCTTGGAGTAAGGTTGTGTCTTGGCTTAACAACAATAACTACTCAAATAACCGCAAAAAGATTCGCCGTTGCACTTCTGAATATAGGAAAAGATCCTAATGGCTAGTGTAATTTCTCTATGCCGATAATATCGACATTCATCCATGCGACTTTTAAGTAAGTGAATGCGGCTTGCAGGTCTTGCTTCTCCTGTTCTTCTTCAGTGTTTGCCTTTGACACCTTGAGAGGTAAGTCAAAAATGCCCACTAATTCTGGCCAATCCCCACTATTTCTAGGTCTGTATCTAACTCGAAACTTCATTTTATTAAAAAGCAAGTGCTTTATTTAAGCTATGCCTATCTACTTTCGGAGGTACTGTGAAACAGTAGTTCCGATGACTAATGGAAAAAATATCACAGAGTGCCTTAGAATATACGATGACGTATGGCTGGGCCATACTGATTATCGTGATAGTCGTGGTAGTTCTTTATTCTCTGGGGATATTCTCCCCCAGCATCACCGTGGCTACCGTCACCGGCCTATCCGGCTTCCAAGTCAACGCGCAGGAATGCGTTTCCAATTTCGGGTTTTTTGTGCAGGTAACGAATCAGCTTGGATCCCATATTCGGTTGACGCAAGTAAACTTTACGTTGTCTAATGGCACCCAGGTCGCCTCTCTTCCATTGAGCGTTGGGATGGCCCCTTCCGAGCAACAGATATTTTCGATAGCCGGTGGCTGCCCATTTCCTTCTGGTTCTACTTACGTCGTAACGATTACCGTTTCTTACCAGATTATCTCCTCCAGTTTCGGCCCGTATGTGACTTCTGGGACTTTTTCCGGGACCGCGACCTCTCAAATAAACAGCTTTATCTCGTCTTTGTTGGCGAATTCGTATGCGTTCGGCACTTCCAACGGCAACCTGTCTTTGACTACGGAATATTATTCCGGCGGCATCTTCCTCGGCAAGCTTTCGTCCGCGTTCCCGGGCAATTTGAGCGACATCCGGTCCGCGTTTATAGACTGCAACCCGCCATATGACACGCAGGGGTATACCGCGGTGTCGGACATGTACTTTTCCTCTTCCGTTAGTTTTGAGATAATATCGAACGACGAGACGGCGGTGTTTTTCAAAAGCATTGGCGGAGGGGCTTGGACAAGTGTCTTCAGCAATAAATCATGGTTCGGCCAAAGCAACGGGTTTTGGAGCAAGTCATTAAATGTGACTGCGGGGAAATATGAAGTCGCCGTAGACTGGTCCAACTCGTGCGCTGGCGGCATAAGTTCGCTGTCTGTAGGGGGCGTGATATCGAAGACGAGCCGGTGGAACGTGACCGATTGGGTCCCGTTCAATGCCTCTGTGGATATCCTGCCGTATACCTCTGTAAACGAGAGCCCGACACTGCCAAAAAATATTTCTGTTGAGCAGACCGGGTTTTGGAACAGTTCTTCCGCGGTAAACAGCTGCGGTTCAAATCAGCTCTGTACGACGATATTCAACGACTTCGACCTGCCAGCGGGATACCCGTGGTGGGTTGACTACGGCAACGTAAATGTGACGTCCACCAGCAGCTTCACTGCATTATATGCCGAACCTGGGAATTATTCCTATTCCTTGAGGCCGTTCAGTTCCGAAGATGGGTTTTGCGGTCTATCTTATACCGGAGCGGCCGTTTCCGGTTATCTAGTTGCCGGCCAGTCAACTTCGTACATCGGGACCCCTCTTACCGAAAACTGTTCGGTGGTCTTCGATGCGAACGGGCTGCCATCTGGAAACAAATGGAACGTCACGTTAGACCGTGGCAACAGGACCGCTGAAAGCCCGACCAACATCACATTCTATCCTTCAAGCAGAATCTCCTCATTCAAGGCGCGACAAGTCACGGCAGGTGCGGACACGTATTACCCCTGCCCTGCCGTCGGGAACGTTTCCTCCGGTTCTTATGTAAGGATAAATTATTCGACCATAAATCTGTGCAGCCCAACTGATTACCTTGTTTCCAGCATATACGAGACGAATCTTCCGCAATTCCTTGGCTGGAGCGCGAATTACAATGGGCTCTTAAAGTCTTCGAACGTCACGCAGGCGCTATCGTTTACGACTACGGCAGGGAATTATTCTTTTAGCATAAAGCCCATACTCGTAGACTATTACACCACTGGCTGCATCGGCAACTTTTCGGCAAACAAGTCTTCTGGCTATCTCGTGGCCGGGAAATCGCGGACGATAAACTTTACGCAAAAACTTAATTGCTCGGCGGCATTCGAGGAATACGGGCTGCCGCGTGGGCTTTCCGATTGGAATGTGACCTATAACTCGTCGACGCATATCTCGTCCGCTCTGCCGTCCAACGTCAGCTTTTACACTTCTATAATCGCCGCGAATGGCGCCGGCACCAGCGCAAGCCTGCCTACGCCCGGTTATGGCACGTTCAAAGTATACGATCAGGTCTATGGCGGCACTGAATATTATCCGTGCCCTTCGACCGGCAAGTTGCCTTCTGGATCGGTGGAAACAATAATTTATTCGACATCGCCATCTTGTCCATATGTATAGGTCTATGATATGAAACTCATAATAGTAAGGCACGGTGAGACAGAAGAGAATACAAAAGACATAGTGCAGGGGCACTTGCCCGGCCACCTGACCAAAAAAGGTATCAAACAGGCAAAAGCGGCCGGCCTCGCGCTAAAGCGCGAAAAAATCGACGCGATATTTTCCAGCGACCTCAAAAGGACGAGGGACACGTGCATGGAGATAGCGAAGTACCACAGTGCGCCAGTCTACTACACTAGACAGTTGAGGGAAAGGAATATTGGGATATACGCAGGGATGACCGGCCCCGAGGTGCACGCGATGTACAAAGAAGGGATGGCACGGACAGGCACAGACAGCTTCACCTTTAAGCCCGAAGGCGGAGAAAGCACCATGGAGGCTAGGGACCGGCTGTCCAGATTCTTCCAAAAATTATACAAAAAATACCGGGACAAGACGGTCCTCATAGTCACGCACGGCGGGATAATCAAGACGATAATACACCTATACGAAAACGTGTCCCTCGAAGAGGCAAAGAAAATAAAACCGGAAAACGCAAGTATAAGGATGATCAAAGTAAACGATAAAAACATCGCGAACCGCCCGCAAACGTAGATAATTGTAAAATTTACAATTAATCCGAGTGAAAACTTATAAGTTTTATTGCAAAAAGGGTTAAATACTCTCAGACATCTTAGATAAATATTGATTTTTTATGTCTGAAAGCGGTGAAGCTGGCAAGATCACTCTAGAAAGCTTCTTGGAAGACGACCCTTGGTGGGACAACCAATTCAGAGACACGTCACAGATACCGCTTGGGTTTGTAAGAAAGCCTAAAAATGACGGCGGCGTAGACGGTTCGCCGTTGGTCTATGACCCATACAATAAAATCGTCGGCCACGAAAAAGAAAAGGCTGCCTCAAAAGGCGTTGTAAGAGACGCGTTGAAGACGTTTGCATACATTAAAAAACGTTGGAACGAACTCCGCGCTAGCGGGCTCAGCGAGAACAGCCCGCCAGGGCACTGTATCATAGACATTCTACGTGAGGAGGTGCCTCCGATGCCGATGATAGTCAGGATAGGACCGTACGGCAGCAGTAAGACTCTTCAGCAGAGATGCGAAGAGGAATTCCTGTTCATGGAACGGGAAAAATACGGCCTAACCGGTTACGATTATTTTACGGCCAGTGATGAAAGTTCCCCTCTCGGATTCGTACTGCGACAGGCAGAGTCTCCGCATGGCCAGCTTGTCGTCGAAGATCATTTCTCCAAAAAAGAGATTAAGGCCAATACCTTTAATTTCTTGAAGTGGGCCGCCATAGCTGGCGCGGGCACTGCCATAGCAGGATCAATGGCAGAATTAATATTACAATACTGGTGGGAACTCCAGCTATTCAGTGAGAGCCCTCTTGAATGGGTATCCACCAACATGGCGACTGTCCTTCCGTATATAGAAGAGTTGGTGTTGATAGCTGGGGTGCCGACCGCGCTGGGCCTTGCAAAGAAATGGATAAACCGGAACAAGAGCCCCGACCCTAGGCTGCTTTCTACGGGGAGCGAGATGGTCCCGCCTTACGTGGGACACGAGACCGTAGGCAATCTGCGCGGCGACTATATGCACGGCCTTGATGCGCCGCCACAATTTAGATTAAAGTTAGGCGATATGTTGAGGGCAAACGAGAAGATGCTTACAATAGAGAATCTTCATTCTCTCTCTCCAGATGTACAGAAAAACCTTTCCCAGATAATAGAAGAGAAGGTCGTCGACGTAGCGGGCCTGCCAAGGGAATATAGAAAATTCGTCTACACCCTCGTGTCCGCCGGCATAAACACAGATAAACTTTCATCCGTGGTTGAGTCGCTCCAGAACAGGATAAACTACGCGGAAATATTGAACGTCGTCAACAATATCAGCAGGGACGAAGAGCAGGTATACAGTTTTCCCGACACAAACACCACAATATCCGTCGATTCCGGGAACGGAATCAAAAGGAACAAGAAAAACGAAAGGCACCTCGCTCTATTGCTCGGGGACATAACAGATCATATCGGCGGACGTCCATGGAAGAAAGAAGCTTACCAGGAATTTGTAGATTATTGTTCAAGGCTCTCGGACAACTCCGGAGAACTTCATATAAGTAGGCGCGTGATAAAATTACCGAAGAAAGCGGAAGACTTTGCAGAGACGGAAAAAGCACCGTACGTAGAGCAAAGGCACGTGATGCTCGCTGAAAAGGAGTTAAAGTCGATAACTCAGTCTGTTATGGAAAGAAAACTGCGCGACTACGCAGTAGAACAGAGCACTCCGGCGACGGATAATCAAAAGGTTGGTAGAGTGAACGTAGCCCTAAGTTATCATGATAATCTGCTCAAAGGGGTGGAGCCTGGTACACCGCGCGAGATATATGATTATATACAAACCGAAGACTATGTCGGCTATGTGGCTCCGATAACCGCCATTAACGAATGGACCAAGGACGATAGGTCAGGTCTCGAGATAATAACAAAGGACTCAAGTCTCGACAAAGACTTCCTTAAGAACGCGCTCCTTTCCTTATTAGCCAAAGAAGGGGCAGATATGCATGGCCACAAGATATACGTTTCTGTGCCTTCCTTGAAAGACGATGACGCCATACTCGGCGGGGCTTATGTTGCGGTAAAATCCGTCTTAGAATGCAAGCCTTTAAGACAAGACGTCTGCCTAGCTGCTAAAGTAACAGAGGCCGGAGAGATTACTTCTATCCCTCGACTTAATTCAAGGCTGTTTTATCTGGACGGCAAGACAAAGGAAGTAGTAGTATCAGATTATGACAGGATAAATAAAATAGAGGACCACAGCGGTAAAAGCTTGTACCCTAATATTAAGATCACCCCAATCTCTCATTTAGAGGGCCTGTACGGTTCTCTGGCTGGTTCTTGATGGTAAACGAAGAAGACAAGAAAGCTAGATACGAAAGCGTCTACAAAGAAGAGCTGGACAAAGCGAGCAGCGAAAAGTTATGGGGTAGTTTCAAACACGCCGTTGCTTACGGTATAATAAACGGGATACCGACAGGCTTTCTCCCGTACAGAGCACAAAAGTGGATAAAGAGCAAGGTCGCCGCTTTTTCACCGAAGGTCGCGAGCATCGCCTCTGCAGCCTATCTTGGACTTCTCGGCTATTATCTTTTCAATCTTCCGTCTATGGATTTTTCCCAAGTAAGCAACGGATCGTTTTTCTCAAGTTACTCTGTGTCTATATACAATTTTGTTATACCGGCGGCGGCATTTCAGGCTATCGGCGGCTACCTTATGCTCGACACGTTACGAGCACCACTTAGTTATTTCCGCAGGCCGCACGGCACTTTGGCAGTAGAAGGAGTGGGATATTTTGGTAGGCTGATCAAAATGGTGGCATCTAAAGACGCCGGCATAAAAACGACCGCCGAGAGCAATGCAAAGAAAAGGGTCGGCATCATGGAAGTACTGGAAGCCGAGACGAACAGGCGCGCGGGCTTTAGCGAGCTCAATGACATGCAGACTAATCTATACATCGCACAAAGAAATTCCGAAGACAAAGAGGCTGGCGCATTGAAGGTGGGCGTGAATAAAGTCAGGAAGAAGATCGGCCTGGAAGAGATATTATAGACCGGTCTACGTATCATAAAATTTTTTTAAAAATTATAAAATTCAGTTCGTGACCTGTAACTGTGTCGGGGATAACTTTGCTGACGCCGGTTTTTTCCTGAAAGCAAGATATTTTATGACTATAAGGACTATCCCGACGACAGCAAATATTATATCCAGGCTTAGGACGATACCGGTGAACGGCGCGGTCACGCTTGCGGGTACGGTCAGTTTGAAACCGTCTATGCTGGCGTTAGAAAGCAGGTAGGGAAAGATATAAACAAAGGGCACGTAAGCCGAGATAAAAGATATTATTGACGCAGACAGAAACCCCCTACCGAGTGCTGTGACCCTTTTTTCGCCTTCGTAAAAAAAGAAAATAAGTACCGCACCCAGCGCGGCAATCACTTCCGCGATTATTTGGTATAGACCGGTATCTGACGTAGACAAAGGAACGCTCAAACCGGTCTTGTTAGTGAGCGATGCCTGCGACAATTCCTGCGTTACGAGGCAGCCAAGGTTGCAGTTTGGGTTATTCGTGCTAAACTGATTAAGGGCCGACTCTATCTGCGACGCTTTCGTGCTATTTGAAGAACATCCCGTGCCCGCAATTCCGAAAGAACCGCACGATACTGAAGCATTTGCTATCTGATTTATCGCGCTGTTAAAGTAACTTGACGAAAGGACCCCGGAAGTATTGGCAGCATATAGTGTTATGAATGCGAGCAGTCCGAAGAAAAGGAATATCCCACCGAACCACCTGCCGATACCTGCCAACACCATATATATTTATAAAAATCGTTTCCTAATAAACTTTAATTTGCCGGTCTATTTAGTTATACATGAAAGTTTACAATACCCTCAGCAGGAGGGTAGAAAAGTTCGTGCCAATAGACCAAAAAGAGGTCAAGTTATACTGCTGTGGCCCAACCGTATACGACTTTGCACACATAGGGAACCTCAGGACTTTTATATTCTATGACATCGTTAGGAGGACGCTGACCGGCGACGGCTTCAAAGTGAAGCAGGTGATAAACCTTACGGACGTTGACGACAAGACGATAAAGAATTCCAGGTCCGGTGGAATGACGCTCAAGGAATTCACGGAAAAGTATACAGAATACTTTTTTAAAGACATCGACAAAGTAAACATTCTGCCGGCCGACATATACCCAAAAGCCACGGAAAACATAGATGGTATGGGGACCATGATACTCGGCCTGATGGAACGCGGTTATGCTTACCCTGCCGATGATGGGATATACTATTCTGTCTCAAAATTCAAAAACTACGGAAAGCTTTCCGGTGCAAAGGTCGGCAGCGGCGAATCTCGGATAAAAAACGACGAATATGACAAGGAAAACGTAGCGGATTTTGCTCTGTGGAAAAAATGGACCGAAAGCGACGGCGAAGTCTACTGGAACAATGGCCTGCCCAAGGGAAGACCCGGCTGGCATATAGAATGCTCTGCGATGAGCTTAAGATACTTAGGGGAGACCATTGACATCCACAGTGGGGCCGTGGACTTAATCTTTCCGCACCACGAAAACGAGATAGCTCAGAGCGAAGCGTATAACGAAAAGAAATTCGTAAAATATTGGCTGCACTCGGAACACCTACTAGTAGACGGGAAGAAAATGGCAAAAAGCCTCCACAACTTTTACACGCTGCGCGACCTAGAGGAGCGGGGTTTTGACCCCATGTCCTTCAGGTTGATGGTGATAGACGCGAATTACAGGGCGAAGCTGGACTTTACTCTGGACGCCCTAAAAAAATACGAGAAGACCCTGGAGGATATAGATATATCCTTAAAAGCCTTCGAAGCACTGCCGAAAACGGGTAGCGTCGACGTAAGAGTCGCCGAGACTTTAAGGAGCGAACTTCCTGCATTTAAGGAGGCTATGAACGAAGACTTTGACACCCACTCCGCTTTGACCCATTTTTTTAAGGTGATGGACCTAATAAATGAAAAAGCGCGGGAAGAGAAAATAAACCAAAGGGACTACGAAGCGATAAGCGATGTCGTCCAGAATATGAACGGTTTCCTCGGCATAATAAAAGATTATGCAATCCCTGAAAACCTGCACGAAATCGCAGAAGAACGGAAAGCTTTGCGGGTGGACAAAAAGTGGGACCTAGCGGACAAAAAAAGAAACGTTATAAAAGAGGCCGGCTTCAAAATAATAGATTTACTTAATTCGGATTACGTGATAGTCAAAGACAGGCGATATGGCAGATAAAAATGAAGATAAAAATGCGGGATACTGGCATGATAAACTTGCGTCAAAACTACCGGACCTGAAACTCATAGTAAGCAGGTTTGGTGGCATCGACAAAACTATGTTTTTTCCGGATGAAGAGACCTTTCTTGTGACAATATTACGGATGATTTCGCAAAGGATAGCCTCCCGGGCAGACTGGCTTGCCGGCGTCGTATCCCAGCCCGCAGGCTATGAGCAGATGCTGGCCTATAAATACCTAAAAGAAAAAGAGCGGCTCACCGAAGTCAGAAAGTTGGTAGAAAGAATGATTGCACTTTCCCTGCGTATCGACATTATCGTTATGGATTCACATTCAAAAAAGGAGGACCTTATAGCTTTATACAAAAAAATAATAAACGACGTGTTTTCCGTTGAAGCCGAATACGTCAACATCACTAAATTCGTCCTCGAAAACCTCGAGAAGAAAAGTGAGACGAAAGAAAAGGACGTTTACATAGGATAACGATAGACCTTGGTCAATCGTACTGTCAAAAATAAAGTCTTGTTATCATAGCGTGTCATGGCTGGCTATCGCGACTACGATACGGATAAGCGATGAGGTAAGAAAAGGATCGTAAAAACCTAGGACGCACAAAAGAGAAGCCTTGGACGACGTAATCGAAAGACTGATAGATATCGATTATGACATCGGCGGATTTGATGTCAATGAGATAGAGAAACAAAAGATTGACACGTTAAATTTATCTCGGATTTTAGTGATTTAATGCATAATTAGCCATTAAATAGTAGTTCGTTTCTATTAAGTATCATAATATGGGCACGGGGAAAGATAAGATGAAGCTTGAGGAAGTAGTAGGGACTTCTACACATAGCGATATTTCTGAACTTGTCCGTTTGACCCGGTCCGGGGCAAAATACCTGATAATAGGCGAGTATCATTCAGATGACTGCGTAAAGAATCTTCTTGAGAAATTGATCGAGCGCGGAAACTTTTCTTCTTTGTTCCTCGAGGCGCTCGCAAAAGGAGATTACGCAAAAGACGGCCCCCTCCTAAAAGACCCAGAGTGCGTTTATTCACAAAATCCTAAAAAATATGACAGCCTGATCAGGTTATCAATAAGTCGCGGGGTAAACGTATACGGATTAGAATCCGAAAAGAGAGAAGAAACTAATGGTAAAACGTTCAAGGACTGGGCGAAATACGTAAAGGAAAACGGAAAGGGACTTTGTATAGTGCTTATCGGTGCCGG
>DAHXLI010000025.1 GCA_027366075.1 Candidatus Parvarchaeota archaeon | reverse complement strand
CAGTAAGGCGAGTATCATATCCGCCATCTGGCCCGAGTCCCAGAAATCTACTTTGAACACGTTCTTTAAGACTTCAGCAACGCCGGACTGGGCAGAAACTATGGTTGGCGTACCAGAAGCGATAGCCTCAAGGGCGGTTATGCCAAAAGGTTCCGAGACGGAGGGCATAACAAACACTCTGGCGATAGAATAGAAGTAATCGATATCTTCATCAGATACTCTGCCCAAAAAGATAACTTTATCGCTGAGTCTAAGATCTATAGAAAGTTCTATCAAATTCTTCAGTTCTGGGCCTTCGCCGACCACGTAGAGAAGGGCATCCTCGTCGTTTTTGGCCACAATCTTGAACGCTCTTATTAAGTGGTCTATCCCTTTTTGGGGCGAGAGTCTTCCTGTGTATAAGACTATTTTTGATCTCTCGTTTGTTCTAGACAGATTAAACTCGGAACGGTCTATCGCATTGTATATGACCAATATTTTTTCGGGCTTTACACTGTAATTTTTGATTAGTTCTCGTTTTAATCTTTCACTAACAGCAACTATCGCGTCTGCGCCCATGACTGCGTTCTTTTCCTCGCGTTCAATTGCTGGTGAAGGATGTCCGGCCGTTCTGTCGCTCTCGGTGCTGTGCATCGTTATTACAAGCGGCTTTCCAGTAAGTTTTTTAACTTCTATCCCTGCACGTGCCGTTATCCAGTCGTTTGCCTGTATGATATCGAATTTATCCGTCTTTGCTATCCTTAAGACATTCTTTGTGTAAGAACCTATTTCGTTCTCGATATCCCCGTAAAGCTCGCTGAAGCCGGCGGCTTTGAAGTTCTTGTAGATGCTCGTGACGCCGGCCAAAGGCGCGATTTCAAACTTTACTTTTGGTATCCTCTGATAGTCAGAAAATGGGAGCACGAGGCTTACCTCCGCCATTTTTGACAACTCTTTGACAACTTCATAAGTGTGTCGGCCTAGGCCGCCTATAGAGTGGGGCGGAAATTCCCATCCTAGAAAAAGAACTTTCATACTTGCCTTTGTATATTTATGATGTAGCCACTTAGATTTAAACTTCTTATTTTAAACGGCTTTAATATTATAGATACAATTATTAAATCTAGTGGTGGAGAAGATGAAAATTCAAGACGCAGAAAATCACATACCAAAGCCTGTCTATGATAAGATAAAAGACAAGATTTCTGAATTCCTACCGCCACAGGCCGCTGCGATAAAGAAAGGGCTTTTCAATGGAGAGAGTATACTAGTGTCTGCGCCAACGGCATCAGGAAAGACTTTGATAGGCGAGATGGCGATACTCAATGCAGTTTCCTCCGGGAAAAAAGCGATTTATGTCGCCCCGATGCGTGCTTTGATATCAGAAAAGTTTGAGGACTTTACAAGAGAATACCCTGGAGTAAAGTCCGCTCTTTCGATGGGAGATTATAGCGAAAGCGATTCTACGATAGGTTCTCACGACGTCTTGTTTGTGTCTACGGAAAAACTTGACAGTCTTTTGCGCAATTCCGGCAATTATCTGACGAATGTTGGCTGCATAGTTTACGATGAAATTCATCTATTGACAGACATAGAACGAGGGCCTACACTAGAATTTTTAATAGCCCTAAATAAGAAAATATTCGCAAGCGCACAAATAATCGGCCTTAGCGCTACCATAAGCAACGCAGAAGATATCGCAAGCTGGCTTGGCTGCAAACTCGTAAAGAGCGATTTTAGACCCGTAAAACTAGTCAAAAAAGTTTATTTCGATGGCGAGTTGCTTGGTGGCAAGAAAGAAATACTGAACAATGTTGAAGACCCACTATTAAATATAGTGATGGACCTGATCAAAAAACAAAAGCAGGCGCTTATATTTTCTCAAACCAAGAAATCTACGATGTCAAATGCAAAACTTATTTCTAATGTTATCGCGCCAAAACTGTCTGCGGACGAGAAAAAAACCCTAAACAAACTTGCCGACGAGATTTTAAACGTGCTGGAAAGGCCGACCTCTCAATGCGAACAAATAAGTGATACGGTAAGAATGGGCGTTGCGTTTCATCATGCTGGGCTGGTAAATAAGCAGAGGAAACTTATAGAGAGAGGCTTTAGGAACGGCTTAATAAAATTCATAGTAGCGACTCCAACTTTGGCGATGGGGGTCAACCTGCCGGCAAATACGGTGATAATCTCGTCCATATACAGGTATGGAGAATACGGTTCAGAATCCCTCCCAGCTTTGGAGATCGAGCAGATGCTTGGGAGAGCAGGAAGACCAAAGTACGATAAGGAAGGTACAGCAATAATAATAGCGCGAAACGAGAGGGACTTAGATCTTATACAGAAGAAGTACATAGACGGAGAGGTAGAACCGATAATCTCCAAGTTCAATAGCGAGATTGCTGTAAGGAAATACACGCTAGCGCTTGCTTGCCTAGAATTATACCGTTCAAAAGAAGACTTTGATTCATTTTTTGAAACTCTTTTTATCTCTAGCTTAGGCGTAGACTTAAAAGAAAAGACAGAAGAGGCGATGAACTTTTTAGAAGAGCACGATTTCATACTGGACGAAGGCGGCAAAATCTCCGCTACGCGGCTAGGAAAATTAATAAATAAATTATATCTGGACCCATATACTGGCTTGGTGTTAATGAGTTTCGTAGAAAAAATGAAAGAAGCTGGCAGCGTCGACCCGTTCTCCATACTGCATGTTCTTTTCTGCACAGAGGAGTTCAGATTTATAAGGATTTCGCAATCAGAGTTCCAGAAATATGAGGAAGAAAGCTATACGCTTAAACTTCTAACGAACCAAAACCTAGTAGAATACGATCGTTTTGTTTCTGCTATAAAAATGGCTCATATAATAGGTGAGTGGATCGATGAAAAAAACGAAAGGAATATAGAAGAGGATTACAAAGTCCTTCCTGGCGAATTTTATGTGACAATAGAAAGTATAAGGTGGCTTATTTACAGCCTTAAAGAGCTGAGCAAGGCTCTTGGCGGAAAGTCAAATGATATCGCAAAGCTTTCTACAAGGATAAAATACGGTGTAAGAGAGGACTTGCTGCCTCTAATTTCTGTTCCGGAGATAGGACGTGTTAGGGGGAGGAAACTTTACTCCATTGGAATCAAAGGCATATCAGAGCTTAAGGCAACCGGGATGGACAAGCTTTCTCACATACTCGGAAGCAAGATCGCAGGAAAAGTTTACTATTACTTACATGAAAAAGACGTACAAAAGAAATTGATATAAACAAACGATTCAATACTCTATTATGAGGATATTAGCCGCATCGGATATACATGGCGACCTGAAGGCAGCGGAAAGCCTAGCAAAAAAAGCCAAGAAGGAGAAGGTAGACTTGGTTATTTTAGCGGGCGACCTGTCCATATTTGGTAACGGATTAGAGGGATTATTGAAGCCGTTCTCGGATTTAAAGAAAAAGGTCGCTATAATTCCTGGCAATCACGACAGCGAAGCAGACATGTTCATGCTTAAGAAAAGGTATCCCGACATACTTTACGATTTACATAATTATGCTTTTAAGGTCGGCGAGGTGGGCTTCTTCGGTTGCGGCCTTGCAAATATAGGGCCAAATGAACTTTCTGAGAATCAAATAAAAAAGAAAATACAAAATTCATTTAGATACATCAGTGATGCAAAGAAGAAGATAATGGTAGTCCATGTTCCGCCGTACAAGACTAAATTAGACGTTATAGGAAAAGACATGAACGCAGGAAGCACGGCAGTCCGCGAGATGATAGAGAAACTTAAGCCGGATAAGTGTATATGTGGTCATATACACGAGACATTTAGTTTGGAGGATAAGTTGGGAGATACTACAGTAATAAACGCCGGGCCAAAAGGAAAGATAATAGAAATTTAAATAAGCTAGAGATAAATATCTAAAACTCCATAACAAATACTAAAGGGCCCATAGTCTAGTCCGGATAGGATAGATGGCTTCGAATGCATCAGATGGAGTAACCATCTGACCTGGGTTCAAATCCCAGTGGGCCCTATATTAATAAAAAGAGCAAGGCTTGGAAGCGTTCAATGAAAAAATACGACATAGAAAAATATTATGGTAGTATAGCCGATGTGTATGAGAAGTTTGAAGAGTATAACTCAAGAAAGCACGTTTTGATAAAAGAATGTTTTACAGAGCAGCTCCTTGGCTTAATGGACAGACGAAGTGCCAAGACTTAAGTCTGCAAACGCAATATTTTACGCTATAAAAGGAAATTAACCCAGTTTTAGTAAATCTGCTTAGATCTTATAATAAATTTTTCTCTGCGTTTTTAGAAAAACGTCTAAGAAAGGTATAAATATCACACATAATTACTGAATAGATATGACCGAATTAGATTCAAAAAAATCGACAAAGAAATTATTTCTCCACGAGAAGCCATTTATGTTGTTACAGGCGATTTCTTCTAATGAGGGTCGTGTTTATTCTGCGATGATGTCAAAGAAAATAGACTGCAGTTACGCTTACATAGTAAAATTAATAAAAGTAATGAACCGGCTCGGAATAACCTCCTTTGACGGTAGTAAGCATAAGAAAATGATAAGACTTACGCCTAAAGGCAAGAAAATATATAAATTGCTTTCCGAACTCTAGTCTCCGAGTTTCTGATCTATGCTATCCGCGTATTCTTCTATCCTTTTTAGGATGCGATCTATGATGTAGGGTTTTATGAAAGTCTCTAGAAGTTCCTTAAGTTTCATGTTTTCCTTTATTCTATAGCGGTTCTCTCGTCTTTCTACTATACCGACCGCTATAAGTTTCCTAAGGTCCCTCAGGATATTTGCGTAAACTATTTTTATGTCAGTCTTGTATAATTCTTTTATTATTTCGTAGCTGTCAACTCCGTCTTTTCTGGATTTCTTTGATTTTAGCAGTATCTCCAATATGTGAATGATTGCAACGCGGCTTTCTCCGGGGCTTATCACGCCTATAGATATGCAGAATCGTCTGAGATTTGTGAAGTAATCGGAAGACGGCTTCTCGAATTCATTTAAGCTTATCCCTGCCAAAGGTTTATCTTTATACAGCCTTTTTCTTATTCTACTTTCACCGTTTTGGTTTTCCATAGCTTAGTTTATTGTTTTTCGTTAGAAAGCGAGCTTAATTTGTTGTGCAATTCGATTATGTCCTCCTTTGTCGCAAAAAGAGAGATGTTAGTTTTTACTTTTCCGAGTTCGGCTTCATCGTCACTAAGTTTTTTCACAAGGTCGTTTAGTCTATTGTTCATATCGACGAACTTGTTCATGTAGGCGCTAAGCTCATTGAACATTATCTCCATTTTTGAGGACTGGGCGTTTATCTTGTTTTCGCTGCCCTCCACGGCCTTAGCAGTTACTTGGACATTATCAAATAATTTTGCAGCGTTTTTTACAACCGTGAGTTCCGATATTTTGTTTGACAGGTTAGAGACCGTCTTGTCTAGGTTACTATAACTGTCTAATATCTTCACAAATTCTTTCTCCAGGTTTTCTACCTGGTCCCCGTTCTTTTTTATTTCTACGTTCAAAGCCTCTGGATTATAGGAGCTAAGGTTAGAAGTCGCGCTTCTTGCTATATTTATAAAATCCATCACGTGTTTTTGAGCGTCTATCACTCCTTGCTGTATATTCTGGAATTCTTTGCTTAGGGTATCAAGTTTTAAGTTCAAGCCGTTAGTTTCGACAGCGAGACCGTTAGTCGCGTTTGTGAGGCCTTCGAATCTACCATTTATTGTCGAATGGAGTTTCTTTAGTTCGTTTACATCTTCTAATATCCCGTTTATAGCAGGAAGACCAGAATAAACCGTATCGGAAAGCTTGCTGACCTTTTCGGCTATTTCGTTATCTGTAGAATTTAGATCACTTACATTAGCCTTTAATATCTCAGACAATTTCGCAAAAGAGTCATTTAATTTATTTATCGCCGCGGATTGATTCTCAGATTTTTCTGTTAAATTATGCGAAATGGAATTAAAGCCAGTGACCGTTTTATTAAGATCATTAGAAGTCCTTCCTAAATTGAGCGAAAGGCCGTCTACGGCAGAACTTAATTTATTTATCCTATCGAATGAATCCTTATAATTATCATTTAACTTTTCGACAGTCGAATTAAAACCGGATATTACGCTATTAAGGTCAGAAGCGAGCTTGCCGACTTTAGTATCCAATCTGCTTACATAAGCGGGATCAACGTTATTTTGTTTGGCTTTATCTAACTCGTTTATGCTTTGCGCAATTATATTAAGCTTGCTGTATATGTCGGCGATAGTCACGTTTATTGAGTTATTAAACCCTTCCACATTTTTGACGTAGGTCTGATAATCTTGTGATAACTCTATCTTTGGGGAGAGATTCTGCATAAAAAATATTGTTTTTTTTGATATTTAAGGATTTATTATATTAAGTCGATTTTAGTCGTTTTATCTGCATTTTTAGGTTGCAAGCTTCGCATATCTCCCCAGAAGCGGGTGCGCCGCACACTGCACAGTTAACGAGTCTAGTCCCCGCGTTTTCGGCATAGGCGCCGGCATGAGCTTTCTTTAATTCCATCATAATATCAAGCATATTACGTTTGGAACCCGGTATTTCGGATTCAAGCTCCTTTATCTTTCTTGATATCACGCCTCTGAACCCAAACCCGGAATACGGACACGGTGTGTGAAGTGCATTTATCCCATTTATCATGGAAAAAAGCATCGTTTCTTTTTCGCTTATGAACATAAACGGTTTTATCCTCGGTACAAAGCCCCCGTATTGTGTTATACCGGACATAGGCCCGAGGCGTATCATTTTTTCAAAGTCATTCTGAAATAAGTTCATCATGACGTTTTCAGCCTCGTCATCCATATTATGCGCCGTTGCTATCTTATCGGCTTTATTCTCCGCAGCGGAGAAATTTAGCAGGTATCTACGCAAGACGCCGCAGGTCCCACAAGGTATGCCAGGTTTAAGTTTTGTTACCATATCCATCGTCGCCCCCACGAAATCATTGTAAGAGTAAATTTTATATCTAACGTCCCAGGCATCGCAGTTGCTAACTCCGGTGGCAAGGACTCTTTATCTCTATTATATATAATAGCTAAATATTTCAAAAATAAAAACGACATTATATCCATAACCATAGACGAAGGAATCGCCGGCTACAGAGACAAAACTATAGAGACTATGAAGACCTATTGCGATGCCTGGGGCGTTATATATAAAATTTACTCTTACAACGATTTCGCGGGGGCGACGATGGATATGGTAACAAAACTTAAACCTGGCATACCTTGTGGTACCTGCGGCGTCTTGCGCA
>DAHXLI010000020.1 GCA_027366075.1 Candidatus Parvarchaeota archaeon | reverse complement strand
TTGAAGGACGGCTTACGGCTCATTCAATGAAGGGAGACAACGGGCTTAAAGCACGAGGCTTTATTACAGCAAGTTACATGTCAGGCCTGAACCCGGTAGAATACTTCCTTCACTCAGCTAGTAGCCGAGAAGGTTTAATGGACAACGTAATACGTACTCCTATATCCGGTTACATGCAAAGAAGGCTGTCGTCTGCATTGCAGGACCTTAAAGTCAGCAACGATTTATCCGTAAGACTAGGCAAGAAAATAATACAGTTTCTTTATGGTGAAGACGGCCTGGACGTTTCAGCCAGCGACAAGGGGGACCTTAAGATATAAAGACACATGGAAATACCAGAAAGATATATTAAAGCCTATAAGGCAAAGTACGGAGAAAAAGCGGATCTAGACGAACTTAAGAAAATATACGAGCACTCCCTTATAACGCCAGGCGAGGACGTGGGCGTGATAGCTGCCCAAAGTATAGGAGAAGCAAGTACGCAGCTTACCCTTAGGACTAAACACTCCGCCGGTCTTACAGTGATAAATACAACGGCTGGACTCCCACGTTTAGTAGAGATTTTTGACGCGAAGAAAGAGATATCCACGCCGGTCATGGATATATTCCTTAAAGAGGAATATTCCAAAGCGAAGCAGAAATTAACGGAGTTCGCGGACAGGCTCATAGAAATAAAGATAGGCGACCTAGTATCCTCTTACGACGTTTCCATAAGAAAGAAGTCGATAGAATTTTTATTTGACAGGGACGCATTAAAGGCTTATGGGATCACGCTAAGAGATATATCAAGCAAGATTTCAAAGTTTAAGTTAAATTCTCAAGTGGACGGGGACAAGATGATTGTAACCGATAAATCCGCTGAGAACGTAAAGAAGCTGATAAAACTTAGAAACAAATTAACAGAAGTAACATTATCCGGCACTCAGAATATCAGCAGAGCAATATTAAACCAAGACAAAAACGGGAATTTCTGGATAAAGACGATAGGCACTAACCTAGAAGAAATAATGAAATTCGATGAAGTAGACCAGACCAGGACGGTTTCAAATGACGTGATAGAAGTTTCAAAGGTCTTAGGCATAGAAGCCGCTAGAAATCTTATAGTCGAAGAAGTTTACAATACGCTGCAAAACGTAGGTCTTACAGTAGACCTGAGGCACATATTTCTTATCGCAGACGCGATGTGTCTCGATGGGACAGTCAGGGGAATCGGAAGATACGGCTTAAGCGGAGAAACAGAATCGGTGTTTGCTAGAGCGGCATTTGAGATACCCCTTAAACATCTGGTGGAAGCAAGCCTTTATCACGAAACCGACGAGTTTAATTACGTAGCAAACAATGTAATGTCTAATCAAGTGATACCCGTGGGCACGGGAGCAGTAAAATTAGTCGTAAAAGAAGAAAATGGAAGCGAAGATAAAGGAGAAACTGAAAGAAAGGATAAAGAGTAAGGCAATCTCGATAGGCATAAATTCTACTATACGGGCCGCAAAGAAAGACGAGCTCGACTTTGTCGTTTACGCTTCAAACATAAGCGAGAATATGCTCAAGGGGATCTCGGAGCTAAAGGTAAAGACGTTCGAATACGAGGGGGACAGCGAAGCACTTTCGATCGCGTGCAGCAAATCATTTAACATTTCTGTGTTAGGTATAAAGAAATAAGTTATGAATATAAAACTAGATAGCGACACGATTTCTTCAATGAACGTTTTTTCCGATGTGACTACCGTCGTTCCGCGTGACTGTATTACCAACGGTGATAAAATAATATTTGTAGTAAGCCAAGGACAGGCAGGGATAGCTATCGGGAAAGAAGGAATGAAGATAAAGATGCTCCACGAGATGCTGAAGAAGGAGGTATTAGTCGTAGAATATTCGGACGACCCGGTGAAATTTTTGGAAAACATAATCAGACCAAATAAACTAACCTCAGGATATGTCGCTAATGGTCAGGATTCAGAAAAGAAGATAGAAGCGTCTGTAAACGGAAAACCGAACTATGCAAAGATAAAATTGGCCAAGTTATTAATGCAAAGGTATTTTAATATAATAAGCATAAATATAAGATAAAATAATATGGGTAACAAAACAAGAGGGTTGTTTAATGGAAGGATGCTTTTGATGCGGAAGGACAGGGTCAAATTTAGCAAAAACAGGAGCCGTTCGCATTTCCTTAATATGTGGAGGAAGTACGACCCTTTAGAAGGCGCACCGCAGGCTAGAGGCATAGTCCTTGAAAAGGTCGAGATAACACCAAAGAAACCATCCTCCGGTAAAAGAAAATCTTGCAAAGTACAACTTTCAAAAAATGGGAAGGTCATAACTGCTTACGTCCCATTTAGCAAGGGAATCTCCTTTATAGATGAACACAACGACGTTGTAATAGAAAGAATAGGTGGTGCCCAGAAAGGTGCTAGAGGAGACCTGCCGGGTGTAAAATTTAGGGTAAACATGGTCAATGGCATATCTTTAAAAGAGCTAGTGAAGGGGAGAAAGCAGAAGCCGATCCGATAAATATGGAAGAATCTAAAACTGTAGAAGAAAAACCAAAAGCCGTGGAGGAAAAATCCAAAGCCAAGGAGACTAAGGAAGGATTTCCCGATTACAAGCTTTTCAACAAGTATGATTTCAACGTAGAGGTAAAAGACCTGGGGCTTCGAGGAGTCATCTCCGTCAAGCCGATAATAATGCCGAAAAGCTCAGGTAGGCTATCCCAACAGAGACTTGCAAGGTCAAAAGTGGACATAGCCGAAAGGTTGATCACGCATCTTATGGTCCCAGGGCACAAGGGTAAAAAGCACCTTAGGACTTCTAAGATGGCTTCTGGTAGATTTTATACCGCTTTTAATATAGTAAACGGTGCGTTTGACCGCATAAGCAAGGACGGCAAAAATCCCGTTGAAGTGCTGGTTAGGGCGGTAGAAAACTCTGCGCCAAGAGAAGAGGTAATGTCCCTTTTGATAGCCGGTCAAAGGATCGCAAAACAGGTAGACACTTCGCCGATGAGGAGACTCGATCTGTCTCTAAGATGGATATCAGAAGGCACGTTCCAACTTTCATTTTCAGGCAAAAAAGCAAAAGACGCCCTTTATGAGATTTTGATGGGCGCATACAATAGATCAGACACGTCTTTCCCTATATCAAAGAAGATAGACACAGAGAGACAAGCAGCGTCAAGTCGATAAAAGATCGGAGAGGAAGGCGGATTATTTCGTAAGCGACAACGTCTTTTAGCATTACAGTTTATCTTTTTAGAATCGGCGGTGCATACGTGTGGCTTAACAACAACTTAATAACCTTAGCAAATGGCACAACCTGCGGCTCAAATCCAAGTGGTGGAATAATAAATCCTGGTAGCGCTGTGGTGCTTAATTTTACGTGTTAGAAAAGGCTTTTCTTATCTTTCTTTGATGCAGTTTCTTTTTGTCTTCTTCAAACTTTTTTATAGCGGCTGCATATTCAGTATCTACACCTTGAAGCCTCTTTAGAGCATATATATACGCAACATCCAGACTAAGTCGCTCGTTTTGTTCTTTTGGGGTCCTCGGTGTTTCTTTGTTGTTTTTTTCTTGAAGGTCTTTTAGAAAACTTGCATATGCGACATCTACCACCGCCTGTTTCATTGGAGAAAAAGGTTTTTCTTTAAACCACCCTTGGCGTTTTGGTGTATCAAGAAAAAATTTAAGTCTTTTCCAACTCATAGTAATCGTCTTTTCGAGGCTTTCCGCTTTGGTGTCTTATTTAATTGTTCCGCAGTCTGTATATTTAAGCCCAGACCTAAACTGTCTTTCTATCTTAAGCAGATACTTACTGTAGTCTTTATTAAATTTCTTTGGCTTCTTTCCGTTTTCGACAAGAGAGACTATTCGCTTTACTGTAGATCTTAAGTTTTTGGTGTTTTCTATCTGTACGACGTTTTTATGCAGTTCTGCAGCCTCTATATAAGTCCCGTCCAGCGCTTCGAACATAGCGTTATCGTACACTTTAAAGTCGGAGTAACCCCTCTTTTTAAGCCGCTTTATCAATTCGGCCGGGTTACATCGGAGCACGATAAATAAATCAATCTTATTTGACGTAAGCAAGTGCGCTAGGTGCGATATGATTATGGAGTTTTCTTTCATTTTACTGTTAGCGAGACCGTTTATACGCCCCAAAGACACACGGGATTCGAATTCGGAACCAGACTTTATGAAGTTAGACAACTCTATTACGCTGTAACCCAATTCGCCGGCGAGGCGCCTTCCCACTGTACTTTTACCCGTACCCGGTGTCCCACTCAAGGAAATTATCATTGTTATACTTAGTTAACCTAATATTAATTTCTATTTTTCCCATAAAACTGTGCTTTAAATGTGCGGCGCATAAAAGCAAAAATGCTATGAAAAATATGGATTATAAAGTCAATCAATTATTGAAATCGAAAGTTAAACTTTAAATTACTGGGTTTGCAAGGTTATATTATAAAGCTAAATTATGGAGACAAATAGAATAACCGAACTTTTAGGCAAGAATGATAAATTATTGCTGTCCGCAGTCTCAAAAGAGAACAAATATCTTTCAAAAATATCTGAAGAATCCGGCATAGATAAGTCCGCCCTGCTTAATTCTGCCAGAAAGCTGCTGAATTACGGTTTGTTAAAAATAATAAACGAAGTCTCAATAGAATACAGGCTGACCGGACTAGGGAGGAAATACCTCTCCGATGGGTTGCCTGAATATCTGCTTGCTAAAAAGATCAAGGGGGCCCCACAATTCTCTTACAGAGACGTTAAAAAGCTACCGTTAGACGCCGACGAAGTTAGTGCGGCATTGGGCATATTGCGAAAAAATAAAATAATACAGGTAAACGCAGATAATTTTTTATTGGACGAGTCGAAAGTCGGTCTTCTAGAGAGAAAGAACGCACTCTTGAAGAGGGTAGACACAGAAAAGACAGCAAAAGACGACGAAGACACAAAAGATCTTTTAAGGCGGGGCATAATAGAAAAATCGGAGATAGTAAGCGAGAAGATCGAGATAACCGACGTAGGCTCAAACGCTGTAAAATCCAGCGGCTTTAACAAGGACCTTGTAGACAGACTAACTCCCGAGGCCATAAAAGACTGGAAAGGCGCAGAATTTAGGGAATATTCTCTAGATACGGAACCAGCGCAGCCACTTTCCGGTAGACGAAACGTATCAAAACAGTTTAGCTCCCACGTTAAGGATGTATTGGTGGCAATGGGTTTTGAAGAGATGCAAAGCGATTATGCGGAATCGAGTTTCTGGAACTTTGACGTGATGATGTTCAAGCAGGATCATCCGGACCGAGACATACAGGATACGGTTTATATAAATGCGCCAGGACCGAAAGTCCCTAAAGAACTGTTGGACAAAGTAAGTAGCATATACAAAAGCGGGTTCGCTCTTGACAAAAATAATAACTCCGTAGGCTATAAACGCGACTTCGATGAAAGCAAAAGCAAGGTGCTAATAATGAGGGGGCATACAACGGCCACTACCTTCAGGTATATACACGACAATATCTCAAAAAATAAGGATACCCCAGCAAAATATTTCTCGATAAGCAAGGTATTTAGGAATGAAACTTCAGACGCGACGCATCTGCCAGAATTTTACCAAGTGGAGGGGATAGTGTACGATGACGACCTTAATCTGGCCGACCTGATAGGTTACATAACGGAGTTTTACAAAAAAATAGGCATCGATAAAATACGCCTGAAACCGACATATAATCCCTACACGGAACCAAGCCTGGAAATACAAGCGTTTAGCCCGAAATTAAAAAGATGGATAGAAGTGGGGAACTCCGGCGTTTTTAGACCAGAGACTCTGGAGCCGTTCGGAATAAAAAAGAACATAGTCGCGTGGGGCTTCGGCTTTGATAGGATGCTTATATTAAGACTTGGGATAGCAGATATAAGATCGATTTATGGCGGCTTCGCAGATCTTGACTTTTTGAGAACGGTAGAATCTAAGAAACTATTCGGAAAATTCAATTGATATGGTAATGATAAATACTACGATAACTGAGATGAACGCCATCCTCAAGAAAAAGCTCTCGAGAAAAGACTTCGAAAGCCTTTGCTTTAGATACGGCATAGACGTGGAGGGTGGGGGGGAGTATCTAAATTTTGAGGTAACATCAGACCGTGTGGAAATAATATCAAAGTTTTCCGTTGCGCACCTACTCGGGCAACTTCTCGGCGTAAACTTGCATAGGACTGAAGCTGTAAGATATAAAAAATTAGAAGTAGCGGTTAAAAAAACGCACCGGCCTTTCGTGAATCTCCTTTACGTAAAACTAGATGAACCCGCCGGCAAAAACTTAGCAGAACTCCTTACCATGCAGGATAAGTTCGACAAAACCGTTGGCAGAAATAGAAACTCCGCAGCGATAGGGCTTTTCGACTTTTCAAAGTTAAAATTCCCGATCGTTTATGAACAAACAGAGCCTTCTAAAGTTTCGTTCGTCCCGCTAGGTCTATCTTCTGAGAAAAATTATTCAGAGATAATTTTAGAAACGGAAAAGGGCAGATCTTACCGCGAACTTTTGGAGGATAAGCCGATAGTCTGGAAACAAAAAGGGAGCGAGATATTCGCTATGCCGCCAATAATAAACGCTGATTTCTCTTCCGTTACAAAAGACACTAAAAGCCTCTTTATAGACATAACCGGGAACAACAGATATGCTGTTAATTCCTTGACAAAAGCCTTGATGTTAAATTTACAATTTTTAGGGGAAGTTTCGGTTATAGCGCCAAAATATGAAGTAAAAGATATAGACACCGGTTTGGACTTTAAAACTAATAAGTTCTTTTTGGATACGTCTAACGTGTCAAAGTTGCTAGGTGTAGAAATGTCTCTAAAAGAGATGGCCCGCATATTAAAATCCATGGATTATGGCGTTTTGGAGGAGAAATCTGGCATAGTGGTGGTACCCCCATTCTATAGGCAAGACGTGATACACCAAGTCGACATAGTAGACGACATAATGCGATTTTATGGCGTAGAAAACGTAACAGCAATTAAGCCACATTCTTATACTGTTGGGAGGAAATTGGCGAACTCAAATACGTTGGATAACATGGTTTCATTGCTAATCGGCTTTGGTTATCAGGAACTAGATCTTAATGTGCTTACCAGCGAAGACTATCAGTTCAAAAAGACAAAAATCAAAGCGGAGAACTATGCGCCACTGATAGGGCAAAAGAGCGGAGACATAACTATGGCGCGCGCAAACCTTTGCGGGGAGATGCTAAGATTCTTATCCAATAATTTACATAAGAAATTCCCGCAGAAACTTTTTGACATCGGCTTTGTCTTAGCTAGAAATAACAATGCAGACGTGCTATTTGAAAACAGATTGCGTCTTTCAATCTGCTATTCGGACATAAATTCGACAATGACAGAATTGCAGGGGATAATCTACAAATTACTAAGAGATACATTTAGTGACGAAACGATAAAAATAAAAAAAGATGCGTCTTTAGACGGCTTTTCAGATGCGTTGATAAAGGGAAGAAGTGGGCTTATCTACCATGGAGATAGGAAGATAGGGGTAATAGGCGAAATCCATCCAAGCGTCCTGAATGAATTTAAGATAGAGACCCCAGTTTCTATCGCCGAAATATACCTCGATTCTCTCGGCTTATGAACTGTGAGCTTTGCGGATTAAGCGACGAAAAATTTTATAAGACCGAAATAGACGGGGCGATACTCGAAGTTTGCCAGAAATGTTCAAAATATGGTAAAGTACTCTCAGAAGTCGGCAGCCAGAGTAGCAGGACAATTGGTAATCAAATCGATACTATGCCCACCGAGAAGGAACTTAGAGTGGATTTTTCTCAGATCATAAAAGAGGCTTTAAACTCTAAAAATATCACGCTTGAGCAGCTTTCTAGCCAGACAAGCACCTCAAAATATGAACTTAAAAAAGTATTGGATGGCAAAATAATCCCTTCCGAAGAGCTGACTTTTAAATTAGAGAAGGCCTTGAAGATCTCTCTTCTCGAGGTCTCACCAAAACTATTCAGAAAAATCACCAAAAACAAGGGTTTATCAATCGGAGATGTCGTAGAAATAAAAAAGAAGCAAAAGCAGGGGTAGCGAAGCGGTCAAACGCGTAAGGCTTAGGACCTTATGATTCAGGTCTTCGAGGGTTCGAATCCCTCCTCCTGCATAGGATTGATGTCCTGGGCGATACGCTAGCAGAGTCTTAACGCCTTTTACATCAACTAAATCCCGGTCCGCGAAGTAAGACATAGTCAGATATATATCTACACGCACACACCTTTTTATATGATACCGCGCGTCCCAAGGAGCGTAAAAGGGAGCAGGTCCCAATCGGCATTGGAGTACATGATGACCTACGGCTGGGCCATACTGATCATCGTGATAGTTGCGGGCGTTTTATATTCCTTAGGCATATTCTCCCCGTCTTCGTCGGCAGGCACAACAGTCACTGGCTTCGCAGGATTAGGCAGCGTCCAAGCGGCATGCTTTGCTAATGAGGGGCTAATAATATCCCTGGGCGATTCA
>DAHXLI010000045.1 GCA_027366075.1 Candidatus Parvarchaeota archaeon | reverse complement strand
AATTGGGGTAGCTGGGATTTGAACCCAGAACAACGGACCCCCGAAGCCCGCATCATACCAAGTTAGATCACCACCCCGTTTTTAAGTGATTGAATATAATGCTTATAACTCTTTTCTTGTATATTTAGGATAAGTCCCCGGTTTCATTACAATGCTATCTGTTTTTATTGCTATACCCTTCTTGCCTTCGATTATGTCCTGCGACGATAAAACTGAGTTTCCAAGCCCGATTAATTCGCCTTTGAGAGTCGAAAGGAACACCGTCTTTCCAGAATCAAATTTATTCATTTTTACCAGGCCCGGGACAGCAAGGGGGGAACCGTGACAAACGGTATCGACCGCGCTGTCGGAAATATAAACTTTTGGTAAAAAATCTATGGAAGACTCTATGTTCTGTATACAATACGATAAGAACCTGTCATCATTTTCTTTTTCTTTATAGTACATCGCATCATCGAGGTCCTGTAGAGTGACTAAGTGGTCTTTCTCTGTTAAATTAGATACTTTTGTCCTTCGTAACTCTGACATGTGCGCGCCTACGCCCAATTTCTCCCCCATATCGTGTACAAGTTTTCGGATGTAGGTCCCGGATTGTACCCCCGTCTTGAATAACACGTCTTTTCCTTCGACTTCTAGTATATCCAGATAATAAACCTCTCGTTCTCTATACTGCCTTTTGACGCTTGATCTAACGGGAGGGAGCTGCATTATTTTACCGGTGAAAGCTTCAAATATCTTCGATAACTTTTCCCTACTGACTTCACTATGCATGTGCATTAGCCCGATGTATTCCTTACCGCCTAGAAGGAGAATGGATATCACTTTATTGGCAGAATTTGTGGCTAATGGCAATAGGCCAGTTACATCCGGATCTAGCGTGCCGGAATATCCTACTTTATAGATCCCTAATTTAGAGAGTATATTTTTAGCGATTACTGCCGCGGTTTTTGATCTAGTTTTTGGTGGTTTATCCAACAGTATCAGACCAAAATCTAATCTTCTGAGAAGGTCACGTTTTTCTGGGTAACAGCCATAAGCGGCGTCGGTACTTTCGTCTGATACGTTTATAATCTCTTTTTTAATATCATCCAACGGTAGCCTCATCGTAATAGTAGTATCCGCGCATTAAAGTATCTTAATAATCATTTCCACTTTTTCATCCGTTTAACTATGTATTCTAAACATACCTTTTTAAGGCTCTCGACAGATAACGCCGCAGAATTAATCACTAAGTCAAAAGGTAACATGTCCTCCGCTATTTTTATCTTGTATAAAGTGTAATATATTTTTGCGGAAAGTCGGTCTTTTTCTTTCATAAATTTAAGAGCTTCGCCATAGCCCATGTTGCCGCGCTGCGACACTCTCCACGCCCTGGTTTCTAAATCGACTTTAAGGTATATTTTGATGGTTTTTTCGTCGTTTATCTTCCAAGAAGCGACCCAACTATCTAAGACGAGATTATCGTGCTCTTTAACATATTTTAGTATATAATCATCCAGTAGTCGGTCATATTTCAAATTCTTGAGCCTAAACTTGACTACATCAAGTCCTTTCTGCGATTCCCAAAATTCAAAGTCTCTCGGAGGCATTATCTCGCGTAACTTTGAACTTGCAGAAAAGTATTTTAGATTAAGCTCTTCGCTAATCCCTCTAGCCAGAGTTGATTTACCAGAAGCGGTTAATCCGGATATTATGATTTTCATATTTTAAGAAGTTGTACTTGTAGTTATAGGCGTAGTAACAAGGAACTTATTATTAGCGCTGAATACTGCAGGTAAATAGCTAAGATTGGCACAATAGTTAATTGCTGAAGTCGATAAAGAGCATTTTTGAGTTTGATTTAATAATATGTCAGTTTGATTCAAGAGCTTAAGAGTGGTCTGATTTAATAGATTATATTGGCTTAAAACGGTATAGTTTATTCTATATACGTTTATGTTCGTCAAGACTTGATTATCTATACTTAATAATGTATCTTGTGGTAGTCCATCGGTGAATATTTCTGTAAAGCCCGGTACCTTTTCATTTAAAAGATAAAGCTTTGTAAATAGCGTATCTAATGCTTTTTCTGGCATGTAAAGTATCCCAGGCCCGTTCCCATATTGTTGAGGATTTATTGGTGCAACCTCATATCCGCCGGTTGTATTATGACCACCTATATTCAAATTTACATTGCTGGTGTCATTAAGGATCATAACCCCCCCCCGGTATTGCGCTTGAGTTAGTTGAAGTTTCATTACACCCTACCCCAAATGTACAAAAGTTTTCTATTGGGAGCGGATTTGAAACCTGTGTGGTCAATTCATTGTATAATATCCCATAAGCGGTTGGGCTCTGCACAAAAGATGAATTCGTATAATTATAAGGTATTAAAACTTCCACTAAAAGCGTAACCGAAGAGTTCCATGGGATCCCATTTATAATCATATTAGATTCTACAGGGCCTAAACCCGCGCTACTGCTTCCACCAAACAGGGCGAGGTATTTATAGCCCTCATTGCCCAGATTATTAGAGTTCGCCGATGGCTGATCCTCGGACATCGGAGTAAATTCAGTCAGATTTAAAGCTATTGTAGAAATTGCTGAAAATTTCTCTACTTCGCTACCGCTTATGACCGCATAGGTCGGGTTATGAATATAATTAAGATATGTAGCATATTGATAAGGTGAAGTAGCCTCAAAAAAGTAATCGGCTATCATAGATTGGTATCCATACGCATTACTCCCGTCGGCAACAGCGGTTCTATTCGCGATTGCTTCTTCCCAGTAACCATAATCCCACCAAGAAATTATCGAAGTGTTAACCGGTGTATTGTAGTTTATCCACAACATTGTCGGCCCCCACAACGCCAACCCGCTTCCGCTTCCCTGAGAAGCCAGATATGAAAATTGTAAGCTGTTATTTAGATCGACTACGAGAAAGACTATAGCGATTATTATGATTATCACGCTCGTTACAAATGCTGCTTTCTTAGAAGACCTCAAAAGCTCATTAACATATTTTACGACAAAAGTGACTATTAAAATTGCAGCAAACGGCAGAACTATTACCCCTATAAACCCTACTGGTTCAAGAAGCTGATTTTGTAAATTTGCAAAGAGCGTAGCTAAGATATAAAATATAAATGCCACTATGTAGACTGCTTTGTGCGACGCCTTTTCATCTAATCTATCGAAAAAGAACGCTAGAAGCAGCACGGCAATTATGCCAAAAATACCATATTCATAATAAGTTGTAGTTTGCTCGGCTAAGAAAAGAGAGACCAATAGTATAAGAGAAACCAGCGTCATAAAAACAATTGAAGTTAGCGCGCGTTTAGCGTTGGGGTCTTTTCTATTAAAACCAAACCAAACTAAAGGAATAAACGCGGCGAAAATGAAAACTAAAAGCACCGATGTCGGGCCATAACCTTGTGTTCCGTATTGCCCACCGAAAATAAGCAAGAAAAATGGAAGAATGGCTAAGAAAGAAAGGTACCAGTGTTTGAAGCCTTTAAGGAAATAATAAAGAAGGAATACTCCTCCCGCGACAAGAATCACGAAATTTATGCTTATAGCGTTTGTCCCGGTACCAACCATACCCCCTGCATCCGATATTCTACTCAATAGCGTAGTTTGACCATACTCTGCGATAGTCTGCGTTACGGGATTTGCCGCGCTTATACCAAGTGGGGCTTGGATTTCGGATAAAAGATACGATAAAACACTAGAGAGCTTACCGACTGCGGCTAAAAGAGCGACGAGTATAAAAGTGCTATAAATCGCAATCGAAGCCCCCATATTAATTAATGGAATTTTCAGTCTGTTACCGTACCTATCATAGATGAGTAACTTAAACAGGACCATAACGTAACAAAGATAAATCGCGTAATACTGTGGACCGGCGATTAATATACTCGGACTTAAGGTAACAAAACTCGCCTCAATCGGAATAAAAAGTCCAAAAGGTAAAAAGGCGTAAAGGTCTCCTTTCTTAGCATAATTAAATAATATCATTATTATATACACTAAGGGTACCAAAAAGAAGAGAAATTTCGAAAACCCGCTTGAATCGGCTGTTAAAGCGGTAGCAAGAGCAACCATAAACCCATAAAGTACTTTTGATCTCGTATCTTTTGATTTAAGCGCCTTTACCAAAAAGTAGACTGCCAACAAGATCATCAAGAAACCCATCGCATCTTTAGTGGAGAAACCTGCTGTTGTCCTATTTAACAGCGTCAAGAATACAGGCATCATGAATCCGCTTAATGCGGCTATCCAGTAATTGTCAAATAATTCTAGACATATAAAAAATAGTATAACTGTAGCTAAGGCTGCGGCTATTACGGGATAAATCATGAACCACGTCATAGAAGTCGCGGCGGGAAATATCGGTTGCAAAATTCTAAACATAAAGGCGCCGAAGAATGAGATCAGCAGTGGATCGCCTCTAGTAACCGCACCTATTGGCAAGTACTGTATATGGCTTATTATTGGCACGGTACCGGTGTGTATTATAGTGTTCATCTGGATATAAAACGTGTACGGGTCCAACCCGGTTAATGATCCACCCATATTTAGATAACCGTTACCTATCAGGGGCGATGCGCCTAACGCTGGCAGACTTGCAGAGCGTATAACGACTCCTATCAATATTGCGAGAATAAGTAAGATATAAAACAAAATCCTCTTTTGGATAAATATGTTATATAAGGTCTTTAAAACTTTTTTGGTAGAATCAAAATTAATTTGTATTTCGACTTCTGTTATTCTTTCCTTCTTGGCTGGGTCAAATTGTTGTAATTTATAACTGTCTGCCTTCAATTTTTCCAGCTTAACCTGCTGTTTTTTTAGGTCTTCGAGCTCTTTTCTTAATCTGACATTTTCGCTTTCAATTTCTTTTTCTACTCTTTTTTCAGCGTGTTCAGTTTCAGATTCAATCTTCTTTACTTCGTTATCCCCAGCCATAAGCGATTTAATAGTATAAAGAAAATGTTGGTGCTTTTAAATCTTTCTTGTTACCAAATTCAAAAATGCTGACTAGACAATTCCCATTCATCGTGCTTCCATAAAAGAAAATCTGGGTTGTTTAAGAACCTAAAGTGTTCCGGGTGGGATACATATTCGTCATAAATGCTTCTATTTTGGTCTAAAAAGTCAACTTTTGGCGCTTCCATGTGAGTTATTGATACATTCTTATAGTTTTGATTTAGGACGACCGTCTTTTTATCGGTTAGATAGACCGCCCCACCGCGCATTTCCTTCATAGGTTTATAATCTGATTCAAATTTAGAATTAACTAGGTTGGCTTCGACTAATAATTCTCTGCCGATGTTTATTGAGATGTGGCCATAGTTGGGTTCCATTATAACCTTGTCGCCGGCTTTCGCATGCACCAACTTTACGTCATAACCGCCATTTTCAACTCTTTTCTGCATTATGTAGATCACTTCTCCAAATATCACTTCATAAAGCTCTGGGTATGCTAGATCGCCCTTGCAGATTGGATGATAGTGCCCAAAAGTCTTGTTTAATTCTCCGCCAAGATCATAATTCATCATTACCGTAACATCATATCGCATATCGTGGGCTTCAAAAATTGTATCGTTCTTATTCTGGCCAGCCGCCCTAAACATATAGTATAAGCCATCGTCCTTATTTTTGTTATTTATAAAATTCTGATTAAAAATTACGTCTTTCATATCTGAAAGTTTTCTTATAGACGAAGGAATTTCTATTCTGTCTGCGTATAATTTTTTTGTTTTTTCGTCAAAATCTAATTCGATTGCTTTTGCATTTAGGTGCATATCATTCTTTTATTTCGATTATATTAAAGCGTTTTATGTCTTAAGGCGTAAAAACTTGTCTAGTCTACTTAATTTTAAGAAGAAGTTTATATCGTTCTTTGTCAATACTTTCATTGCGTATATCACAAGGATATATGTAAGGAAACCGCCTATAAGAACAAATGGAAGAAGAAACAAAGAAACTACTTTTTCAAGTGGGTATATAATCCCTGCCATCAGGAGAGACGCCAAGGTAACTTTTAACATCACAAAATAAGGCATGGTTATCTTTATATATTTTGATGCGAAATAAAGATTCGTTGCGAGGATTGCCGTGCTTGAAAGTAATACAACCAAAGCTGCTCCGACAGCTAATAAAATTGGCACTAAAACCAGTGTACTAATAATGCCTATAACTGCGCCAATCACGCTAGAATATAAAAAGTATTTTTGTTTTCCTATAGCACTTAAGAAGTTTGTCCACGGGTTAAATAAAGCCGTTATAAACGTAGCTATGATAGCTATAATCAATGGTATCTCCGCGCCTGATAATGACGAGCGATAAAAGTAAGAAATTAGCGGCCCCGCTGCGATAATCCCGCCGACCGCCAAGGGTATAGTTAACATCGAGACATACCTTAGTATAAGATTCATAAACTCATAAAATTTATCGAACTGCTTCTTTACAAAATATTTTGTATTCGTAGAAAAAAATGCCGAGCTTAGTGCGCCTGCCGGCATCGCTATTAAAGCTGCAAGGTTCCATCCGACCGTGAAAAATGAAACTGAGGACAGGTTTGGAGCGAATACGCCTAAAAGAAGGCTTATTGCAGCGCCATAAAAGTATGCTATCAAATTTCCTCCATAAGAGAACCAGTTATATCTGTGAAGCGCGCTTAATTCCTCTTTAGGGACTCTGATCTCTTTTTGAGTCTTATTTTTACGCAATAGTCTGTAAACAAAGTACAGGGATATCATTGCTACGATTATGTATATTACGTCGTAAAACGCTATAACTCCTAAAAGCCCAAAACCAAAAACTACTATCGCACCTTGTACAAGCCTCAATGCATCAAAAACTACCCCCGAAACAAAAGTGTATTTCATTTTCTGGTAGCCTATATAAACATTCGCCGCGTAACTTTCCGTTATAGCAAAGAAAACTAACCCTAGCGCCAAAATCTGTATAAGCCCCTGCATCTCTGGTACTCTATAAACCGTAGCAATTGGCCCTGCCAAGAGGAACATCGCTATAGAGCCTATGATCGAACTTATGGTAAGTATCTTTAGGTAATGTTTAACCAGCCAGGTTAGCATCCCTAATTTATTGTTAGCCCTATACTTCGCAATTCCATATTGTACTGCGCTTCCAAGCCCAAGCGCTGCAAAAGTTAGAAATAGTGTCCAATAAATCGTCACTATTGTATATATACCATAGCCTATGGCGCCAAGAAACCTTACAAGGAATATACTTACTATGAACGCTATGAATGACTTTGATAAAAACCTAAAAAAATAATATAGGCTATTTGATGCGACTAAAGACTGCTCCGCCCGAATCTCTAAAGTCTTTTTCTTAGATTTATCCATAGAGGATTATCTTCTTAGCCCTTAGGTATTTATTAATGTATTTTCATTAAGTTTCATGCTAAGCATAATGTCTAATATCCTCTTATTATTGTTAGTTTCGGCTTCATTTCCAGTCGGCTACTTGATAGGGACATACACAGAGTCGGAGATAGATAAAGTCTCTGAAAAATTCGGACTTGATCGAGTTTTAAATATCTATTCTGTACTTTTAGAAGGTTTTATTATAATCTTCTTAGTATATCTAAACAGCCAATTCTACGTTACTATCGCCGCGATTATAGTAATAATAAACTTGGTTCTATCCGCGTTTTATACCGCAATAAAATCGGATCTTGTTAAGATTGTCGGTTACGCGGTTGAATTCCTCGTTTTTACGCTTGTAATTTCTTTGATTATATTACTATGAAAGTTGGTATAATAGGCAGAACTAACGTAGGAAAAAGCACCTTCTTTAAATCATTAACACTAGAAGACGTGCAAATAGAAGACCGGCCATTTACAACTATAGAACCCAACAAAGGCATTGGATACGTTACCATAAAATGCCCAGAAAAGGAATTTAATACCAAATGTACGCCGCACAATTCTCCTTGCGTAAATGGTATTAGGTTCGTACCACTTGAGATAATAGATGTAGCCGGTCTAATAGAAGGCGCAAACAAAGGCAGAGGTCTAGGGAACAAATTTCTTAGCGATGCAATGGAAGCCGATGGATTAATCCAAGTAATAGATATATCAGGTAAAACCGACGGCGCAGGGAATCCAACGGCTAACTATGACCCAAAAAAAGACTTAGAGATGGTAAAGAAGGAGCTAGAGTCTTGGATAAAATCAATAATATTAAGAATACGGTTACGTGGCACCGAAGACATATCAGAAGCTGTTTATAAAGCGCTATCCGGTCTTAAGTTTAAATTTAGCACGGTAAAAGAAGCAGTAAAAGCCATGAACGTAAAAACTCTTGATGAAGCCTCAGCCGGGCTTATAAGCGATTACGTTTTATCGAAAGATAAGCCTATGGTGATTGCAGCGAATAAGATGGACGCGACGGAAAACTTAAAGGAACGGCTAGCCGATTTAAGATCAAATTTCAAGTATTCTATTATCTCCTGCTCGGCGGCGGCTGAACTTACGCTTAAAGAGGCTAACAAACATGGCTTTATAGACTACTCCGAAAACTCCATTAAGATAAAGAAAGAATTAAATAAAGACCAGATTAAAGCTGTGGATATACTAAATCAGATAATAAAAAAATATGGCAACACCGGTGTACAGCAAGCGCTAAACGAACTTGTTTTTGGACTTATGAAAAATAAAGTCGTTTTCACGGTAGAAGACGAAAAGAAACTATCTGACAGCAGGGGCCGCATCTTGCCAGATTCTTACATAGTCGGACCAAATGCCACTCCACAAGACGTAGCCGAGATCATACATTCTGATATAGCAAAAAATTATAAGGGCGCGATAGACTGCAGAACCGGCTTAAAGGTAAAAAACGACGAACCGGTGAAGAACGAACAGATATTAAAGATAATAGTATGAGGAACACCCAAATTTTTCTTAGAGACGTAAACGTGATGGATAAGATAATCGCATCCGCAGAGTTAAGCAAGAATGACGTAGTGCTTGAAATAGGCAGTGGAGATGGAAGACTTACAAAACACATAGCAAAAAAAGCCGCAAAGGTCTATGCTGTGGAGATAGATTTGAATTTATTGGATGCCTCCAAGGTCGCATTAAAAGACGCTAACAATGTAGAATTCATAAATGCCGACGCGCTAGAAATCGCGTTCCCTAAAGACGTGACTAGGATAGTGTCAAACCTTCCATACACTATATCGTCGCCTGTAACTACAAAGATAGTATATTTTCTTAATGATAAGCCTTCTTCTTTTGCCATTTTAATGTACCAAAGAGAATTCGGGGAGAGGATGCTCTCTATACCAGGGATAAGGGATTACTCTATGCTTTCTGTGTTTTGCCAATATACCTGCAAAATAGAGAAGATAACAAACGTAAACAAAGGATGTTTTAGACCGATGCCATCGGTAGATTCGGTGGTGATAAAACTTACGCCTAAGCATATAGACATAGACGAAGGATTCTTAGACTTCTGCCGGGCAATATTTCAGCACAAAAAGAAAAACCTTTATTCCGCTGTACTTGATAGCCGGGAAAAAATGGCGATACATGCCAAAAGCGAATTAAAAGAAAGGCTCGAAAGCCTTGATGATTCTATTACAAAAGAGAAGGTTTTTTTATTCGAGACCGACGAATTACTTAATATATACAACGAGATGATTAGATTAGGTATATGTCAAAAGTAAAGATTGCAAGGAAAAAGTGGTCTGCTTTTAGCCACCCCTTTAAGAGTTTCGCTAGAAGATTCACACTGGTCGAAGTAGAGAATATATTGATAGCTTGGATAGTGCTTTCGCTTGCCTTCGCTTATGTCCTTGATGGTGGTGCGGTTATGAGCGGCGGATTTATACTAGTTTTCGTGGCCTCTGCGATAGTTCTTGGATGCGGATTCATAATGCACGAACTAATGCATAAATTTACTGCACAAAGATACCGCTACCATGCAGAGTTCAGGATATGGGTCTGGGGTATCCTTCTAGCAATAATAACCGCGTTAATAGGTTTTATATTTGCCGCACCGGGGGCGACCTATTTTGAACCCGACCCTAGAGAACCGTATCTTGATCCGAAGGGGTTCAGGGAGCGGTATGGTATTATCTCCCTTGCCGGACCGAGAATAAACATAATATTTGGATTTATCTTTTTGGGTTTATTTTTACTTCTTAATCTATTTTTCAGCGCCGTCCATTCATACCTGATGGTATTTGGCTTGCTGGTGACGGGCTTGGGCTCGTACATCAACTTCTACCTGGCGGCGTTTAATTTAATCCCAATAAACCCTCTAGACGGGTACAAAGTGATTAATTGGAACAAAAAGATCTGGATCACTTTCTTTATTATAGCGGTCGCAATGACTATAATTAATTTCATATACATCGTGCCTGCCATTTTCTAGCAAACCGGGAACGGGACATAAAGCATTTATAATAAGTAAGACAAGTCTTCATATGGCCAAGTTCTATTTTAAAAAAGCTCCTAATGCGGGAGGATACATAATTACCGCTTTCCAGACCGTAGGGTACACATCGATATTGGCGAGCAGATACCTCGAAGAAAAAGGCGCGATAAAAGATATCGGTTATATAGACTTGGATATTGAAACGCCAGTAGCCGTGATAGACCGCGGCGAGATAAGTTTTCCCGTAAGGATATTACAGGCAGAAAATTCTATTTTTATAAACTCTCAATTCCCTTTGGGGCCAGATGCGGTAGACGCGCTTATAACGCAAATACTGGAAATCTACAAAAAATACAAATTCAAAGGCATAATCTGTCTTGACGGTCTTGCGATAGACCAGGGCAAGGATGTAAGCGACCTGTATTATGTCTGCACCAAGGATGGATTTCAGCCTGCAAACGCGAAAAAACTTGAAGACGGCGCGATAATAGGTTTAAACGCGGAATTAACTCTAAAAGCAAAGAGTGAAAATATTCCAGTAACACTTTTGATGGCCGAAACGCATTCGGAGATCCCAGACGGCCTTGCCGCGGCCACGCTGATAACTGCACTCTCCCCTATAGGGATCCACGTTGATACTAAGGAGCTCGTATCAGAGTACAAGCAAACGCTCGCAAAAATAGATGATATGCTCAAGAAACTCAACAAAAAGGAAGAGCCGAATAAGAATGACGTATACGGCTGAAACTTTAATTCTCAGTTGCCGAATTTTTCTAGTTTTTCCGCGACTTCGCTGAGGTATTTTGATACGTGACCGTCCATAAAGGATGTAGAATAGGCGACTATATCTTTTATAGGGACCCATTTGTAAGACTGGAAGAAACGCGCCGTGTCTGGCTCGCCTTTCACATAATCTGCTACATAAACAAAATAGATGAGTTTTGGATTCTCGCTTGGGCTATATTTGAAGACTTTGTCGGATAACTTATAGCTTATTTTTATACTGTTCAAAAAATCGTTTATCTCCTTCCTGGGGCTGCTTTCGTCTAGCAGGTTTAAAAAAGGAAAGACCCAAGTTGCTCTGGGAAGAAGCCTGTCCTGTTCCTTTAATTTGACTAATAGAACCAAATTATCTTTTAAAACTATTACGGACGCTCTGCGCTGCATATATTTTTAATAAACCCATGGGTATAAATGCATTAAAACGAATAAAACTGCCACAATATTTATAGCTAAAGTAACTAAGATACTAATGGACAAAGCAAATGCGATAGTACTGATAATACTTGTTTTACTTGTCGTGGCCGCCGCTTTATTCTACACAAACGCTGGGGAGAACCACCGTACGGTTTCGGTGGGCTTGTGCGAACTAAAGTGCCAGAATCTAACAGCAAACGGGGCTACATACTCGAACTATTGCGCGGCAAAGGATATAAGCTACGGATACTCCTGCGCGATATCGCAGAACGTAAACGCATCAATATGCGGCAACACGACGACGATTTACGTAACAAACAGCTGTGAACTTTTAGACGTAGGATAATTCATTTTATCTTGAATATTTCGGAAAGCTTCCTTATCTTTTCATTTAAGAAAAATATCCTATTCTCTTTTTCTCCGACCACTTGTGATGTTTCCATGTGTTTCAGTACGCCGTTGCAGTTTGCGCAGCGAAAATCGTTTTCTAATGCCTGCTTTAGTTCGTACTGCCTATTGCAGGTTTCGCATATGTAGAAATCGTTGGCTTTATTGAGGTCTATCGATTTTTTAGCCTGTTTTATCTCATCTTCATATTCTTTTTGTATGAGAAAAACCAGCCGCTCTGGACTTGCTTTCCAATAATACGTATACCAAGCTTTTGCGCCCTTCTTTTTCTTCGTATACGAAACTAGGTTTTTAGTGTAAAGTTTATATAAGAATTTTCTTATCGCATTTGCCTTTTCAAACTTAAGCTTCTTGGCTAAAGCGTTTTCCTCCATCGGGCCGCGCGCTATAAGATATTTGAAAACTTCGAGACCTTTTTCCCCACTAAGGTCTACAACGTATTTTATAGCTTCTTCCAACGAAAGCAGCTTATTTATATTTATTATGACTTTCTGCGGTTTTGGCTGTTTAATGGCGGGTTCCTTCTTTCTGTTCTTAGAAACTTTCTTTTTCCTTACTATATGCTTTTTCGCTTTCATTTTCTTAGGCATACCAATACAGTGTATGGCTTATCATATAAATTAGTTATATGTGTGAGAAAAGCAAGGTCCCAAGCGGCGTAAGGAATATAAAGAGGACCGAAAAGAAGATTATAAATGCGTTTGTGGTCTTCCAAAGTAATTTTTTGTCTCTTATGAAATACCCTAACAGCTCATTTATTATCTTACATCCGTCTGTGATATAGAATATCGGCAAGAAGTTAGCCAACCCCAAACCTAGCGATATGAACGCTATCCACAAGAAAAGCCCGTCAAACCAGTAGAGGGTTTGCGAGGGTATGTTATTGTTGGGAGACGCGTTTTGAGAAATCGGCGCTATGAGAAATTGACTTGAACCAGTTTCCACAAATTCTCCATAAATGCCTATGTAACTGTGGTTTGTGGTGTTTATTGAAGCGTTGTAGGTTGTCTTTATAGGATATGTCGCACCAGAAGAGGCGGTTAAATTTACATATTGACCGGGGATTACGCTGAGCTCAGATTCCGCCTGCTGTGGAGTAGAAAACTGTTGCCCGTTTATCTGTGTTATGGTGGTATTTACCGTTAGATTCGCGTTTGCTGCGGGCCCACCAGGAACTACTCCTACTATCTGAAGGGCCAAAGGTGCGAATGATACTGCATGTATCGCGACTATGTAATTGGAAAGCAGGATATAAACTATAAGAAATAAAACGCCCAATATTATATTTGTAAAAGATCCTGCAGCAAGAACTTTAAGCCTATCGAATCTGCTTGCTTTGTCAAACTGTTTCTGATTGGGCTCTACAAAAGCCAGCGGAAGAAACGCAAGGAAAAAGCCAAAGCCGGACGATTTTAGTTTTATTTTCTTCGACAACGCCACTATTCCGTGCGATCCTTCGTGTAGAGCAACTACTACTATCAGTGCGATAAGCCAATAAAATATCGGTACGCCTACTATGCCTGGTACTCCCGAGACAGGTAATACCAGTTCTAAACCCGCTGGCGTAGAGCTTGGGTGGGAGATCATTAGATTAAGATACGGAACAAGAAGGTACAGCATGAACACTATAGAAGCGACTGCGGCTATTACTCCGATTATCGCATAAATATTTATAATACGCTTATATTTTGACAGCTTCTGCATTATTTTCAAGCCGAGTTTAGTCCTGTAAATGAAGATTATTTTACCTTCTACTGCGAACTTTTTCCTGTTCCACAGAACGAAGAGAATGACTATCGCAAAGACCGCTAATGCAAGGAGATTATTTTCGTTTGCGTAAAGGAAAGCTGCAAGTGACATGCTCGCCTAGACCTTCAATTTTCTCAATTCTTTATGCTTTGGCCTAAGAACCTGCCCGCCACAGCGTCTACATCTTACTTGTATAGGTCTAAGGAGCTTTGGGTTAGATATTCTTATCTTCGCATTGCAATTCCTACAGACATAAACGTTTTTAAAAAGCCTTGCATCAGCAACTGGATTATTTCGCTCTGCCATATTACGTATTTATTATACCTTCTTAGCTTATTTATATATAAGCTTTTATCCGCTTTAACTTATATGTACGTCGATTTGCTGCAGAAAAATGACGGGGGTCTCGTTGACTCGCTCAAAAAACTTGGCTTTGATAGTGTGTTCTTTATAGAGCGTGGTTCGATAACCGATGTAGACGATAAGCTTCCGTTCGAACTAAAACTCTACGATGGAAAGGACTACGATTTTATTATACAAAAAGGAAAAGCGGATGCCGTTACGAATCTGGATAAAAATGGGCTATTTTTGAGTAAAGGGCTGTGTTCAAAACTAAAGGAAAACCAGATGTTCGTGATATTCAAGTTCTCGTCGTTGATAGAATCTAGCGACTTTTTTCGTACGTACAAGAACTTCCTAATAAACGGCAAACTATGCAATGACTATAGCGTGCCCGCGCTTTATGTTTCTTACGCAAAGGACAAAGACGAAATAAAATCCCCCACTCAGCTGATAGCATTTGCGGAGGCTTTCGGATATAACCTAAAAAATTACAAGAGATCTATAGAACTTTTATTAAAAAGAAAGTAGTTTTAAAACTTTTATATTAGGAATAACCTAAATAATCAAGATATGTCTTCAGCAACCATAATATTGCTATTCGGTATCTTAGCGCTTATACTGGTGGGATTTGGCGCTATAGTGGGGTATCTCGTAGGCGACCTTCTGGTAATAATGTCCCTGTTCTTTATTTTGGCGATAGGGCTTAACGTATTCTCATATTACAAAAGCGATTATCTCGCGATAAAGATGACTAGGACTAAGCTTATAGAAAGAGGAGACAATCCCAGATTCTACGACCTTGTAAAAAAGGTGGCAGATATGGCCGGGTTACCTATGCCGAGAGTAGGAATAATGAATTCGCCTTCCCCAAATGCATTTGCTACGGGCAGGGACCAGAACCACGCGGTCGTTGTCGCGACCGGAAGTATCCTTGCGATGCTAAATGACGATGAAATGGAGGCGGTCTTAGGCCATGAAATAAACCACATAACACACCGAGACATACTCGTTTCGTCCGTAGCTGCTACTATGGCGACGGTAATATCTTATATCGGCAACATAATACTATTTTCCGAGCTTTTTGGAGGAATAAACAATAGGAACAGTAATACGACCATTCTACTCTTAGTATCCGCTATACTCATACCATTGGGCGCGACATTTGTCAGATTAGGTATCTCTCGATCCAGAGAACTATACGCAGACATCGGAAGCGTAAGACTTGTAAGAAAACCTGACCAGCTTATCTCCTCGCTGCAAAAAATAAGCAAACCCATAAATGGCAACACAAAAAGAGGCCCTTTCGGTATGGGGGTGCCAAGACCTTCCCCTGGAATGGGGCAGAACGGCCAGGGTGCCGCATACTCCTCACTGTTCATAGTAAATAATCTCAATGGGAGCGCCTTATTTAACCTTTTTTCTACGCATCCGACATTAGAAAAACGGATTGCTGCGATATTAGCAGAAAAGAAAGCAATTGGGATGTATTAGCGCTAATTAACCTTAACTTAATGTATTAATCTTTTATCGTATATCTTTTGATATGCTCCCGTAGTCTAGCTTGGACAGAACATTGCCCCGCGAAGGCGAAGACGCCGGTTCAAATCCGGTCGGGGGCAGATTTGTTGAAGGTATGCTCATAATATAATTTTTATTCCGTGGATTCATGGTATAAACATGAATAGCCTGTTAAACGAGCGCGTAGAAAAGATTTTTGAGAAAATTGGGGACAAAGAAGTTTCGCACATAATAATAAATAACGATGTTAGCCCGCACATAGATTCTACGTTTTTCTATCTTACCGGAGTTACTAGTGGAATATTCGAAGATTCTTTTGCAGTAGCATCGGCAAATGGAGATGTGACGATTATAACCGGTACTCTAGAAGCTGAAAGTGCAAGAAAAACTGGTCTAAAAGTAATAGTAGTTGATAAAAAGGCACATGGAGACTTTAAGAGTTCATTATTACGATTGCTAAAAAATCATAAAAAGATAGGCGTAAATTATAGCGGACTGACAGCAAAAAACTATCTTTGGCTCTGCGATGCGCTGAAGGATTCAAAGATTATAGACATTGGTAATTCGATAGAACGTGCCAGAATTATAAAAGACGAAGTAGAGCTAAAATTAATCAAAAAAGCCGCAGAAATAGCGAGTGCCTCTTTTTATCCGATAAAAACGGCGATAAAGGAAGGCTTAAAAGAAACAGAGATGGCTGCGCTTGTGGATTATAACATGATGAAACTTGGCGCAAGCGGCGCGTCTTTTGAAACCATATTTGCGAGCGGTAAAAATGGCGCGGAACCGCATTACGTACCGCGGAAGGATAAGATACTAAAGGGCGACCTTATAGTCTGCGATTATGGTGCACGGTATAAAAGATACTGCTCAGACACCACAAGAACGTTCGTGATGGGAAACGCGGATGGAAAGAAAAAGAAAATCTATAATACCGTATTCGAAGCGCAAAAGGCTTCATTGGGGATTATAAAGGCGGGAGCGGTCGGACTTGACGTTTACAAGGCGGCCGTAAACGTCATAGACAAAAACGGATACCATGGTTTATTTACACACAACGTGGGCCATTCGCTTGGCTTAGACGTGCATGATAGCACAACGCTTAATCCTTATGGAGAGTTCCCATTGGAAGAGGGCATGGTTTTGACGGTGGAGCCAGGCGTATACATACCTGGTTTTGGTGGCGTACGTATCGAGGATGACATTGTAGTTACAAAAAAAGGATATGATGTGTTAACCACCGCACCTAAAACTTGGGAAGATATGATAATAACCTAAGTAGAATTAACAAAACTAGTTCCTACTAATTTTCTTAATCTTGTAGCCGAATCGATTTTCTCTATGAGTTTATCTATGTCTTTGATATGCCCGCTTATGCAATCCATGTCGTATTCTTTTCTAAACTTTTTTGAGTCTTTACGTTTTGTCAATGGTAACGGATCTATTATTAAAATCTCATTTTCATCATTTATAAAAAAATTTTCGTAATGCAAGTCTCCGTGCTCTACATTCGCACGCTTAAGGTCTGATTTTACTTCAGTGAGTTGATTTTTAACTTTGATCAGGCCATTTTTTATTTTTTCGGCTTCTTGAAAATATAACTTTCCCGCCATTTTTGGCAGATTATGGGTGAGCGCTTCTGATATTCCAGTAAAGTACTCGATGAAATTCTTCCCTGAAACTAGCTGCATTAAGTATCCATGCACGTTTTCGTCCAGATCGGCGCCTCCGTAAACTAAGGCATAAGGCATAGCCATGAATTTGCTGCTCACTTTGTATAATCGCCTCAAAGACCTGTATTCATTAAGGACCTTGGCACTTGTTTCGGTTACAGAACTATGACCTTTTAGGTAGATTCCTTTCTTTGCAAGGTCAATATCCTTGATATCAGAGTACTTTACTTGAATGCCATTAAGACCCAGACTATGCGGCACTTCCAACAAAAGCGTCTCTAAATCTCTCTGCATTTTAAATCTAGGAAACGATTAATATATATTATTATAGGTAAGTTTTATTAGAACAAATTACCTAAAATAAGAATGGCAAAACTCGAATTAAGCGAATATTTTTCTGAGATTTATAAAATTGGAGATATACCGAGATTTAAGGTCTTAATAGACGGCAAATGGACCGATACCAAAGAAACTACGGATTTAATAAGTCCGATTGACGAGAAGGTTGTAGCACAAATAAGCACCGTGTCTGCTGATCAAGTAAAAAAGGCTTTGAATTCCGCAACATTAAATAAAAGCAAGATACGGGACATGGCTGCGATAGATCGACTTGAATTGCTAAATAAAGCAAGACAAGAATTAGCTAAACACAAAGATGAGATAGTGAAAGTATTGATGACGGAATCTGGCAAAGCGTTCAGGACCGCCGGTGGAGAAATAAATGCGGCGTTAGAAAGAATGCGACTAGGAATGGAAGACTCCAGAAAGATAATGGGGGAATACATGCCTGGAGACTGGTCGAGCGACACCGCGCAAAAGGCCGCGCTGGTTATCAGAGAACCTATCGGCGTAGTTCTTGGTATTTCACCATTTAATTATCCAGTTTACACTTCAATCGCAAAAGTTTTGCCTGCGTTACTTGCGGGCAACGCGGTAGTAATAAAGCCTCCAAGCGCAGATCCTCTGGCATTTTTAATGTGCGCAGAAATATTCAGAAAAACTGGCCTCCCTAGCGGCACTTTACAGGTAGTAACTGGTAGCGGTGAAGAAGTTGGGGACCTACTTATAAAAAGCAGCGACATAAACATGATAAGTTTTACCGGCAGCACCAACGTCGGAAAACATATCTCCTCCATCGCGGGTCTAAAGAAGACGCACCTTGAACTTGGCGGCAAGGCTGCGGCGGTAGTCCTAGAAGATGCCGACCTAGATTTAGCTGCAAAGGAATGCGTAAGGGGCTCTATAGAACTTGCAGGCCAAAGATGTGACGCAGTAAGCAGAATACTTGTGGTAGAGAAAGTCTACAACGAGTTTGTAATCCAGATAAAATCTCATCTTAAAGATTATAAATTCGGCAACCCGTTCGATGGCGAAGAGATAACTGTCGGACCCGTAATAAGCATAAAGGCGGCCAAGAGAATAGACGAGATGGTACAAGACGCGATTAAAAGAGGCGCCAAACTTGTTGCTGGGGGGAAATACAAAGACGCTTATTATGAGCCTACGCTTCTAGTTGATGTGCCTCTAAATGCGGAGATAGCAAACGAAGAAACGTTTGGTCCTGTTATAACGGTAATAAAAGTAAAGGACGCGGAAGACGCGATAAAAGTCGCGAATAATTCTAATTACGGGCTTGATTCGTGCGTCTTCACCGAGAATTTCTATAAGACCTGGGAAGTAATGAAAGCGCTTAAAGCTGGTAATGTCACACTAAACGCCGCACCTTCACACGGTACTGCTTATTTCCCTTTCGGCGGGATAAAGGATTCGGGTCAGGGCAAGGAAGGCGTGGGGTACAGCATAGAGGAAATGACGGTTATGAAGACTATGATATTCAACCTCGCTCCAAAGAATCTTGGCAAAAAGTATACTGGCGAATTTAAGGACTAATAAGAGTTTTATGAAATTTGGTCCGAATAAGGATTAAATAGGCAAAAATACATGGTTTTATACATATGGCAAGACAGAAGTGGGAAAGAGTGATAGAGTTGACTATAGTAGGCATCGTCCTTTTCGTCGGCCTGGTTTCGATATTATACAGCTGGATAGACAGCGCGTTTGGAGGAAACGTAAACATATACCTTCTTACTGCGATTTCGGTGGCGGTAACATTCTTGATAGTTTACGCAATAAGTGTGTTTGATAAAGGCTGAATATGCGTGCTAAAAAAAGGTACCTGCTGATTGAAATCAGCGGAGTCGACTCGAGCGAAGAATTTGAAAATAGGCTACGTTCTACATTAAATAAAATGGAGCCTCTGATTTCCATAAAGGCTAACGTAAGAATAATAAAGGAGCTATTTTCGCGTATGCCAGACGGCGTTTTAGGAGTGATAAGCGTAGAAAACTCTTATAAAAATCAGGTAATATTCTTACTATCCCTGATTGGTAAGTTTTATAAATCAAACGTGCTTACCTTAAAAAGTAGTGGTAGTCTAAAAAAGATAAAGGTTGAGGAAACCAGATATGGAACAAATGCCAAGTGACTTAATGGGTTATGACCGTGCAATCACACTCTTCAGCCCAGATGGTAGACTTTTACAAGTAGAGTATGCCAGAAAGACCGTTTCGCAGGGTTCTGCGGCATTGGCTTTAGTTGGCAAGGACTCCGTTGTTTTCGTAGCCGATAAAAGGTTTCCCGAAGTAGAGAAATTGATAGTCACGGAAAGCATAGAAAAAATATTTAAAATCGACGACTCTATAGGAACTGCCATATCCGGCATGATAGCCGATGGCCGCGCGCTTATAGAAAAGGCACAGCTAGAGGCGCAGCAGCACCGTGTCACTTATAATGAACCGGCGGATATGCTGCTTCTTATAAAGAAGATAAGTTCCGAAATGCAGGCCTTCACACAATATGGGGGCGCAAGACCTTATGGGGTAAGTATATTATTCGGAGGATTTAGAAACGAAAAGCCGGTTTTATTCATGTTAGAGCCCAGTGGAATCTTCTTCCAATATAAGGCTGTGGCCATAGGAGAAGGTTCTCCTGCCATAAACAAGAGCTTGGAAGAGGGATACAAGGGAGACATGGACGTCGATGCATTGATAAAAGTCGCAATAAAAGCTATGAAAACGGGAGGTATAAAACTGCACCCGGACAGGTTTGAAATAGCTGTTATTAATACTTC
>DAHXLI010000047.1 GCA_027366075.1 Candidatus Parvarchaeota archaeon | reverse complement strand
TGGGATGAATGACGGTCTTGTAGAAGTCTTGGCGTCTGTAGCAGGGATAGTTGGCATCTACAAGAGCAACATAGTCGCCGCTTTAGCCGGCCTTATAATAGGGATATCCGGCACGCTTTCGATGTCTGTCGGCGCATATCTCTCGTCGAGGTCAGAAAAAGACGTTTCGATTTCGGAATCAATGCGTTTGCAGTTGGAGCTAGAAGCCGCAAGGGAAAGGGCGGCCAAAGATCTGGGCAAGACTTATAAGAGCTACAAAACACTCTCGAGAGACTTGGATAATCTCATTAAAAAACTAAAAAATGCAGGCGATCCCTTTTATAAGTTACTGGAAAAAGAAAAATCAAATCCTTTTTTCAGGCTGATGAACAGAGACAAAACAGTCCTTAGTCCAAGGACATCAGCGCCGATAAAGGACGCAGCCTACATCGGAATCTTCTACATGCTTGGCGCGGTCATACCGCTTTTGAGTTTTTTCATAGGCAGTGCCATACACGATTCCGTTTATCTTAACTTATTGATTTCTGTTATTGCAGCTTCAGGTGCAATAGTCATAACTGCTGCGATTATCGCAGTTAATACAAATGAAAGCGTGGTAAAACGTGCGGTACAGTCGGTGATATTAAGCCTGGCGGCTTCCGGCGCGACGTTCTTTATAGGCACGTTGGTATCGAGTTATCTGCACGTTGCGGTTTAGAATCAATTCTATCAATTTTTCTTTGGCTAGCCCGAACTTTCTCCAAGACTTACATTTATATCAAAACGGGGGGGCAAATGACGTTAATTCTAGGGATCTGCAATGGCACTTCTAAGACAATCGTTCAATTACTAGAAGCCAACCGCTTTATATATCTTTAGAGAAGCCAAGATATTGATGGACTTCGTAACTGTGATTGGCCTTTTTGCGGGCGGGCTGACTACCGTAGGGTATGTCCCGCAGTTGTTAAAAATAATACGCACAAAGTCTACTGGCGATCTGTCTATGACGATGTTTATGATACTGTCTGTTGGGGTATTTCTGTGGCTAATTTATGGCCTTTATATAAATTCCTTTCCGGTTATCGCAGCCAACGCGGCGACACTGTGTCTTACAGTTACGATAGGAATGTTAAAGATAAAATATTCTAAACAACGCACGAAGACAAAATAAGTTCTAACAAAATCAAAATTACTGGCTTACAAACTTGTCATAGAAGCCATTATATTTATTTACGCAGTCTTTCCGATATATTTATGTATTCTTGGGTTGCGGTCGTTAACCTCTTAGACTTCTCACATTTAGCCGAACATTTATAATATGGCAAAAAATCTTCAGATAGGCCAAATTTGTCGAATTGTGAGAAATCTTCAATTTTATAAACTTTTTTGCTGGGTTCCGGTGCTGGGCACTTCTTTCTGCCGGCTTCCAATTGGCTTTTCAACTCGTATTCACTTTTCTTTTTCACAAATGCATTTATACAGCATTTTGGATAATTAAATAACCTCCCTAAGGCTTTATCGATGACGTTTTGTCCTTTGATTGTAAGTGTAAACCAATAACCCGTGCCAGATTTTTCGTAAAAAGTTGCACCAAGTCTTTTAAGAGCTTGGGTTGATTTTATATCGATATAGCCTTTTTTAATCAGCGCCGAGATAGATTTTTTATTGTATAAAGAAGCATCAAATTGACTGTATACTGGGTAATCGCGCCTATGGGCCCCATTTAACAATAAGTACTGGCTGTCGGAAAAAAGATAAGCTGATTTAGTGATCACGTCATCGCAGAAACCTATCCATTTTGAAACAGGAACGGCAGTTTTTACAGACTTCAGATGCAGAACTTCCATGACATTCTTAGGCACCGATGAATAGACGGGCGCCCGTTTCCTTGCACCCGTGTAAACTAAAAATATATTAAGTTTATCAGCTTCTATGCTATACTTTGCAAGTTGCACAGCCAAGCTTTTATTATCAGACCGCGAGATAGAAAGTTTTTTCAAGTTTATATTTTTGTAGCTTTCATCTAAAAGTCTAATAACTTCTGATTTGTCCATCTTCCCAACCAATCCAGAAGCGTTTACGACTTCGGCCGACTTACTTAGCATATTTTATATTTTTAGTCCCGCATTTTGCTTCTTTGACTCATTAGCATAGCGTATGTAAACACAGTAAACATATCTGTGAGAAGAAATTATCATCGCCAAATACTGGTTTTAATAATCTTCCTGGGCAAAGACAATGACAATCAGAATTAACTCCGTTACAGTCGTTACACTGGGGGTTAACTAAAGAAGAGTTATTGAAATTAAGATGTTCTGATGAATAACCGCTTATAGTTCTAAGGTTCCTTTGGCCGATTTCAAAATTACCATTTGACGCGCTTATTCCTTTGAATACGCGTACCGCCTCGTTGAAATTAGCAGCCTGAGCAAATTCGCTCCCTAAACTATTAGCATTAAGCGCTTCTAGATAATTTAAACCGTATGCTTTTGAAGCGTAGTGGTTTTGTCTATTGAACTCGAATTTGTCACCGTTAGTATTAACTTCAAGCCAGGCATGTTTATCATCATTTTTTACAGTAATGCCAGCAAGGATATCTTTTCTACCGATTTGTTCTAAACAACTGACGAAGACGCTGGCGTATCCCACACAATTTACACTAGGCGTTTTTGATGTAAAATCTCTGCTGTATATCGAATTTTCTCTGTATTTTACCTTAGCAAAAATCTCTTTTTCAAGAGCATTCAGAACTTCTTTGCCCGACGCGTCTGGATTAATATTCGAAGTAATATCAGTTATGTTTTTGTAAAGACCGCCCAACAGAGAATCTTTGCTCCCTTTACTAATCTCTTTATCATAGCTAGCATCAAATAATCTATAGGATAACGAGTTTTCCGCGATTCCGTGGCTGCCATTTTTATTTAAGGTTGTTTCCAGAGAGTTTTCCATAACTCAACGTGATAATAACTCGTATAAATAACTTTTATTTTACTATTTTATAGTTTATAACTGATTTTATTAGTTAATTTGTAACGTTCCGAATTTAATGACCGAACTTATAAATCACTATCGACGCAGGTCTAACAACTACAATAATAACATTAAAGATAAAATATTCTAAACAACGCACGAAGACAAAATAAGTTCTATCTACTTTCATTATCACGACGAAAGTAGCTTTGGATGCTTTTAAAAAAGTTAAAATATATAAAATTTACAACTTTCGGATAGGGAGAACTATTTATATCGGTTCTTTTCTCTTAATTGGATGAAATTCAATGCGCCCGAACGTTTAGACAATGGGATAGAGGTAACGGTAAACTCCCTGCCAAACTTACATTACGTAGGCGTAGCCGTCGGCGTAAGATATGGCGCAATCTATGAGGACATGAGAATAAACGGTTCTGCGCACTTTCTGGAGCACATGCTATTTGAAGGCACGAAAACAAAGGGCCCTGGAGAGATAGACCGTCTTATCAGAGAGAACGGTTTCGATCATAATGCTTTCACGGATGAAGAGGTAGTCTTGTACTACATGCTTACGCCAAGAAAGAACCCCGAAAATGCGATTGCCCTTCTTTCCGACATGATGCAAAACTCCGTGCTGGACCCGAAGGAAGTGGAGCACCAGCGCGGAGCGGTCACAAACGAGCTTTTGGGGAGACAAGACGAGCCGTGGACATTCCTACGTGACGTCTCGCAACCGATAATATTCGAAGGCCAGGCGGCAGGGAGGTTGGGTGCAGGGACTCCGGAAACCGTATCAAAGATAACGAGAGAAGACCTGATGGATATATACCAGAAAAACTACACGCCGAAAAACATATCACTTTCGGTATACGGGGCGATAAAACCGGAAAGGGTGATGCAACTGTCACAGAAACATTTCGGCGACTTTCAAAGGCCTTATCGAGAGGTAGAGATACCTGATTCTGACGGTCCTTCCGAAGCAAAATCTATAGCATTGAAAAAGTCGGGAATCTCCCAAGTAAAGTACGGTCTTTGCTTTGGATTTCCAGGTAGCAGGAAAATATTGTCTTCCAATCCAAAAGATTTTGCTTCAATAGATCTTCTAGTGGATTTCCTAGATCAGAGAATTAGAGACTCGGTCCGCGGAAAACTTGGCGTATCCGATGTAACAGACGCTGCGTGCAGGCTGGGTTATACGTTTAGCGCGGTGTACCTTCTTGGAATGTCAAATCCAAAAAAGATTGGCGCCATACAGAGCATAATAGAATCGGAAGTCGATAAGGTTAGGAATGGCGAAATAGACCAAGCCAACCTTGCAAGGACAAAGGAAAAATACTTGAGCGAAAAGGAATCGAGTCTTGATGACGTTTTAGAGTCGGCTGTGGATTCGGCGTTCTGGCAAGCGGTCCACAGGAAGCAGCTTTATGATACGTACCAATTGGCGAGAGACACGTCCGCAGAGGATCTGGCAAGAGTGGCCGGAGTATATTTAGACCATAAAAAATCGGTTTCACTTACGCTGGAGCCGGAGGCAAAATGACATGATAAGATTCAATTCGCCGTTCCATCTTTGCAGCGGTCTAGAAGTCATAATAAAATCAGCCCCAAAACTTCACTCGATTGGCATAGCTCTCGGCGTGCAATACGGTGCGATGAACGATCCGATTACGAAGAGCGGCATGGCAAAGCTTCTACAGAGAACAGTGTATAGGGCTGATAAAGGTTTAGAAGACGCGATAGCAGAAAACGGGATAGAACGCAGACCGTTCACAGATTATAATGCTACCGTACATGCGTTTAAAGCGCCAAAAGGAAAAGTACGTGAAAGTTGCAATCTCATGGCAACTGTAGCATCAAGTTACATTATAACAAATCTAGCCATGAAACCTGAGAAAATGCGCATGATAGAAGAGAATGCGCAGATGGAAGACGATGCTGACTACTTTGGATTTAATACTCTTCAAAAAATTATGTTTGGCGATAGTCGCTCTAGTATGCCAACTGGAGGGACAAACGACACTTTGAAGAGGATATCAGTCGACGATCTGAAAAAATCGCTTTTAGCTAATTACACTGCGGATAAGATGGTACTTTCGATATACGGAGCTACGAGCTTTGAACCGGCGCTTAATGCTGCGGCAGAAGCGTTCGAATACGTCAATCCGACTTACTCTCCAAGGAAAGTAGCAAAGGCGATACCGATACTGCCAGTAAAATCTATATCCTTAGATAGAGACGGCATTACCCAGACTAAATTCGCTTTAGGTATCAGGACAAGAGGTCTCTTTGATAACAACAGGGTATACGAATTGCCAGCACTGAATTGTGCCGTTAGGATACTTAATGAAAGGCTGTACGACGAAGTAAGAGAGAGAAGAGGACTTGTATACGGGGTCCAGGCAGAGAACGTAGAAAATAACGGTTTCGGTTTTATCGCCATGGGCGGCGGGACAAAGCGGGAAAAGATGGAAGAAGCCCACAAAGTTATACTAGAGGAACTACAAAAAATGAGAGATGGCGAGATAAGCCAAGCAGACCTAACCAGGGCAAAGAGAAACGGCATGATAGAAGAGGAAGGTTATCTGGACGATACTGGAGCGACAGCTTCCAAAATAGCTTACGAAAGAGCTGTGATAAGCGACGGCGCGTATATGCTTAGTGATGCAACTAGGAAATTAAATCTTACTCAGCTAAGAAAAACCACCGCAAAATACTTTAATCCCGATAAAGTCTACTCGGTTTTTGTAAAGCCTAAATAGGTTTTGTCAGGTAATCTTATAACAGATACTGTAAAATTATTCTGTGGGCAGAAATCGCTGCGTATTTATTAAGCCGGCATAATTAAATTATTCTATGGTCAGTTTTGATGTGCAGAGGATAAGAGAAGATTTTCCAATTCTAAAATCGAAAGTAAATGGTTATCCGCTTGTGTTCTTAGACAACGGCGCCACATCCCAAAAACCTAGGCAGGTGATAGACGGAATAAAATATTTTTATGAAAACATAAATGCGAATCCTATGAGAAGCATACATCACCTAGCCGAAAAGGCGACAGAGGCGTATGTTGAAGCGAGAGAAAAGGCTGCTAAATTTATAAATGCCTCGCCGGAGGAGATAGTTTTCGTCAAGAATACGACAGAAGCTATAAATCTCGTTTCGTTCGCATTGCCTTTTAAGCACGGGGAAAGAGTAGCGACTACCTATTTAGAACATCATTCAAACATCCTGCCATGGCTTAAGCTAAAAGAAAACGGATTGAACGTAGACTTCGTAGACATAGACGAAAATTTCGACTTGGATATAGACTATTACAAAGAGATGCCGGCCGAAACCAAATTAGTAACAGTCGCCCACGAGTCTAATGTCACTGGGACGGTAAACGACGTTAAAAAAATATGCAGCTTAGCGCACAGTTCAGATACTTTGTGTCTTGTAGACGCGGCACAATCTGCGCCGCACATAAAGATAGATGTTAAAGACATGGGAGCGGATTTTCTAGCCTTCTCTGGCCATAAGATGCTTGGGCCGCTAGGCATCGGCGTATTGTACATAAACAAGAACGTCGCACCAAAACTAAGGACCTTCATGACCGGCGGGGAAATGATAAAGAGCGTAAAAATAAATAAGGTCGAATACGCGGATATGCCGAGCTTCTTTGAAGCGGGGACTCAAAACGTTGAAGGAGCGTATGGCCTTGGTCTTGCTATTGATTATCTGAATAACATCGGTTTAAACAACATAGAAAGCTATGAGAAAGGACTAATGGCACACCTTTATCAGGCATCGAAAACGATCAACGGCATCGATGTATACAGCGGCAGAAGTAAAAAGAATGGGGCGATATTCGCCTTTAACTCGAAAACATTGCATCCGCACGATATTGCATATCTCCTTGACAAGAAAGGTATAGCGATAAGATCTGGTTTCCACTGTGCTCAGCCATTTATAGAAGATAAGTTGCATCTAGAAGGCGCCGCTAGAGCAAGCATGTATTTCTATAATACAAAAGAAGAGATGGACTCATTCGTAAACGGACTCAAGGAGATACAAGTCGAATATGGATGAAGAAAAATACTATGAGTTTGTAGACTTGTATAAAAATCCGGACCACAAAGGCAAGCTTAAGGATTTCGACTTTAAAACGGAAGAATACTCGTCTTCCTGTGGTGATGTCTTTACGGTATACTTAAAACTCGAAAATGGGAAGATAAAGGATGCGACATTCGAAGGTAACGGTTGTATAATATCCACGATTTCAATTTCGAAGACCTGTGGCGACATCATAGGAAAGACGCCGAAGGAAATCCAAAAGATGGGCTTGGGAGAAGTCAAAAAAATAGTCGGTGTAGATGAGATTAGCTTATCAAGGATAAAATGCGCTACTATAGGTCTGGATACGATAAAGAAGGCGTTGAGAAACGATTCAAGTGAATGAGATCAACTGCGCGGTAATCACCAAAAATAGAGACTATAAATTAGAGGAGGCGGTTATCGACCCGTTTTCATTCTCTAAGCACTTGGTGGGCTCTCCGCTATACAGCTTAAGAATCGGTGGTTATAGAGTACTAATGATGATTGATATTAAGACTAAGATAATCGCTATAGAACGGGTCGGTCTAAGGAAAAATGTCCATGACAAGCTATAATTAAACACTTTTTTAGTAAAACCCGGAAAAATGACAACGCCATGATAAGGCTTTACGTGATAAGAAAGTCCGTAAAAAGAATAATTAATTATCCCGCAAACTAATGAAAACTCGTTATTTTAGCTTTCTGTTCGTCTTTGTAGTACACGTCTTTCTCAAAAGTTTTTATTTCTTTGCCGATAGAAATCCCAAGAAGCATTTTTTCTAGCTCCAGGAATTTATCAACGTTTTTGTCTCCGTATATTACCATCTCTTGTTTTGTGTCTTTAAACGGATTTCCATCGAGGTCAAAATACAAGCCTATTCTACCTATACATACTGAAGTGTCGTCGCTTTTTTGGAACGCGCGCCAGAACCTTTTCTTTTTATGATGGGATTCCACAACGTATGCATTAAGTTTGTAATATTCTGGTTTTGGATTACGTGAAAATGCTAAGCCTTCTTCTATAAGTGAGTGGGGGTCAGTTACTTCATCGTAACTATTAGTGCCAGACCAGTTTTTTCTGCATGCGAGATAGCCATTTGCGGTAACGACCCGCCAAACGCCCTCTGAAAAGCTATGCATATTTTGATAAGCAGCTTTCTTGCGCTTCTCGCTTTTTGTCTTTTCAAGCTCTTGAACCGCCCATTCTTCGAAGAATCTTTTGCGGCTTTCTTCGTCCTGAAGTTCCCTCTCTATGTACGAACGTTTTACAGAATCTTGCGCAGCCAATTTACCATCTAGGTTATCTTGGGCCATGACAGCTTATACAAAAGAGTTTATTTAAAGTTTTAGGAACAACATTTTAAATGAAAGGACAAGAACTTCCGATAAACACTATAGTCCTTATAGTATTGGTACTAGTAATACTGGTTCTTGCACTCATTTTTATAGTCCTGCCTATTGCTAGGACACCAGTGCCGACGTCGTCTCCGGGCAACATGACGACCTTTACTTTCGACTGCTCTACTGCCTGTGGCCAGCCGCAAACCTCCGCCAACAACAACCCGGCGAATACCGAATTTTGTGCGGACACCATCACATATCAGGGAACCGTTTATCATTGTTACTCTACCTACGGAGGAAAGACTATCGCAACGTGTAGCTACCAGGCGTATAACGGCACGTTTTATAATGATATCGGTAGTGTGACTTGCAGTAAATAAAAATCTCTACGAAAACGCTTATATTCAACGCCTAGTCTTTGTAGACCGCGGCGTTTATCGCGCCGTTTAGTTCATTAAACGTGTCTGGGTCTATGCCCTGCTCTAAGTCAATACTTATCTCTTTTTTGAATTCCAGCTTTGAAAGTATCGGGAATTTTTTCAGCGGTTTTTCGCTTGCGCCTGGCATGTTCGTCTTTTCGCCACAATGCTCGCATCTCATATAGCTCATGTTCTCTATTATGCCTAGTATCGGGACTTTTAATATTTCGGACATCAGTACCGTCTTTCTCCCGACCACCTGAGAAAGATTCTGCGGTGTCGTAACAAGTAGTATCTTATCTACAGGTATCGCCTGGAAAACCGTCAGCGGCCCATCGCTTGTGCCGGGCGGCAGGTCTAGGAATAGTATGTCCAGATCTCCCCAGTCCGTATCGCTGTACATCTGCTTTATCGCGCTAGATACGAGCGGCCCCCTCCATATCAGGGCTTCTGCGTCCGTAAGCATCTCTACAGAGATCATTTTTATTTTATTATGTAGCAGAGGAGCAAGCTTATCATTTTTATCCAGTATAGCGCGGTATTTTTCATGGAATATCGTTTGTATTGAAGGCCCCGATATATCGCAGTCTAGTATGCCGGTCTTGTAGCCCAATTTTGTAGCTGCTACTGCAAGCATCGCGACGACGCTACTTTTGCCGACACCGCCTTTGGCGGAATATACCGCGATTATATTTTTTATCTGTTTCTTGTCGTATCTTTCTATTGGAGGGGGCAGTTTCTGATTATTTCCTTGTATAGATTTTTTAACGGTGTCTAGCTCCTCTTTAGTCATGTATCCAAATTCCAATTCTACATTATCATATCCTTCTAGCCTTAGAATCTCCTTCACGTCTTTTTCTATCGTAGCGGAGAGCGGGCAACCTGGCACGGTAAGTTTTATCTTTATTCTTAGGACTTTGCCGTCCATTTCGACGGCGCTGACCATCTTAAGCTTTATTATGCTTACCCCTATCTCCGGGTCTTTCACTCGGTCTAGAAGAGAATATATTTTATCTGATTCCTTTTTGTCGAGACTCATTTTGTTTTCTTAGCGTCTTCGTCTTCGGCGTCTGTTATGCCGTCGGCGCTTATCTGGAAAGTGGCCTCTCCCTCGGGAAGACTAGGCGAGTCTACAAGTTTTGCCACTCTAAGCCCTTTCTTGCCTTTTCTTAAATATATCCTGTAAGTGGCTACGTGTCCTATTATGTGCCCACCGACTGGCGCGGTCGGGTCCCCGAACATCATATCAGGACGTGCCATGACCTGGTTTGTCATATAGACAGCTACATTGAATCTGTCGGCAAGTCTCTGTAAATTATGCAATATGACGTTTAGTTTTTGCTGTCGGTCAGCCAAAGTCCCTCTCCCGACATATTCAGCCCTGTATAGAGCCATCATGCTATCGACTATTATAAGTTTTATTTTCGGATCTCTATTGATCATCCCGGCGATCTTGTCTACAAGCGCTTTCTGGTGTTCAGAAGAATAGGCCCTTCCGACTTTTATATTTTGGAGGGCTTCCTTTGGATCCAGTCCCTTGACTTTTGCGAGCTGTTCTACCCTGCTAAATCTAAATGTTCCTTCTGTATCGACCCATATGACGTGGCCTTCCAAACCGCCTTTTTCCTTCGGCAACTGAACGTTTATCGCTAGCTGAAACGCTATCTGGCTTTTCCCGGACCCGAACTCACCGTAGCATTCTGTTATGGCCTGACTTTCTACCCCCCCTCCCAATAATATGTCGAGGGCATTGCTGCCTGTGGATATCCTCTGGACTGCCTTGCTCCTTTCTTCAAACTCCAACCCTGACACGAAGTTCATATTCGCGGCTTCTTGCGCCGCAGATATTATTTTTTTTGCAGTAGGTTCCCCGATTTCGCAGATTTCTATCACATCCATAGGGTTCGCGGTCGCCAGCGATATGACATCTTCATATCCGGCGTTCCTTAATTTCGAAGCGATGGTAGCGCCGACTCCTGGTAGGTCTTTTATGTCGGTATCTTCATTGAATTTTCTCTCGGGTTCGGAATCGGTCGTTTCGGTCTCTTTTTTTGCCATAGGGGTATCTTACATTATTCGTTTAAAAACTTTATTTATTATTTCACTTCATCCAAAATTATTGTAGTATCAGTCTTGCCTACACCGTTTACTTTCCTTAGCTGAGAAACCACAAAGTCGGATAGGCTATCCATCTTATCATACTCAAACTTTACGACCATATCCCACTCGCCGCTTATCAATAGAACTTCTTCTACGCCAGATTTGCTTGCTATCGTTCTTGCTATTTCAAGAGGAGAAACACCTTCCAGAACGCTTACGAAAATCAACGCACCCATCTGAGCCATAAGAATTAGTATAACGGCAAATATATAAAGTTTGTTTGGATTTAATCTGTATCTGTAACATGGCAAACTTTATTCTAGCATCGGATCTCGAAGGAGTCCTGATACCTGAAATATGGCCTGCGCTGGGGAAGCAAGAGTTAATCTTATAGTCGTTAAGGAAGG
>DAHXLI010000042.1 GCA_027366075.1 Candidatus Parvarchaeota archaeon | reverse complement strand
AGGATTATTATGATGGTACTATAATCGAATTCGAATCGACTGAAAAAGGTTTTGAAGGATTGGTGTTTGCCGGCGGTGGAAGGTATGACAAGCTTAGCAAAAAATTCGGTTCTGTCTTCCCGATAGTCGGCTGTTCCATAGGTTTTGACGTTGTAATGGAGATACTAACGACAAAGTTAACCGATGATTTTATAGAGCGATATTGTGTGCTGAATATAGACGCCCCGGAAAAAGCCGTCGAGATAGCGACAAAACTGAGGCGGAAAGGGCTTTCTACGGATATGCTTCTCGAGAATGTACCGCTTTCCAAAGGACTTGCATATTGTGCTTCTAAAAGAATACGGTACGCAGTAATCGTTGGAAGCAAGGACCTTGAGAAAGGAGAAGTTACGATAAGGGACCTGAAAGATAAGAAGGACACAAAAATAAAAGAAACAGAGCTATTGTAAATCTGGTCAAACTTAGGAAATGCAGGCTTTTCAGCTGCGTTCTCGTCATTAAAGTGATGGCAGCTTGAATTTTTCTGAGCCTTTAAATATATCCAGTTCTTCGATGAGCCGTTCGGCGGCACTTCGGTGCACTTTTAAGTCCGCCTCTTTGTCTCCCTTCAAGAACTCTTCTATTACGCCATCGGTTCCATTTACCGTAAGTTTAAACCCGTCTTTGTATACAGCTTTCCTCACTTTTTCATATTTGTTTCTAACATAAGATTTCCTGTCGTTATATCCTCCCGGTAGGACGGTAACATCGCCATACGCTTCTGAGAATACTGCTTCTTTCGTAATGGCCGAGTCATTGCCACCTTCCATTGTCTCATGGATTTGTCTCGATACGTTTACTAAACTTTGATAGCCAGCCTTTTTCGGGAATTTCTTCCCATGAGGGTATTTTATTATGAGAGGTATCCTTATTATTTCGTCGTACAGGTAGGTGTTGTGGTACATGTATCCGTGCTCGTTGAATGCTTGCCCATGGTCGGATGTTATTATTATCATAGTATCATCGTAAAATCCCCGCCTTTTTAACGTCTTTACAAGGGCTTCAAGCGCCCGGTCAAGATATTCCGCCTCTTTCACGTATTGCGCCTTCAGGAAATCAGCCTTTCTCCCGGCTATCGGTTTTACCCCCGTGAAATTATCCCACGTTTCTTTAGGCTTGTATCCTGTGTATGGTTCATGCATCTCCACAAAGTTTATGAAATAAAAGAAGGAAGGATCGAGCTTGCAGTTTGCTACTATATCATTAGTAAGCCTGGAACCTTTCTCAAGTGGGTAGTCCATCGCTTTATTCAACTTGTTTATTCTCTGCCATGCACCAGCATATCTGAGTAGGTCCTTAAACCGGCCTCTTTTAAGGAGTTCCTTTGCTATCTGAGCAGGACTGGCACCGAGTTTTCTTGCCTCTTTGAATATCTCCTCAACTCCCGTCTTAGGAGCGGGGTCAAGACTAATAAATGAATCAAATCCCCTATCAAAAGAAGTGAAAGGTGAAACCATAATATTATTTGAAATGCCAAAGGTCTCATATCCTTTTCCAGATAGATATTCTGCCAGCCTTTCAGTTTTTAGCTGATTGTGATATTTGGTTAGTCCAAGAAGCTTTATCTTTTCAGTCTCATGCACTCCATGCTCGCTGACGTATTGGCCGGTGAACAGTGACACGTGGGAAGGATATGTCCATGGCGAGGGTGCTATTGCGTTTTCATACACCATAGCTTCACGTGCAAAGGAGTTTAAGAATGGCGTGTTAGCTTCTCCACCATAAACGCCTAAAACATCCTTTCTTAGTGTATCACAAACAACAAGCACTACATTAGGCTCCATACAGAGATTACTCAAATAATCTTTAAATAGACAATAGCTATATATCTATCCACACAAAAGATTAGCTATGAAGAGCAGAATCTATGCCGTATTGGCTATAAAAAATGGCATTTCGCAGGGGTACCCTTTTTTAGAGGCAATAAAATCTTTTCTAGAGTGGGGTGACAGGCTGTATATATCTGATGGCGGCTCAACTGATGGAACAGAGGAAGTGCTGAAAAGAATAAGCAAGAATAAGAAAATACGCCTTTATACAAAACAGGCCTGGGCACTGGGCAAAAAACACGGTACCGCTATTGGCGAAGCATTTAATCACGTGCTTTCTTTGGCTAAGGCGGATGCTAACAAAGAAAAGAACGTTTATTTCATGGAGATACAGGCCAATGAAGTGATACATGAGGAAACATATTCCCAGCTAAAGGACCTTCCGGACCTTTATCCGCAATATAAGGGTTATATACTGCCGTATCAGGTAATGGTGGGGCCATATCTTGTAGACTCCGCACAGTGGCGGTTACGAATGATACCCTCCAAATCAGACCCTATAGTAATGAGGGATGCGGTTACCTTGCACCCGAGGAAAGAACTATCGTTTAAGGATTTTGCAGCAGAAAGTGCGGCATCGACTTTTCGCTATCTTGGTCTCGGGCTTTATCACTTCAGAAATATACGGCGGGCATCCTACTTTTACCGGATAGTCCCGTTAAGCAGGCCGATCTTCAGGTACAACTATATCTTTCCAGGCAATCTCGTGGACAAGAGCATTGGCCATGCACAGATGTACAAAAATATTGGTGTGTACAGTAACATGGCGGATTATATAACGTCCTTAGCGAAAAGAAGAGCAGGAGTTAAAGACTTCTACTATGATCTTGCTGAGAGATACTGCAGTAAGGAGTTCTGGTCCTCAATTGCAAAGAGCCCGCGCGAGACGTCTACAAAACCAGTCTTCATCCCGACAAGCAGTCATCCGGAAACAATGAGGGATTTGTTGGATCAGCGAAGATACGAGGTCCGGGAAAAAATTATAAACGGGATATTAAGGATGGATTAGTGTGTGGATGCGTCTTCATATTAAAGATATAAATCTCCGGTCCGCTTAGTGTTTGTTGAAGCACCTATGCAGAAGATATTAATATCCGGCGGCAATGGGTTTTTGGGCAGCCATTTATGCGACAAGGCTATAAATGAGGGTTTATCGGTGACCGTTGTAGACGACTTGTCTACCTCCAAAGAAAAACAGGTGCCAAAGGATACACACTTTATAAAGAAGCCCGTAGAAAAATTTGATACAAAGGAGAAGTTTGATTTCGTCGTGCATCTCGCTGCAAGGCCCAGCCCAGACGATTATACGAGAAACCCACTCGCTACAATAGATTCAAATGACGTTGGGACCAGAAATATGCTAGAGATAGCCCGCAGGAGCAATGCTACGTTCTTGTATACATCTACCTCAGAGGTATACGGAGATCCGGATGTCCTACCAATACCAGAGACTTATTTCGGATACGTTAATCCGAATGGGGCGAGGAGCTGCTATGATGAGAGCAAGCGTTTCTCAGAAGCGCTGATAAAAGCGTACGAGAGACAATACGGGATGGATGTAAGAATCGAAAGACCGTTCAATGTTTACGGTCCCAGAATAAGGGAGGATGGTTTTTACGGCAGAGTAATCCCTCGTTTTATCGACCAGGCGTTAAGGAATAAGCCGATCACCGTGTACGGCGATGGGAAACAAACGCGATCATATCTATATTTTGCCGATTGGCTGGAAGCGACATGGAAGTTCCTAAAAGATCCAAAAGCGAAAGGTGCAGTGCTTAATATAGGTTCGAATGCTGAGATCTCGGTAATGTCACTTGCAGAAAAGATATTAAATATAACAAAAAGCAGGTCAAGAATAGCGTATCTGCCTCCAAGAGAGGAAGACCCAAAGAGGAGGGCGGCTGATATATCCTTGGCAAGAAAGATACTTGGATGGGAGCCTGAAGTAGGTCTGGAGGAGGGGTTAGTTAAAACCATATGGTGGCTGAGGGAAAAAAATAGGCTATGAAAATAGGTGTAGTAGGGCTGGGTTACATCGGTTCTGTAACAGCAGGCGTACTGGCGGAAGCGGGAAATTCTGTAATCGGCATAGAAATAGACGCAAAAAGATTAGCCGGGTTTAAATCCGGAGAACCTCCTATCTATGAACCTGGATTGAAAGAACTAATTGAAAAAAATCATTCACGTCTTGAATTCTCTTCTGATTACAGCAAGCTTGCCGATGCGGATATAATTTTCCTAGCAGTTCAAACCCCG
>DAHXLI010000035.1 GCA_027366075.1 Candidatus Parvarchaeota archaeon | reverse complement strand
TTATATTAGTACCCCTGAAACAACAGGACTAACATCATTACCTATGTCTTCATTTATATTTACAGGCTCGGGAAACAGCTCTCTATATCTTTATTGGTTTCGTACACGAGCCTATCCTCCGAATGACATTATGCCAGTCGTTTTATTCGAAGGAATACAATAAAAATCACACTTAAATTTATACAGAGATAAAATCTACCATGGCTGACACAGGACCGTTTTTCAGTATAATAATACCCACGTTCTCAGAAAGCAAATATTTGCGCGGTACTTTAGAGAGCATAAAAAGGCAGAAGTTCCAGGATTACGAAATAATCATTTCTGATTATCACTCCGTAGACGGAACCATCCAGATAGCAAAAGAATATGATGCGACGGTGTTAAATGTGACAAAACCGGGTGCATCTTTCGCAAGGAATTTCGGTGCGATGAATTCCAATGGAAAGTTCCTTGTCTTCCTTGATGCTGACACCACTATGTGGCCCGATTGTCTTTCTGTATTCAAAAGAGAAGCCGAGACTGGCACTATCGCCGGCTTTCCGTTGATAGAATGGGCGACACAAAACAAATTCTATGAGATGTTTAGGGCTTACATAATAAACCCTATATACTATATCGGGGCTTTGCTTAATTCGGGACTTTCCTACCCCTGCTGTTGTTTTTATGAGAGGGCCGCATTCCTAAACACGAATGGCTTCGACGAAAGGACCCCGATCTTCAGCAATTTCGATCTAAACAGGGAAATACTGAAGTCTGGCAAATTAAAACTTCTCTCGAATTCAAAGTGCTATACTTCTGATAGGCGAGCACAGAATTTCGGACTATTTTCTTACTGTATGACCGCGATATACGCATTTACTTTAAAAATCGTAAAGAATAAAGTCCTTCCATTAGATTTCTATGAACCGGTAAGATAAAGTCTAATCCAAAAGAAATTCTGCCGTTTTCTCTTTGTCAAACGGCACTAGGTCGTCATAGCCTTGACCGGTCCCTAAAAACATTATTGGTTTTTTAGTGACGTACGAAATCGATATGACGGCGCCACCTTTCTTGTCGACGTCCGCTTTGGATAATATCGTGGCATCTATCCCTATCTCTTTATCAAATATTTTTGCCTGGTTCACGGCATCGTTGCCGGTAAGCGCGTCGCCGATGAATATGGTAAGATCCGGCTTGCTGACTCTTTTTATCTTCTTCAGTTCATCTATTAGATTCTTGTTTATATCGCTCCTTCCTGCAGTGTCTATCAAAACCAGATCGGAGCCATCGATTTTTGCATGTTTTATCGCGTCGAATGCGACCGCCGCCGGATCTGCGCCGTAGTTATGTTTTATTATCTTCGCTCCCAATTTCTTTGTGTGTATCTCTAATTGTTCTATGGATGCTGCCCTGAATGTGTCACTAGCAGAAACTACAATTTTAAGGCCTTGTTTCGAAAAGAACCTTATAAGTTTAGCCAGCGTCGTAGTCTTTCCAGCGCCATTGACTCCGACAAATAAAATCGTGTATGGTTTCTTCTGTCTGATTTCTGAAATAAGTTTTTCTATCGGATACTCTAACATCACATCGGCTATGCTTTTTTTGATTGCGCCCTCGATCTCTTTCTTATTGCTTAAAAATGAAACTTCTTTTCTGACTAGGCTTTCTCTAAGGTCCTTGTGTATCGCCTCTAGGACTACGATTGCGACATTATTTTCAAGCAAAGCTTCTCTTATTCCATTGTATATGCCATCTATGTCGTCATCACTTATCCTGTGAGAGAAGAGGTGGTGCTTTTTGTTCCTTTCTTTATCTACTTCTGTTTTTATCTTTTCTCTAGTTTTAGGCTTGCTTTTTTCGGCCCCAGGAATCTCTTCTCCTATCCGCTTTATGTTATTTTCCTCTGGTTGCTTTTCAATCTCTTTAGTGTCCTGTCTCTCAACTGGCTTCTCTTTTTGGGTAGGTTTTTCTACTGGTTCTTTTAAGGAGGTTATTTCGGTTATCCTCCCTTGGGGATTATTCTCTGCCTTACCGTTTGTCTGCTCCCGTTTCTCGAGCTTCTTTTCTTCCGATTCTTCTTCTTTTACGAGTTTTTTCTGTATAGAATTTATAGACTCTTTTATTTTTTTCTTTATGAAATCAAACATACCTATTTTATAGCCGCATTATATTGCTTATACATCTCGTTCGCTTCCTGCTCTAATTTAGAACCCTCTTCTTGTAATTTTTGTATTATTTCCGCTATCTGCTCGACGTTCTTTTCCACTTCACCTAGGTCTTTCTCTAATTTTGCTTTTAAGTCCTGCATCGACAAATTTCTAAATATATTGCTCCCGATATTTACCAATGCTGAAGACGTGTCGGAGATCGCGCCTCTAAAGAATATGTCTTGGCTGTAGGGCACCATGACCTCCTTGTCATGTCCCTTTAATCCACCTAGACCAAGAAGGGAACGAGCTAGAGACTCCTGAGTCATCTGCAAAGCGTTAAGCGCATTGACGTAATTTTCTAATTCTCTCCTTATGTATTCGATTTCTAGAAGGCGCTTACTCAGGTCTTCCTCATTTATTTCCATCTTATTTCTTTTCAGCTGTCTCTGTTTTTATCAAACTTACTGTGACTACTTTCTTCTCGTCTTTTGAGCATATTACGCGCATTTTAGTCGGCGGATTTTTTATGCTATTCCGAAACAATTCGTTATTCACTGGTACGTCTAAGCGGACTCTCTGCGCTTTCATATGTCTTCCTACAAATCGTGACATGAATTTCGCTGCCGCCGCGGCTCGTTTATATCTTGGAACGGCTTCTATCGCCCTCCTAAGGTTTATCGTCATTATTCTCTGCTCTGCCATTTTATCTACCTACGTTTGGGTTCAATCTGGATCTATCTATCCTTCTCGTACCAAACTTTCTTAGTTGCGCAAAAACTGGCGGTCTACTCGATTTTCTCGCCCGCTTTATCAACGCTCTTTTGTTTTTGGCGGATTTGTTCTTTGTCATATTTTCCTATTGAAAACTATTTTTCTTTCATCTTTTGGATGCGAAATTACGTTTAGAAGCTCTTTTAATTTATCGTCGTCTATGAGCCCTTTTATCCTATTGGCCATGGCAGATTGGAGGAGCATATTTTCTACGCTCTCTGCAAGTTCTGGGTGCGCATATCTAAGATTCCCCAGTCTTTCGCGGGCTTCTTTTGTCAGGTGTTTGCTGAACAGTTCTTGTTTTAGTTTTTCGAGTCTTCTCCTTTGTTCCAACTCCCCCCTGTCCATCTGATTAGGTATTTGCATATCATTTATTCGAAATCGCTTTCGCCATCTTATCCGCCAACGACACCCCTTTAGGGGATATTCTCCTGCCGGGCCGATTTTTAATCTTAACCTTTTTTATCAGCTCGGCTTGCTCAAGCTGCTGTAAAAGTTTCCGTATCACCGCACCGCTCGCAGGTTTAAAGTGCCTGCCACTGTACCTATTCTTTTCTTTGTCGCCATAAACCCTTCTTAAGCGGCTAACGCCTACCGGTCTAGTATCCATATAAAGCCTTCTTAATATGCTGGCCCCTCTCAGGTACCACCAATCTTCCTGGGACGGAACACGGTCTTTGGAAGAGCCGGTCTTCACGAAGTTAGACCATGCTGGCGGAGTCAATAATTTATTCTTCTTAAGCTCCTGGGCTAAAACATTCACAAGCTCGATCTGATTAACGTCTGATGCTCTTATCATATCCTAATTTCCTAACATTACCGCAATTTAAACATTTGTAGATTATCGCCTTTTTTCTCAGGCGTACAACTGCTGTCTTGCCGGATATAAGTATTTTATTACAGCGTTTGCATATTAAAACTTTTTCTTGCTTTGATAACTCAAGCTTTTTAGAGAGGTATATCTTATAAGCTATGTAGGCGTATCTTTCCGAACGCCCGCGGTCCGAATCGTAAAGCTCTTTTGCTCCTTTCACTAAAAAATCGAAATCTCTTTTGAACGCCGCTTTATCCTTTCTTTTTATCATACAGATGTTAATACTCCGATTTTTAAAAATGCGATAATTTGTAATATTTCCCAAGTTCTATAGCATAGAAAGCTTTATAAAGAATCCTTTTCTCTTAAAAAGTAAGATGAATTTCACAAAGGGTGGACATCTTATCGGGAGGTTTTGCATGGCAAAGAAAGCTACGAAAAAGAAAAAGGAAGACGGTGAAGAAGATATAGTCGAAGAGAATGAAGACCTCGGCGACATGTACGATGAAGGTCTTGAGGAAGAAGACGAAGAAGAAGTCGAAGAAGACGACTCGGAATAAAAGCTTAATTTTTGCTTTTTTAATTTTTAAGCGAAGGATAGAATTTTTCTGATTTTAGATCAAGTATATATTTAAGGCTATTATTAAAATATAATAAAAATAATATATGTTCAAGAAAAAATGCAGCGGTTGCGGTTATGTGCTTGACAGGCAATGGAATTTCTGCCCAAATTGCGGCCTGCCGCCAAACGGGAAAAACGTGTCGCCAGGCAATCTCAATATAGACCTGAATAAGATGATGCAGCAGATGATAGGGCCAATTATGAACAGCGTGATCGGCGGCGGACTTTTCCAGAACCAGCCGCTTCCTAAACAAAAAGGCAATATGCAGGACAAGCTCAACAAGAACGTAGGCAATGTAAACGAGGTCGTCGAGCCGGAGGACTTGGTATCCGACCATAGCGATACGACTGTACACGCAGTAAGCCTGCCCGGGGTAAAAAGCAAATCCGATATCAGCGTGATGAAAATGGAGAATTCTATAGAGGTAAGGGCCATTTCTGGCAAGAGACTTTACCTTAAGATAATCAAACGTGATAAAGGAGAGGGCATAATTTCCGAGCAATTTACAAAAGATAGCTTGATACTGGTACTAAAGAAAGTATAAATCCTTCTAAAAACCGGTTAAGAAAGCATTTAATTATGGTCTTATCTATAGTTTAGTATGTACAAGTCGTTGGTGGCGGTAGGGATCATACTAGTAGTGGTGGGTGCCATAGTCTTGTCTGGACTAAACATACCTCATGTGACCTTTAGGTTAGATGACTTTTTTAATTATTTCCAGATAAGCTATATGTATTCGTCCATAATCTTCATAGTAGTGGGGGTTATAGTGATGTTACTTGGCGGACTCCATTCCGAAATGGGTAAGTACTTCAACTTCTATTAGTTCATATGGGCTTTGTAGGGACCAGCATAACTAAAGAAGACGCGGAGGTTATACTCACTTCTCTTGTTAAAGCATATTCTATCATACCTTCGCAACTCAAGCAATACATCCCCAGACTAGAGATGATGCTGGAGACGATACCGGACGAAGCCAGAAAATATTCTTTAGAAGAACTAATAACCCTTCTTGCGTGGGCGGCTAAGAATCAGATCGTTATATAGGCGCGCTTCAAACACGTAATGGGCATAATTAAATCCGGCAAGCACACCGACAAGTTAAAAAGTCTCGACGGGGCTGGCTGGGCTAGGATGCATATGCCCAACATAAAACTAAAAAGCCAAAACCTTGACGGACTATCTGTAGGATGTCTGTTTCAGGGACCTTGCCGATGAACGATAAGGTTTCTGGGCTTCGGTCTGTCTCTTGTCGTCTACCAGAAGCGACCTGTCATATTCCAGAAATCGTTTCTTTAGGCTTTTTTCTTTCTTTGAAAGGCTCTTCGCGATGACCGAACGCATGGCCTGTGCCCTGGACATGGCGCCGCCGCCGTTTATCTCGATAGCTATGTCATATTTTTTTGCTAAGTCTGCCGCTATCGAAACCGGTTCATTTACTATAAGTCTTAAAAGCGTCTCCGGATATGCAGAAACTGATTTGCTGTTTATCGAGATCTTGCCGGTTCCATCGGTTATGACTGCCCTTGCGATGGCAGTTTTCCTCTTGGCGACGATTATTGCGTTCTTCTTCATATACTCTTATACTTCAATATGTTTGAAAGTTCAGATATTTTAACATTGTGGACGGGCATATTCGTCTTCATCCTAGCGACCACGAGTTTCTCCTGGTTTTTATATTCCTCTGGGACACCTTCAAAGACTCTTACCCGTCTAAGCGCCTCTCTACCGTGCGGGCTTTTTCTTTTAAGCATGCCCCTTATCGCCCGCCTTACCAGGCCGTTTACATCCCTTGGAAAGAATGGCCCCTTTGCCATGGTCCCTATCTCACGGCGGTGCCTGTATTTTTCCAATATGTTGTTTTTATCGCCTATTATTACCAGGTCGTTCGCGTTGACCACTACGACTGTGTCGCCTTCTAAAGCCGCTTTAGCTGCATAGGTCGCGACCCTGCCAAGAACTGAACCCTTGCCGTCAATTATCATATTGTTTTATTCTATTAATTAGATAGCCGTAATAATTTAAGCTTATCTGTTCTGTTTTCTGTGATTTGCATTGTTTCTGTTCCCCAGATATGTGCTTAAAAACAGCCATGCTAAAAGGAAGGCTATCACTCCAAATTCGAATGATACATTGTACGTGCTATAATACTGCGCCAGAGTGTACGCCTGACCTCCAGTCAGTATGAGGTTCGCTTCATCCAGTACCAGGCCGAAGCCTAGACCAAAGAACAGCGCGAGGGCTTTGTTAAGCGACTTGCTGCTTGATTTTCGGCCGCTCGACGTAAACGACAGTATCCCGATTATGACGAGCAGGAATGCGCCGATGAAAAAATGATGTATTGTAATGCCGTCGATGGTAAAGCCGGTGTTCCCACCCAAAAAGACATATATTCTTGCCAGAGTTATAGCTAAGACCGCACCTATTATTATATAAGACAGCGGGTTATCCAAGACCGCATCTCTCCACTTCCCCAGCATATTATTCTCTTATAGAACAGTTTTTAACTTATAAATCTAATAAGAATCCTATGGGCCGATGGCGCAACGGCAACGCGCCGCATTCGCATTGCGGAGACTGAGGGTCCGAATCCCTCTCGGTCCATTTTTTCAGGTAGTTCCGAAGGTAATTTTTGGGAACCGAACAAAATGGGGTTTAGCAAGGCGCACCGTCTTTTCACCGACGATACTAGATATGGCATCAAACGCTTCCGGGGTGCTCATTTTTTGTGACCACGGACTAAGTTTTATAAATTCTAATTACTATAGATCATATGCAACTCGATAATTTGATTGAGTTAAAAAATAGCTTCTTTAAGCCGGTCTTTTCCCGACTTGAAAACTTCGTTTCTGTCGGCGTTCTTTTGAGAGGTAAAGAGCAGGGCATATACGTTGTAATGAAAAGGGACGATGATATATCCAGAAAGGTTATACAAAATGCCATGTTGCCATATCCAGAACTTCATTGCGCTTATTTATTCGTGGATTCTATTGTAAGATACCCTTATAATGATTAGGGAATAAGGTTCTTCAGTACTGCTTTGCTTCTTTTAGATATCTCCACAGAATGAAGAATACAAAAGACGCTGTAAACGATACTATCACCAGCAGATTCTGCGGGACCGGGAAATAGACTGCCAGATCCGTAGTGGCTACCTGGGTAGGGTATACAAGGTTTTCGACCGCGATATAGCCCCAAACCAAGAGAAAATATAGCCATAGGGCTTCAAAAAGGACCGTTAAAAGGTGCCTGTCGTCTCTTTTCATACCTGTATCCTGATGTGGTTTTCCTTTACCCACATTATTTTAGTCACTACAAAGAAGGATACGAGCGAGACCACCATTATCGACACTATGGAGATGTCGGTAAAAAGGCTTTTCCCGAGCAAGTCCGTGTATCTTGAAAGATACCCTATAAACAGTATGTCGAACGCTATCGGTACGAGTGTCAATGCGTTGAACTTTCCAAGTCTGTAGACAGAGCTCAAGAAGCCCCGATTCTTGAAGTTTATCTTTTCGTTCATTATGAAGTTCGAAAGAGTGTTTACCTCCCCGCCTATGACCACCGCGAGCGGATAGAACCATCCCAAGCTAAGGCTTGCATACACGACGGAAAGGTTGGCCATGTAAGCTATAGAATTGAAAAGACCGAAAAGGATGGAGGACCTGTTTAAGCTCTTGGCTATAGAGCCGATGGCATCTTTAACGCCCACCTTATTTTTGGTCTGTTTACGTTCGCTTTTTATGATTTCGGTGGTTTTTATGCCCTTGGCGTTTAAGGCGCCGTTTGACTCCACGAAAAAAGCCTTTCCTTTTAGTTTTGTTTCTTTTATCACTGCGGCGGCTTCCCTAGTAAAGATCCTATTCATCGAAAACCCATTGTAGGCATTACAAAATGATAATACATTTGTTATTTCTGTCACGATCATTTCTGCAAATCCCCTTTTCTTTGATTCTATTACGTTCCCTGCGTCGAGGAAGGGCAGAAACCAGTTTGAGTTTGATGGAGAGTAATCTTCAAAGGTTACCATCTTGTCGGCGCCTAACTCCATAGCCGCTGCAAGCCCCATTCTAAGAGTATCTCCTACCTCGTTTCCATGCGAAAAAAGGATAAGTCTAAGGTTGGCCAGGGCTGCGATTTGCGGCATGCTCTTGCCGTCCAATAAAACGATAGTACCTGCAGGCATGACTTTGTCTATCTCTAAGAGAAAAGCCTTCCTTTTAGCCGGATTCAGGGCATTAAAGTTTGGCATCAATAAGGCCACACTCGGATTTGCCATCTATAGATAATGTTTGTATCCCATATTTAAATATGTGTAGTCACTCTTTAAGAGTAACCGCTGACCTGCCACCTAAACGACCATGCAATCGTTGGCTTCTGCAAACAAAACATCTTAAACTATTTAAATCACAAGTATATCAATATAAAAAGAACAAGGCAAACTTAAATGGAAAAATCTACATCTGAACGCCATACAAAACTTCACTGGGCGCTTAACTGGAAGGTTACTTTTTCCTTAGCTCTGACCGCAGGATTGTCGGGGTTGTCAGCGGCGCTTCTAATGCTCTACACTGCCTGGAGTTCTATAACCTTTGCTTCGTCTTCGTTCTACACTGAAGCCGAGCGGATTCTAGCCTCTACATACGGCAATGGGAGCGTCAATTATACGAATGGCCTTCAATATGTTACGGGGGTCATAAACCTGACAAACGGGATAAAAGACGGCGCCCTGCTTTTTGTGCCTTTGGCTGCTATAGCCGGCGCATTATTGGTCGTAACGGCCTTTTACTTTAGATCAAAACGCAGGAAGACCGTATTATACGGATGCATTTTTAGCGCGGTATTCAGCATGGTAGGCATGGCATCCATATTGGCTGTAGTGCTTCTATCCCCTAATACCGTAGCTAACCTTTTTGACTATGCGGTCATTTCTTCGTCCACGGGGGGTTACGCAGTACCTGCGTTCGGGCTGTTATTGGCCTCAATGGTCCTCGGTCTCTTTGCCCTGATATTCGGCGTTTATAGGCTGTCGCTTATGCCAGAACGCCAGTAGTCCCTGGCTTCTGACAAATCGTGCCAAAATCGGACTGACGGTTAGATATTTATTTAAGTAGAATGATTAAAGGTGATAGCGTCTGGTTAGGATTACTATGAATATTTCAAAGATAATGACAAAGAAGGTGATTTCTGTAGAAAAAACCGCTAGCATGAAGAAGGTAATAAGCCTGATGGACACAAATGAGATAAAGGAGCTTCCGGTCGTTTATAAGAAAAAATACTTTGGGCTCCTACTCTATTATGACTTTGTCGACAGAGATGCAAACAAAACCGATAAGATAGAAAGATTCATAAGGAAAGTTCCGTCTCTTTCCCCAAAAGACTCCATAGACAAAGTCATAAAGATGATGCAGGCGAACGGGATAGGCGCGTTGCCGATAACCGACGAAGACTCGAAACTTATAGGTATAGTCTCGGATTATGACATAATAAAGTTACTCATCAACAACCGCATCTTCGATTCTCTCAAAGTAGAAGACGTCGTCATAAGAAAGTTCCCGATATTGAGGACCGAAGACACCCTAGCCAAAGCCCAGAAGCTAGCTGCTACAAACAGGATCGACGGATTGCCAATAGTAGACAATTTCGGGAAAGTCGTCGGGCAGGTGTTTCTGTCAGACATAATGAAATATACCTTCGCCGCTTTCGCCGGCAAAAAACAGGCCAACAAAGACAAGAACGGGAATAAAGTCCTTGGGCTGGAAAAGAACGTGATGGAAATATCCCGGAGGGAACTGCCACAGATATCCCTTACTTTAAATCTTAGGAAGGCTCTTGAGATGATGCTGTCGACAAAAACGAAGGGTGTAATAGTGGTAGACAACGACGTCAAGCCGGTCGGCATATTGAGCAGGCTTAAGATACTGGATATCCTTGGCGGTAAAGGCATAGGCGACAACATAGACGTACAGCTCTCGGGAGAATATGATTATGGATTTATGCTCCTAGCGCGAAGCGAGATAAACAAGAGAGAGCGCTTCTTTTTCAATGTAGGCGGGATAACGAGCATAAGGATACATGTCAAGAAAGTGCATGACAAAGTAGGGAAATACCAGTTGAATCTACTGGCGTTCGGCAAAAGGAAATTAGACGTAAAAGTGGACGGCGTCGTAAAAGAGATGCTTTTAAGGGAAGCGCTGGAAAAACTAGAAAATTCTTTAGAGCACACAAGAGACGCATTCTGAGCCACGTTTTGCGCAAATCTAATGATCAGAAGGACGCCAATGACATCTGTTTGCTCACCGTAACGCCGAAGATGGCGTCTATCTCTGCCTTCAGAAGCGAAAGTTCATTTCTAAGATAACTCTGCACTTTATACTTCTCAGCTATTTCCAGCGACATGTATAAATATTTCTTTATGTTCCCCTCACTGGAGGTAAGGACTATGTTTCCTCCGCATTTAGAACATTTTCCTATGAGCGGGATCCTCTTATATTTTTCATTGCACTTTACGCACCTGAATTCTTGCGTGCCGAATCGTCTTAGGTTTCCTTTTATGTCTTTTATGAAATGCTTGTCTATTATTATTCTGGCGATGTCGGAAAGTTCTACGGCCCTAAGTTTTTCTTCAAGGTTCATTTGGGAAGCTACTTTTTCGTGCATCGTTTCAAGGGTCTTATAAGAAGATACGTTTATTCCGTGGTTTATGTTTTCCGTGTCGTGAGTAAAAAGCATTACGGCGTTTGGCTGGTTAAGGATGTTCTTCACCTGTTTTATTTTAACGTCGGAAGGTTTAGCATACGACAACGTGGCTTCATAAAATTCAAGCGGATATTTATCTACTATATCTATGTTATACGCCTCAGAGTCTACGCTGTTCAGGTCCAGTTTTATAGAAAGAACTAGCGGAGAATCCATGTATCGTGCGCCCCGGGTGTCTGGCAGCAATTCTCTGTCAAAATTCAGCAACATATCCGAAAGCAACATCAAAGACGCTTCGTCTCCGTCACAGTTTCTTCTCATCGCCGCGTGGAAAAACGGGTGGGCGAAAAACCCTTGAGTTTCCGAAAAGCCTATTATTCTGCCTACTATTCCGGAAGAAGTGTGTGGCGCTAATCCTACGACTAATTTACCGACAAGGTCGTCTTTTACTTTAACGTTCATCATCGGCTCTTTTCCGTAATACTTTGACAAAAGCATGTCCACGAACTTTGAGATTCGTATTAGGACTTCTGCGCCGTTTTCATCCGGGCCACCATACGTCGGCAATATTATGTCTTGCGGAGCCAACTGCAGTATCTGTTCATCGTTCAGCAAATCCTTCCCATATAAGTCCTTCGTATATCCAAGCTTTCTCAGCGTTTCTATGTTCGTTTCTATTTCTTTTGGCTTGAAATGAGTTATTGGGACCTCTATCGCATCGAACCTTACTGTCCCGTCTTTATTTACGTTCAACTCATATAAGGACCTTAATATCCCTTTTTCTAAAGGTTCTATGGCGCCGGTAGAATTGAAAACCCCCTTTACGCCTTTTATATTTGCCGGTTTTTGGTCGATGGACAGTTTGGAAAATGCCTGTCCGAGGTATTCTTTCAGGTTTATCTTTATCTTGGCCTTAGCTGACGTCTCTCGGCCATGGTGAATTTTTTCATCCGTCCTAGCCATGCAGACTCTGCAATAAAAAGACTTTCGCGCTTGCGAACCGCAGCTTTGGCAAACCGGGTAGATGGTGTCGTGTTCACATTTTGGGCAATAAAAAAGGCCATATTCCGCTTCTATTATTCCTTTCTCCGCAGCCGCGATTATATTTCTGGAAGGCCCGCCACTGACCCCAATAGGAAATATTATATTTGGGTTAGTTTCCATTTCTCTCATCTTCGCTTTTTCTGGCCTCCCAAGCCTGCCGCCGATGAATGTGCCTGCAGCGTCCCTTATCTCTAAACCGGATAGTTTTGTAAGGAATTCAAGGTTGTTGCTGGATTGTTCAAACAAGCTTATCGCTTTATCGAATCCAGAGCCTGAATATCCCAATGTGCCGAGCAATGAATCCGCGTCTTCTACTATTATGTCATTGATCAGTTTATGTTCGACGCCTAGGACTTCTAACGCCCTTTTTACCCCTGGTTCATCCGGGATCGTTAGTATTTTCGAACTTTCCCCGTTTATTTTCTCTTGTATGCCAACTTTTCCTTTAGTATAAATCGCTTCCATCAGAGAGTAAAGCTCGTCGCGCGATATTTGCGTCCAAAAATACAGGAATTTTGGGTGCAGGGGCAGCCCGAACTTATTGGAAAATTCCGCATAATCCTTAAAATGTCCCAGTCTTTTGCTTTCTTTTACTGCCTCTTCGCCTTTTTTCTCTAGCATAGCGTCCCACCATTCTTCTACGAACGGAGAAGGCATAAGCAGATGGCCTTGCTCCGAAAAATCGCCATAGTTGAAAAGGATGTCCCCCACATATAATATCTCGGCTATTTTTGGCAGGAGAAGTTCTGCCTCTTTTGTAGTCCTTAGCTTTCTTACGGATCCGTCTGCCAGCTTTACTATCGGACCGTCTATCGTCGAACAAGGGGTGACCGCACAGGCCTTTCCAGGTAATTCTACTCTAAGTTGAGAGCCAGTCGCTATGAAATTGTAGAAAATTATGTTTGTGATGGGGTTTATCGATGCTGCTGCGAATCCGGAAGTCCTGCTTCTCCCATATCGGAGTCTGAAACCGCCGCTTCTTAACGGATAAGAAAATACGGGCCGACCGGCCGCTAGCTCTTCAAGATACCGGTAATTCGGTAAAACTTTGCTTTCCGCTACTTCTGATTTTATTTTTTTGCTCGCGTGCTCTATCTCTTTTAACTCGATGTAGGCAGAAAGAAATTTAAAATCTTCCGCGATCCCATACATTTCTCCAAAGCTTTTTATCGTTTTGTTCACTTTTGCCGCCTTTTGAGCTATGCCTTCGCACAAGACCAGACACATACCGCCGCGTATCCTATTCGTCTTTATCCTAGACAAGTTTTTGTAAGCCGAAACTTCCCTATCCGTAGTCGGGTCGCCATCTATCTCTATCGGCAGATTTCTGACTAGAAAGTCTATTTCGTTTATGTTTGGAAAGTACTGTAGCCTGGCTTCATAGTCATTATAATCCGTGGCTTCGACCTTCGCGCGGTCGATTTCTCCTTCCTCCGGATCGTATTTTCCGAGATTGAACGCCGCCCTTAGAGCGTCTGCTATCACTAGGACAGAAGCCGCCGCCGTACCGCCAGCGCCCCTTATCGGACCGCCAAAATGGCACGCTATATATTCCTGTCCGTCTTTTCTTTGCTTGAATTCGGCCTTTACGAAGCCTTCCAAAGGCGCCGAGACTATCGCGGAGGTTATATATGCAAGGCCGACCCGTATGCCCATCTCTATCGCTGCGTGCTGCTCCTCAAACTTTATGAACTGGGATTTTGCAGTAGCTATTGCGCTGTCTATCGCGACATGCCAGTCATTTGGAGAATATTTTTTCTCGGAGTCTCTTATAAATTCTGCTAATCCGCTGCCCAAAATATCATGATTTATCACGGAAAGAAGACCCTCTATTCTCGCGCCGACGTCTGCAGCGAGGGGGATTTTTATTTTTTTGATTTTTCCTATAAATTCGTATTCCCTTAAAACCTCATCAGAAAGTTCTTTGAAATACTCTTGTTCCTCCATACTCTAATTTCTTCTGGATTTTTGAGAATAAAAGTATTGCTTTTATTTTTTATGCTCCTGTATCCACATCAAATTGAGTATTTCTATTTTTGTGAGGGCCGCTTTTTTTATGCCGACTAAAATCGGGTTGTACTCATAATTTAAGAAGCTTGTCGCCCCTTCCTCTGCGCAGTCTCTTTAAGAAAGAATGTTCATTAGCCTAAGGTTTTTCTTTTTTCCCATAAGACGGCTAATCCGCGACGCTATCTTTTCGAAAAAGTTACATAACCAATAAGGACAGCGTAAAAATAAATGTTATATTATTAAGTCCTATGGATAATTGCTCGTTATAGTAGAGTTGGTAAGTATACCACTGAAACCATGGCCGCTGTAGTCTTTAACCGAATTTCCGGAACTTTGATTAAAGGGCCACCACGCCACTAAACTTGCGCTATTTATGACAGGTTTGCCTATCATTCCTTCTTCGTAAGTTTGATTTAGCTGAGAAGGCGTTAATGAGATATTGAATAACTGTACATTTGAGATATATCCATCCAGCGGCCATCCTCCAAAACAGAATGCATTGTAACCGATGAAAAAGGTGTTCGTTGTCGAGTACCCTCCTACGTCAGAAGCCGACCCCCCCAAGTCATTTAGTTGTATATAATAATTTGGTTTCTGCACAGAAATTGCTATAAAATTCCATTGGTTTGGGAGGATTTCGGGGGTGTTAGTATATATATTTATGTCCGTTCCGCACCTATGCAGGAAAATGTCACTGGGTCCAATACTTGCAATCGCCTGTGAATTATTAAAACTACCAAGTATTAGTTGCTGCGCAGTATAATCTGTGGAGGAATTCGGCGGCGGCACTGCCGTATAATCTTTCTGGACCAGATAAACCCACATTATAATCGTGAATGAGTTGTTTGTTCCAGCCATGCCTATTACATTTGCGCTCATATAGCTTAGGGGGTAAAATATCCATGCGTCGCAACCACCGCACCAGCTCCATTTATAATGCTGGAATCCATTGATGTATCCAGCAAATCCTGGCACCATTATTGAAGAGACGACCCCCGATACGGCCCCGCTTGAGAAATATGGCCCTGCAAATGTCTGGCCGGGTTCGGTGTAGGTCACGGTCGAAGTAAAGGAGTACCTCGCACCCGAACTAGTGCCGCACACGTTAGGGACGTAAAATATGTATGTTCCCTGCGGAGAGATGGTCTGGTTTGGTCTGGTCGTCGAGATGGCTCCGTTGACTGTGACGTTTATACCAGTGATGTTTATTGTCATTCCAAGATTGTCGCCTAACTGCAGACGCAGGCCTCCGTTTGCCATGCACAGCGCCGTAGGAGAACCCAGGCCGCTGAAGCCAGTGACCGTGGTACCCGCCGAAGATGAAGGAGAGAATATCCCTAAGGAATATAAAACGCCCGCAACTATCACGATGACCAGTATGGCCCAGCCGTAGGTCATCATGTACTCTAACGCCGATTGGGACTTGATCCCTTTTACGCTCCTTGGGACATGCGGTATCATATAAAAATGTGTGTGTGCGCGTGCAAATATATATCTGACTTCGTGACTGGAATCAAAAAGACCTGTGGGCGGGAAAGAAATAAATAGCTTTTGCGAGGCCGTGCTTCTATAAAGACTTAGTAAGAGATCGATATAGAAAGGGAATTGGTGTTTGCAGCCATACGCCGGATTCTCTACTAAAAACCTTTCGTGTCTTAAATAAACTGTGTCATTAAAGCACTATCCTATAAGTAAAGTTTTATATATGTATAATACATACATATAATATGGGGAAATTTAAGCAAACACTACTTACGGAAGAGGCGTATTCGCAACTTAAAGAAACGAAAGAACTCCTGAGCAGAATAGAAGGTAAGAGAGTCTCGTTCACCGAGATCATAAAACGCATGGTAAGCAAGCAGTTGGTCATGCTGAAACTTGACACAGACGTAAAAAATTATATAACTGCATTCGTCTCCACGATTTCCGTTATATTATGGACTTTAGGCGGCTCGATTCCCATTGCTAGCATCACGGCCTTCAATGCTATCTCTACAGCCATCTCTTCACTGTACAGAGCGGTATTATAGACTTTCTTATCAAGCATCGTTTCAGCAGTTTTTATCCAACTTTCTGCAGTTTTTATAGCCTCTCCCGAAATTTCTATTCCCATTTTAAGATCTGCCCAGTCGCCGTATTTATTCTTTTGTGCTTTATTTTCGCCAAAGCCCCGAAAAAGTCCGAAATGGTGTTTTCCCTTTGATACAGCAATATGCCGTCGTC
>DAHXLI010000001.1 GCA_027366075.1 Candidatus Parvarchaeota archaeon | reverse complement strand
CAGGGATATTATTAGCCCCTCATTAGCAAAGCATGCCGCTTGGACGCTGCCTAATCCTGCGAAGCCAGTGACTGTTGTGCCTGCCGACGAAGACGGGGAGAATATGCCTAAGGAATATAAAACGCCCGCAACGATCACGATGATTAGTATGGCCCAACCGTAGGTCATCATGTACTCCAAGGCCGATTGGGACCTGCTCCCCTTTACGCTCCTTGGGACGCACGGTATCATATAAAATTGCGTATGCGTGTGAATATATACTTAATGTCGGCTCTGTAGAAATCCTTTATTGAAATGCAGTTCCTTTGAGGGTAATGACGAAGAGGAGAATCAAAGTTCAAGCCGAGGCAAAAAGATTAATCCAAACATCTCCTTCGGTGTCTGTATTTGTATAAGAGTCTATTAAGCGAAAATTATCTTTTGTTAGTCCTTCTAATTCTTCCTTACTATAATAAGAAAAGAATCTTTTTTCCTTTACAGATCTCGAGAAATTCGCTGTATTTTCTTACAAAACTCTCATCAACTGTAATATATTTTTCAGCGTATTTGTGTGCGATCTTATCGTAGGTAGAGATAGTTGTATCAAGCATATTTATTTACTGTTGCGAAGTCGCTGCGATTTTTGTCTTTATTTGATCGACTACATTCTGGACATTGTCCTGCCCGCCTATCGATGCCAAGCCGGCAGCAGACAATCCTGCAAGACCGCCCATCGCGCCCATGCCCTGCATAAACTGCATAGGCAATACTATCTTTGATGAGCTTGATTCTCCCATTTGTTTTAACGCTTGCAGGTACAGGTACATCATGGATTTGTCGTCCAAAGCTTTCCCTCCTTCTCCCACGGCCTCCATCACTATCTTCTGCGCATCCGCTTTGAATCTCTGCGCTTGAAGAAGGTTTGCGGCTATCTCCGGCTGTTGCATCGCGGTTATTACTTCCGAAGGAGGCGCTATCGTCCTTATCTGCACGGTAGGGACGTCTATCCCCCACTTCCATGTAAGATGCCTTATCGAATCTGCTAAAACGTCATTAAGCTTATCTAGGTTGCCAAAAAGTTGTCGCATGGTGAAAGATGATATCGCATTTCTGACTGCTGATTGAACTAGATTACTAAGCCCTTGCCCGTAATTGTCTATCTGCAAGGTTGCCTTTTCCGGATCGGTTATTTGGTAATATATTGTTCCTTCAAGACTTAATTTTATGTCGTCCTGTGTGAACGCTTCTTGGGAGCTTATATCCATCATTTTCACCCGGACATCTACTCTCTGATATTCTGATTCGAACCCCGGGACGACTATCGCCCAGCCTGGGCCTACGACCCTATTGAATTTACCCAAGCGGAATATTATGCCCCTTTCAAACTGGCTATACTGCTTAACAGAGAATACTAAGAATATAATCAGGAATATAAATAATATGGCGCCGTAAACTAGGGGCAATAATCCCGGATTTGCAAAAGCGGCGTAAGCTACGAATAATACCAATACGAGTATGCCTAACAAAACCGCCCAAAATTCCCCTGGACTCATATAATTATTAGATGGCTTCGCTATATTAAAGTTTACGAGCCGATTTAATCACTGATTTTTCGACATGATAATCTGATTTTAAGTATTTATATTATATATCATCTTAGAAATCATATAAGCACAGTAATATATGATCATTTTTAGTGCGGCTACGGCAGGTTCTAATCGTCCAGTGCTTGAAAATGCAGTATTAAAACTAGCTGAAAAAGAGGGTAAGAAGCTAAAAATTATAAATTTTATAGACGAAATGATAAAAAGCGCCAGGGACCTTAACAAATTCATAAGCTCAGCGACGCTTCCAAATCTTGATATAAAGACTCTTGAGGTGCTTAAAAGGAGCGCTTTCCACAATATCGGCGACCAAATCAGGACGGCCCCATCATACGACTATTTGATAGACGGACATATGTCATTTTGGTGGAAAAGCGGCCCCATAAACCTTTTGAATATAAATGATTTCAAGGAAATAACTCCTGATTTCTTTATAACCGTAATAGCCATGCCTGAGGATGTATTGAAATCGCTAAGCGGCAAAAAAGAGTGGATTGACAAAGACATAGACAGCTATGAGATAGCGATTTGGTCAGAACTTGAGATATATACGACGGATCTGATAAGCGAAGCGCTCAGCAAAAAGAATTACTTAATCGCTTTGGGTGAAGACCCGAAGACGCTTTATGATCTTATGTATGCACCACACAAGCCAAAGATTTACATAAGCTTCAGTATGGAGCACCGCGATACCAGCTACGACCAGCTCGATAAGTTCATAGGTAAATTAAAGAAGCATTCCATAGTTTTCAATCCCAGTAAACTTGACATCGGCGCTTATCATCAAACGACAGACCAAAGATTAAAGGCGATAATATTTAACCAGACAGTCAGAAGAGATTATCACCTTATTGACCAGTCCGACATGGTAGTCATACACATGTCAACTCTAGTTTATTCTAGCGGCGTGGATAGTGAAAGGATGCATGCGCATACCAACGGAAAGCCGGTTTTACTGTACTTCCCGTTCGAAAGATATAGCCCGTTTACCCCCTATTTCGTGGATAAGATGTACAAGAATGAGAATGATATAGTCAAAGACGTCGCTAAAATATCTAGGGGCGCGCTTGCGGACAGCAGGAAAAAATCTAAACGATAAGAAGGTCAGTACTTAATCGCAGGGTCAATTTAGCGTACTTCATCAAACCGTTCTTTCTTATTATGTCCGTGCTACCGATGTATTTATTAAATTTGGGGAAAGCCATGCCGTACTTTACTTTTGAGTCTTTATACCTCACCTTTGGAAGTCTTACGTCAAAAAGAGACCAGCAGTCTTTCTTGTATACTACACCATTATCGTCTATTGTGGTAACAGACGGGTGCAAATGCCCAAAACACAAAGTTTTGACCTGCGATGCCGTCTCTTTTGAAGGCAACGCATGGCCGTGCAAGAAACCTATATCTCTGTATACAAACTCGCTTAGAAGCCTTACGTTTTCTAACCTGCTTGTAAGTTTTGAAAGCCCCCCGTCGTGGTTTCCTTTGGTTATTATCACTTCTTCGAATTTTGAGGACAGTTTGGCTAAAACGGTAAAAAGAACCCCGCCTTCTCTGGGGGAAATCTCGGTATAACCCGACCTTATGTCCCCGAGCATTATTAGTTTCTTTGGGCCCAGTGACAAAATGTCTCTTGTAAGCTCGCCGGTCTTGCTGTGCACGTTATAGCCGTTCAAATTTAGCTCTTCTTCAAAACCGAGGTGTAAATCGCCTATCACGGCATATTCGCCCATAAAACCTGCCGCGAGGTTTTTTGTTATTTTAAAGGGAATATCGTCTATTTCCACAATTCTATATGAAAACGGCATTTTAAATTGATGTGCCTAAAATTTTGCCATGTCTCGCTAAACGCTTTTAAATACAAAAAACATAATAAAAAGAGTTATATGAAAGTCCCAAGGTCTAGAAGGCGCGGAAAGAGCAGGATATTCACTGTAAATGATTTCAGGGCCGTAGGCAAATCCAAGATAATAAAGTCCGATAAAGCCATGAACGCTAAGATAATAAGATTCGTACACGATGCATACAGAACGGCCCCTTTAATGGAGGTAAAGTTCGAAGACGGAGAAACTACATTTTTGCCTGCTTTTGGTGGGGCGTATGTCGGTAAAATAATAGCCTATCTAAAGGACGGACCGGTTTCTGACGGAGACATAAGAAGATTAGGCGGTGTCCCACCAGGTACGGAAGTATACAACATAGAGCTAAGGCCGAACGACGGGGGAAAGCTCGTAAGGGCCGGAGGACTTAGCGCAAGGATAACTGAAAGCATAGCGGACCGAGTTACCGTTACATTACCTAGCAGTTCATCTGTAAATCTGGACCCTAAATGCCGAGTCATAGTCGGAAAGATAGCAAACGGCGGCAGAACGGAGAAACCTTTTTATAAGGCTGGGAATAAATATCACTTGATTCGGGCAAGGGGCAGATACTGGCCAATGAACGCGGCAGTCGCCATGAACGCTTACGAACATAAGTTCGGCGGTAAAAGAAGAAGCACACAGCACAAGGCTAAGACATCTGCGAGAAGATCTCCGCCCGGTGGGAAAGTCGGTGCAATAGCGCCTAGAAGGACGGGTATGAAAAGGTAAAAATGGCAGAAATTTATATTTACAGAGGCAAAACCATAGAGCAATTAAAAGCTATGAGCAATGAAGAGCTTTCTAAGATAGCAAATGCCGATGCGAGAAGGATTTTAAAAAACGGTTTTTCTACAGAAGAGAAGACGTTGTTATCTAAGATAGAGAAAAAAGCGAAGGCTAAAAAAACGATAAAGACCCACGTTAGAGAAATGATTATTCTTCCTAGTTTTGTAGGGCTCACGTTCGGAGTGCACAACGGAAAGGAATTTGTGCCTGTCGAAATAAAGCCGCAGATGATATTCCACAGACTTGGTGAATATTCTTTGACGACCAAGCAAGTCAAGCACGGCATGCCTGGGCTTAGAGCTACACGTTCAAGCGGCTTTGTGCCCATCAAATAAATAGTATGTTAACAAAAGTAAGCGCAAACCGGGAAGGAATGGGGATTTCTCTAAAACATACCCACGAGATAATGGTCGCAATAACAAACAAAAACGCAACTAAGGCGACAGAATATTTAAAGAATGTCCAATCACAGAAAAACTTTGTTCCTTACAAAAGGTATCCTAGCAAGGGCCATAAAGCCGGTGTACCGGCCGGTTACCCAGTAAAGGCAAGTAAATATGTCATAGAAATTCTTAATGAACTAAGGTTCAACGCAAAAGCTATCGGCGGCGATGCTGATAAGGTTACAGTATCTGGTTTTGACCTCGGGCGGGGCGCTTACCCGCGGATGAAAGGCGGCGGAACCTATAAACAAGGAAAGAGGACTAATCTTAGGATTTTTGGGATGGTCGAAGCCGAAAAGCCAAAGGAAAAAGAAGAAAAGCCTATTAAAGCTGTCGAAGAGGAAAAGCCTATAGAACCGGCGACAAAAGAGGAGAAAATCGTAGATACAAAAAAAGACATACTGACTTCAGGGGAAGAAAAATTAATAGAAGCGGCTGCCGAGTCTACGGAAATTGAAGGAAAATAAACATGTTACCAAAGAAAATAATTAGTTCGAGAATAAATGAACAGACTGCCAAGGAATACCTGCTTAAGAAATTCACAAGATACGGGATAAGCGACATAAAAATAGATAAGACTCCGCTTGGGATGAAAGTCGTTTTAAAGACGCCTAAGCCGGGCGTGCTAGTAACCCGTGGTGGCCAGTCACTTAAAGAGGCTTCAAAGGAATTAGGCATCTACTTTAAACAGGAACCTCCACATATAGACATCGAACAGACGGAAGATCCGATGCTTGACCCCGAGGTAATGGCGGATTCGATAGCTTTCAAAATATCAAAATACGGACCGATGAAGTACAAGATAGTGGCCCACAAGGCATTAGATGACATGATAAACGCGGGCGCAAGCGGTGCCGAGATAGAGATAGGCGGAGTCATAAAAGAACGCGCTGCCCATTTTAAATTTAGACCTCACGGAAGCGTCATGCCGAAAACGGGTCAATTGGAAGATTTTGGAGTAAGAACGGCAAAGAAACAACTGATATTGAAGAGAGGTTCGATAGGTATAAAGGTAACAATAGTGGTGCCGACTCATTCGGTTGGCGAGGTGGAATTTAAAGATGGAAGAGAACTTGAAGGAGCTGGAGCTAGAGCTTCTGAAAATGAACATAAAAAGGACACAGGGGCTGCAGCCAGCTGATGCCGGAAAGTACAAACACTTAAAAAAGAAGATAGCCGCTTTGAAGGACAAGCTGAGGCGGGAAGAGTTAAAAGTCGCTGCTGCTAAAAGGCAGAAATCGGCTAAGACTTGATTAAAAGGCTATTAAAATAAATTAAGTTTTTCTATTTATTCTTGATGAGAGCTAAAAAGCTTTATGGCTTTCTCCCGATGTAAACGATTTTCGTTTATGTTTAATGACTGTACCAATATACGACATTTCTTAAAAGTTTACGAAGAGTACGCCTACAAACAAAGCTGCCGTGAGGATTATTATGATCGCTTCCTGGGTTCTAAGCGAGGTATTTTTGGGGCTCGGCTTCTGCATCGCTATTGCATCCGTTAAATCTGTCTCCCTAAGTAATCCGAAATAATAGAAAGTTGAAAAGAGGATGATCGCGAAAAGCGCTATGACCAGATAGACGTAACCTTGGGACAATAAAGCGACAAATATCGCCAGTTTACCGAAAAATCCTATCGTTGGTGGAAGCCCGGCAAGGGACAGCACCCCAATAAAAAATCCTACTGTCGCTATTTTAGAGACAGAAAACATTTTTGATGCGTCCTTTTTGTATATTATCTTATGGTCTTCGAATATTTTATAAGCTAGGAACACGAGCGCGTCCGCTATCGCAAAAGTAAATATGTAAAAGATCGCAGCCTGTATCCCAAGATAATTTAGCAGTCCGATCGCTATAAAAGCAAACCCGGCCTGAGCAATGCTTGAGTAAGCTAAAAGTCTTTTTATCTTATCTTGGACCGTGGCTAAGAAGCTTGCGAAGAATATCGTGGATACGGCTAGTATAATGAACATAAGGCTTACAAATGGCGACGAAACCGGGAACGCAAAAAAGAAAACTCTGATCATCGCGACCAATCCGACCGCTTTTGATATAGACGACAGAAAAGCGGTTACAACGCTATTAGAAGCTTCGTATACGTCTGGCGCCCACATGTGGAATGGGACTATTGTAGATTTAAACGCAAGGCCCACCATGACTAAACCGACACCCGCTATGAATGGGACGTAATCTATACTTGCCAGTTGCGTGAACGAAAGGGTGCCTGAACCACCATATACGAGGGATACCCCGAATATCATTATTACTACGGATATGAAGCTAAGGGAAACATACTTCATTGCTCCTTCCATTCTGCGACTATTTTTCTGGAAGAAAACCAACCCGTACGAAGATATAGAAATCATCTCAATGGCGATAATTAGCGAGATGAAATTACTAGACAATACGACAAGCATGGCTCCCAGCGTGGCTAAAAGGAAAAGAAAATCTATGAACGCACTGTGGTCTTTTGAATCGGACATCAGAAATGCGTAGATCATCACCGCCAAAAATAATATGAATCCATTTACAAATTGAGAATACTGGGTAGCGCTAAAAAAAGTTATGTTCATATCGCCGAAGATTATTTCTGCGATAAACGCTGCTATAAGGATGGCGAGTGTAATGAAATGTATTATCTTCCTGTCATTGATTTTTAGATGAAGCCGCAATAAGTCTATAAGTATAAGCGCAAGCACCCCGCCAAAAAGTATGTATTCAGAGTTTATCATATTGTCAGATTAAACGAATTTATTAATATGCTTGGCATTATTCCCAACACGACTATAAAGATGGTAAATAAAGATAGCTGCAACGCATCAAAACTCGATATATCGGTCATTTTAATAAATGCTTTCTTGAGAGAATTAAAAAGTATCTTTTTTACGGCAGAAAGGTAATAGTTTGTAGCTATAAGGACGCCGGCCAAAGCTATAAGTGCCATTGGATAAACTGCGTATGCGCCTAACAAAACCAATAACTCTCCCGGAAAATTGCTCAAACCTGGCACCCCTAAAGTCGCTATCACTGCCAAGACTAGGAAAAATGCGTACATTGGCATTTTGCTCATTAGGCCCCCGAGTCTGTCTAAATCTCTCGTCCCCGTCTTCTCTTTCAGAGTCCCCGCTAAAACGAAAAGCATACCGACTATAAAACCATGGCTTACTATTAGCACTATCGCGCCTGTTTCTCCTAAAGAATTTAAGGAAGCTATCCCAATAAAGACCAAAGCCATGTAAAATATACTTGAGTAAGCGATCAGTCTCTTGAAATCTCTTTGTGCGGATGCGGCGAAAGTAGAATATAGTATAGTAAACAAACCGAGAATTATTAATGGGATCTGGAAAGTTCTTACGACTGCTGGCATCAACAAAACCGCGAATAATATCAGAACATAAGCTCCCAATTTAAGCAGCACCCCTGCAAGTAAAACGCTACCCGCAGTCGGCGCACTTGTATGGGCGTCCGGAAGCCAACTGTGCAATGGGAAAAGGGGCATCTTTATTATGGCCGCCATAAGGACGAAAAAGAATATTACATCTTGTATCTGCGAAGGTATTAGTGAGATAGAACTTGCTATCGTATTAAGATTGAAAGAACCGGTATATACATAGAGCAGTATAAACGCACCTAAAAGTAACATGCTGCCAAATTGCGTAAATATTAAAAACTTCATGCTGGCTTTTCGTTTCGTTTCTTTTTCTCCCCAGAAGGCAATTATAAAAAAGAAAGATATAAGGATTATCTCCCAAAATATGAAGAACGAGATAAGATTTGACGACATGAATACCGCTATAAGCGAAAGGTAAGAGAATAGATAAAATATGTAGAATAACGTCTTGTTCTCTTTTATTTCTTTGTAAGCCGACCATAACCCCAACCCCGGGAGCACTATCGCCAGCAAAAGAAAAGGTATGCTTATGCCGTTAAGCTGCAGTGTAAATGAGAACCCTATAGAATTTATCAAAGGAAAAGAAAAACTCTGAAAACCTAATAATAGACCTAAAAAGAAAATGGCGATGGTCGCTATTGTAACGCTTGTAACTATCTTTTCTTCAGTTAGCCCGAGGTGCAAAACTTTTTTTATTATAAGGGCTATGATCCCCACTGTGGGCAGTACCAAAAGTCCTGTTAGTTGTATCATATGTAAATCGCCGCGACCGCAAATATAGCGATAATCCCCACCATTATAGCAAGTATGTAAGTTTGTGTGTCGCCGTCTTCTAACCTCCTGGATTTGGAAGATAAGAACAGCGACCCGTCCGCAAGCTTATCATAAAATATTGAAAGCTTTGAATCGAATAGCCCGACCAGAGCGCCGACCAAAACGACAAAACCGCCTATAGAACTCAGGATAGAATCATAAGAATGCTTTGATAAGTAGGAAACCATGCTTTTTACTTTCATTGAAAAATGTGGATATTTAGATCTATAGAAGAACTCGAAAGCGACAAATACGCCGACCAACGCTGCCAAAACATCTATCAATGTAAACCCATCCAAAACGTAGGTGAAATTGGCGATTATGTTCGTGAAAGAAAACATCAACAAGCCGCCTACTGCCGATATCGCGGAAAGAACGTATATTGGTATGTAACTTTCTTTTTGTTTTTCTAGCTTTTCTTCTGCTCTTTGGTTAAACACCACGAAAAATATCCTAAATGCAAACAATGCAGTTAAGAAAGAGATTATAACGAACAGTAAGTTTTCATAGATGTTGAAACCTGCCGAAAGGGAGAGGTGCGCAAAGAAACTCATAAACGGGGGGATTCCAGCCAAAGAGATTATGCCTATCAACGCAGGTATCATTACCCAGGTACCCGCAAGCTTCTTTAGTTTAAGCGCGTATATGTCTTGCATCCCTAACAGCACGGCGAAAACCCCACTTATAAGAAACAAAAGAGATTTGAAGAACGCGTGGGCAAAAAGATAAAAAACGGCTCCGCCGGTATTTGCGGTCCCTACCGCAATAAACATAAACGCAAGACTTTCTATCGTCGAATATGCGAATATTCTCTTGATTTGTCTATGGTTCAATGCTAAGAAAACCGCTATAAACGCTGTAAGCAAACCCACCCCGACTAGAATTATATTTAATCCTGCCGCAGCCAGCAATGGTGACATCACGATTACAAGATACGCTCCTGCAGCTACCATCGTTGCAGAATGCAGAAGCGCGCTTACAGGTGTCGGGCCTTCCATCGCATCCGGAAGCCAGGTATAAAACGGGAATTGTGCCGATTTAGAAAGTGCGGCTATAAGTATCAAAATTCCCGATAGTAGCAACAATGGCTGTGGAAGGGAAGACGTCGCTGAATTTATAGACGGGATTGAAAAAGTACCTAGACCAATAAAAAGGATGATAAGCGCTGCAAAGAAAGCCATATCCCCGATTCTCGTAATAACGAGGGCTTTTTTACCGGCCGCAGACGCGCTTTCTTTTTTGTACCAGAAGCCTATAAGGAGATAGGAACTCACGCCAACTAGTTCCCAAAATATATAGAATAAAAGAAGGCTATTAGAAAGCACTAATCCGAGCATTGACAAGATGAAAATTGACATCTCAACGTAATATCTTTCCTGTTGTTCTTTTTTCATGTAAAAAACGGAGAATATAAGGACCATCAAGGATATGAACGAGACCAGCACCGCAAATGAAAGCGTAAGGTTGTTGCCTATGAATGAGAGCGAAAAGCCCCCCAAAAACCAGTTATACGATTCTACGACGGATTTTACAAAGTAAGCGAAAAGATAGTATGACGCCAAAGCTAAGGATCCGAGCGCCCCGGCTATCGCGATAGTGGAGCTTTTTATTTTTCTTTCGCCAAACAGCGGTATTAAACATAACGACGCAAGAACCGGCAAAAGGATTAGGTACAGCACATTATCCTCTAAAGTTCTTGAGTTTTGAAAAGGACAACGAATTGGTCCTTCTTGAGAATACTATAAGCATGCCTATTATTGCGACCGTTTCCAAAACCGCTATTACAAGTGTTATCAGGGCGTAACTTGCGCCGTCATAAGAATTAAAAGCGCTAGACGCCCCGACGAAGTTTATCAATGCCGCGTTTATTATGATCTCTGCGGCGACTATGAAAGTTATGCCGTTTCTTCTCGAGACTATCCCGTATATCGCGATTGCAAAAAGTATCCCCGATAGTATAAGAATATAATTATAGGGTATCATGGCTCGTCCTCCTTGTTTATGAAGTAGATGGTCGCTAGAAGACTGGCCACGGACGTGACTGCAAGAACTACCAGTACTATCGAATAATTTTGGAAAAAGTACAGGCCAAAGTTGCTGTAACTAAGGCCGGTTCCGCTGTTCACAGTGTTGTAATTTAGCAGCAGGAAGGAAAGTATCCCCAATATCGCTATAGGGATGATTATAAGGTACTTCTTGTCGATGGGGTTTATCGCCCCTTCTGGCATTATGCTTATGCCTATCGCCAGAAGAAGCACTATTCCCCCATTATATATTATAAGTTCTGCAACGCCTAGGAATACCGCATTTAAATAAAGGAACATTGCGGCCACGGTAACAAGAAACATAAAAAGAAAGAGTATATAATGCACCAACCTCTTGCTTTCTATCGTCATTATCGCCGTAGCTATAAGAACGACCGATATTGCTAAAAACCCGATGATATCAAAATCCATGAAAACGCTTATTTTTGATCTAACTCACTTATAGAATACTAATAAGCACGACGTATTTAATTTTATCTTCTCTGCTAAAAATCACCAATGCACGCCGTTTTATTCAAACAAAAAAGCTATATATTCGGGTGCTTATCTAACTATATTATGTTTGGTTTTAATATCAGGAACTACGAGAAGGAGTTCGTGACCGACACGATGGAGAGCCATCATGTATTCTATGATTTATACATAAAAAGCGATGACCCACAGGAACTAAGAAATGAAGTTTCTGAGTCGATGACAGACCTTGATTATAAGATACTTTTAAACGAGATGGCTAAGTTTGAGGATACGGAGCTGGAGGAGACCTTCCGCGGCGGTAATGCAAAGCCTATTCGAGTGCTCGTAAAGGCGGCAAAGGACATAAGAAAGGGCTCAAAATACCCTACATTATGGAAAGCATGTCTTATAGTCGGTATACTATTCCTAATAGCTTTATTAGTGGAATATAGCGGTAGTTTATCTGCAAACCTTACGTCATTCTCTATCCAACCGTCCGGTTTATTGGAATACGCTACCGTAGCATTATTTGTTCTCGCGATCCTGTTCTGGGTTATAAAGGAGATTGTTCCAATATTTTTATGGTCAAAAATAATCGGCGTATACGACCCTACTGAGGCATCGGCAAATGTAAGGATAGTCTTAGCGGGGGATTGCCAGTTCAAAGACAAAGACGCATATGCAAGATTAGAGGGCGATATGACCGAACTGTATAGTGTACTGTCCAGAAAATATGCAAATAAGCTAAATAAAAGACAGATGACACAAAGCGTGAGCGAGGCATTCTCGATTGGTTCTAGGGGCTCACAAAATATAAATTCTAAATTAAGGGACGTCGAAAAACAATCCGCAGATTTGGAACGTAATTTCGTAGCCGGCAAGATAAGCGAAGACCAATATAAAGAGCTGAAAGCTAAATTTGAAGCTCAAAAGACACAGTTAGAGACTATGTTTGATCTTCTGTCTGGATAAGAAAAACTAATTTAAGTTTATTTAAACCTTTTCTAAAGGTTTTTGATTGATAAGTTTAAGAATTAAAAAAACGTATTAAGATTATGGCCTTGCCTGATTTAAATAACTGTGATTTTTTTAAGAAAGCTACGCTGTTTTCAGGAGAAAAAAATGAAAAGGTGTTTATATTTAAATTAAGATTAGACGCGCAATACACGTTTTTTTTTACCTGTCCCAAATGTGGCGATAAAAATGAATTCAAAGGCGAATTAAATATGAAGGAAGTGAAAGCCGGCGGTAAAAAGAAAGGATACATAACCTTCAAGTGCAAAAAATGCGCCACGGAATTTATGATTGAGAAATTCAAGGTAAGGAAACCTGGTAAAGGCGGTCAATAAAATACGTTTTTGTATGAATGATTTACTCGATAAGACTTCTTTACTAATTAAAGACTTTGGACTAGACAGATTAAATGATTCTGGACAAAATTTTCTTGTTGATGAATATATAATAAAGCGGGAGGTAGAAGCCGCAGAGCTTAGTAAAAATGACACCGTTTTAGACGTTGGGGCTGGCTTTGGTTATGAACTTGCGGAAATAATAAAAACCTGCTCTGCCATCGGCGTAGAAAAAGACGTTAAGATATTCTCGTATCTTATAAATAAATATGAGCTAAACCCGAATGTTAAGTTGGTAAATGGGGACGTATTAAAACTGGTTTTACCGAAGTTTACTAAATTGATATCAAACCCGCCTTACAACATAATAGATAATATACTGAACAAGCTGGTACACTACGATTTCATATCTGGTGTTATGATACTTCCAAACACAATATCGCAGAGCCTTCTAGTCGAAACTGCCACAAACAAATTTTCTCTGATGCAAAAGATTTTTTTTGATTTTTATGAGATAATGGAAGTGCCAAAATCTTCTTTTTACCCTGCCCCTAGAGTTACGAGCAGAATGCTAGCGATAAAGAAGAAACCGAAGGATTTATTACAAAGTGTAATGCTAAAGGATGAGATGACCGTTAAAAACGCTATATTAAGGTCCCACCAAGATTTGGCTAATAAAACAAAACGGGGTAGCCGCGATTCATTTTCGAAGATTGCTGCCGCCATTGTAAGTTTCAGAGATAAAGAAGTTAAAAAGCTTAACTTCGAGGAATTAAAAATGCTTATAACTGTTTTGAAAGAAAACTACATCGACTAGACTCTCGCTGCTTCTTTTGGCGGTTTAACACTAACTACCTTACTTACCCCTTCTGCGGTCATAGTAACTCCATAGATTACATCTGCGTTTAGAAGCGTAGTCTCGTTGTGGGTTATTACTATAAATTCTGTGCTTTCTGAATATGCTTTTACCAAACTTGAAAATTTGGATGAGTTAATTGAATCCAAAGCAGCGTCTACTTCGTCTAGTACATAAAACGGCACGTCTATGTATTTTGAAATGGACATCAAGAGAGAAATTGATAGAATTGACATCTCTCCACCACTCAAGCCACGGATATTATGCACTTTCTTATTTGGCAAGTCTACTTTTATGTCCAGCCCGCCGCCAAAAATGTCTTCTGAGTTTTCCGGGACCAGCTCGGCTTTTCCCTCGGTTATGGAATTGAAAACGTTTGAGAATATGCTATTTATATCGAACAGTGTCTTCATGAACGTCTCTAATTTCTTATTTTCTATGTCCCTTATAACAGACAGTATCCTTTCCCTCTCTTCCATTAGCTTAGCAGATTTTTCATTTCCTTCGTTGTACTCCACCAGTATCCTGTTAAACGTTTCCAAGGCTAGTTCATTTATTGGACCAAAAGACTCTACCTTTGATTTAACGGTTGACAATTTTCTACTTATTGAATCTAAGGAATCGTTTTCTTCTAAAATAGCCCCCTCTATCGAGTATTTTCTAAATTCTTCTTCTGCGGTGTCGAACTTCGCTTTTAATCCAGCCTCTTCTACCCGTAGTTTATTTATTTTATCGTATATGTCTCTCTCGGATTTGTCTAGACCACTAATATTTTCTTCTATTGAGGAGGATTCCTTAGAAAGTTCCTCTCTCTTCTTTCTTAGTGCCGTGAGCGCTTCTGACTTTTTTCCTAAGTCTGATAAGGCGGATTCTAAATTTTTCTCATCCTCCCCGATTTTTCGTTTAACTTCCGATATGTCTCTATCAAATCGAAATCTTTCCTTTTCTAGTTCGGTGGTTCTTCTTAACAAATTGTCGACTTCAGATTTGAAAAGTTTATCTACTCTTATGGTGGATGTGCCGAGTTTAACCTGGGTATCATTTATCTGCCTGTCTAGCGCTTCTATTTCTTTTTTGTAGTCTATCCTTTCTAATTTAGTGTTAGAAAGCTCTTTTATCCGGTTATCTAATTGATTCCTTTCTCCTTCTAATTTGTTTATTACACTTATTATATCCGCTTCTGAACCTTGAAAATTTGAAAGTTCTTTAGTCAGAGCATTTATATTGTTTCTTATGTCGATTAAATCTTTTTCATAAGATTTTACCTTAGACAAAAGGAAAGTAAGCGTGGCTTCTTTTTCAGTATATTCTGTCTCGTATTGCTCTTTTAGTTTAGAATGTTCTTCTAAGTCCTCTGAAAGCTCCTTATATTTTTTGTTTATAGTAGAGAAATTTACATGTTCTTTGTATCCGCCTGAGATTACGCCTGTCTTCTCAAAAACCGTGCCGTCTAAAGTAACCATTCTGTATCTGTTTATCAATGATTTTGCGTTTTCAAAGGCATCGACTAACAATGTGTCCCCAAATACAAAACGCATTGCGCTCAAAAATTTATTGTCGAATTTTATAAGATTTATCGTGTAATCTATTACAAACTGCATGTTCGGTTTATTTCCATGTTCCGCCGATGCTATCTTATTCAGTGGGATAAAATTGTAGTTTCCGAGTTTTTCCCTCTTTAATTTGTCTATGCATTTTGACGCCACGGTCTCGTCCTCTACAACTATAAAATCTCCACGTCTACCAATAGAGCTGGATAACGCTTCTGAATATTTTTCGTCTTTTATAGAAAAAAGCTCATTTACTGTGCCATAAACTCCACTTGCTTCTTTTTTCAGTTTATCTGCGGTCTCTATAGCCCTATTCTGGGATGCCAAAGCTGCCTTTTGAGCAAGCAAGTTTTCCTTTAACCAGTATATCTTATCTGACTCGGCTTTAATTCTTGCTTTAGCCTTTTCTACTGCGTTTTTTATTTCAGAATATTGCAAAGTCATGTCTCTGCTTTCTGTTTCCATTCTAGCTCGATTACTGTTGAGTTCGCTTAGTTTTGACTGTAGTTCCGCGCTTTTTGGGTAATTAGCAAGTGCTAACCTGTAATTTGATATTTTTTGGTTTGTTTCATTCAATTTCTTTTCAAAGTCGTCCATGTCTTTGAAATATTTTTCTGCTTTCAACGTTGTCTCTGCAATGGCGTGTCTCTTAGAGGTTAATTCGCCTAATTTTTCCCTAAGGTCTTTAATATCTACATTTTCTTTCTCTGAAGATTTTGAATATTCCTCTATTGATTTGTTAACTTGGTTTAAAGTTTCTCTTATGCCATCCAACTGTTGGATATCTGTATCAAGAACCAGCCTAAGTTTAGAAAGCTCTATATCTAGGCTTTTTGACTTGGTTTCGGCTTCAAGTATGCCTCGTTCACCCTCAGATTCTGCCCGTGTATTTATTTCATTTATTTCTTTTCTTATTTCTGAAAGTCTTGCTAACAGTTTCTCCTTCTCTTTAGATACGTTTTTATTTTCTTCTTCTATCTCCCTTACAGCTTTTATCACCTTCTCTAAGCCATCGTAAGCCTGGTTTTTTCTTATTGTTACTTGTTTAGATTGTAAATTTGAAAAATCGCTTTTGAGCCTTTTAAATTCCTCTGCGCGTTTCTTTTCATTTTCCAACTGATCCATCGTCCTTTTCTTTTCCTTAAGGACGGTTTCTATGGTAGAGATATTATCCTGTACTTTTTTCATCTCATTCATCGCTTTTGATTTCTTTTCTTCGAATACACTTATACCAGAAAGATCGTTTATTATCGCTAATCTTTCTTCGGGCGAAGACCCTGCTATCTCCGCTATTTTACCTTGCGGGATTATATTAAAGCTGTCTTGTTTTACCTTGATTACTGATAGTATGTTTAGTATCTCTTCGCGTGTAGAAGATTTTCCGTTTATCCTAAAAACGCTTTTCCCCCCCGCTGTCTATCTTTCTACTTATCGATATTTCATTTTCTTCATAAGCCGAAAATGTCTTATCCGAATTGTCCAAGATAATGTTTACCTTGGCAAATTCTGCTGGTTTCTGCGCTTTCCCGCCATTAAATATAAGATCGGTAAGAACTTCGCTTCTCATCTCTTTTTTCGAGGATGCGCCGAGAACAAACATCATCGCATCTATTATGTTGCTTTTACCAGAACCATTAGCTCCTGCGATTATATTGAAACCTTTTATAAAACTGAATTTAGTGTGGCCAGCAAAAGATTTAAAATTGTCTAGTTCTACTTCTTTGATATAAGTCATATTACTTATTGTAGATTATGATTTAAAAGTGTAATCCACTATGATAAAATATTATCTTCCAAAGCGCGCAAAGATACTTTTTATCGGAATAAATCGTATCATGGATCATTCCGAAGAGGGGTGCCATTTTCTAATAATAAAAACCTTCTGATACCTGCTTAATAAGAGCGGAATTATAAACGAAAGATCAGAAGACCTGAAAAACGACGGTAGGCTAAAGGAGATTTATGCAAAGAAATTTTCTAAGGTTTACCATCTAGATCCAATCTCTATTGGCCTTATCTTTATAAATCTTGCCTATGCAGTGTGCACAGTCGCAAGTCTCTTAATCTTTTCTGGCAGGTATTTTCCCTTTATGTGAAGAACTATTTCGTTACTCGGGTGGGTTTCTTCCTCATTTTCAGTGAACATGAACATCTCATTTTCGTCTACTATTATGAAACGACCTATATCGAGGTTAGTCTTATTGAACTTACCGAACTGTTTTATTTCGGTTGCCAGTGCTTCAGTCAGATCTTTTACCGGTGCGTATACGTGTATAGTGACGTTGTTAGCCTTAGCCTGTTTAAGGGCCCGGCCAAGCGACTTTATTTTCGTCTCTAGCGAACCAGCTGTGCTTATCACTATGATTTCTTTCTTGGCATTCTTTATACTCTTCTTTATTCTGAAATATGCTGTGTCCGCACCCTGATACGAAGTCGCTACCTTGTTTTCCTCTACGAACTTTATCCCCTTATCGTAGAGTACTTGCAGATCCTTCATTACTACGCTTTCTTTAAGCCTATTGAGTTTGTCAAGTTTTAAGTCAAGGTCCTCTTTTGCCTTATCATCTAACTTTTCTATAAGCTCCGAAGGCGGAATTGCTCTATAGCTTATTGGCTTACCTAAATCTCTTACTATGAAACCGCCATTCTCCAAAGAAACTAGTATATCATATGATCTAGATTTCGGTATGTTTGCTATATCGCTAAGCCTGCCTGAAGTAGATTTTCCCTGTGAAAGAAGCGCAAGCCACATCTTGGCTTCGTAAAGATTAAGACCAAAAAGTCTTCTAATCTTCCCTATATAATCCTCTCCGAATGATAATGCCATAAAACCTCCACTTTTAATTTTACTTTATAGTAGTATTGTATAAATCATTAGTATATAAAGATTTCTATATTTTTCACTTAGAACTACAGTGATGTTTTATCGGCGGTAGAATATAAAGATTATAAAAAAAATAAAAAAATAAAAAAATAAAACCTACATGCTTACCTTAAATACTGCTACGCTAACACCAAATGCCAGAGCGCCTACTACTACTTCTGCCCCAGCCCATGTCAACGAAGGCAAAGCCTGATTTAGAAGCCAAACGAATCCCAGTGCAAGTAGGACTATTCCTACGCCATAAAGCACTAGACCCAATGCGACGTCTGTTAGCCTTCTATCCACATCGGATAGCCTTGTTGTTTTTGCCATTAGATACTAAATCTTTTTATATTTATAAGGCTTATCTTTATTGTAAGCGTTTTTACCCTCTAAATGGAAGAAACTCAATGCATTTTTTGTCAGATAAGCTCTGGGGCGGTAAAGTCCAATATCGTATACCAAGACCAAAATGCGATTGGCATACTAGATATAAACCCTGCGACAACAGGGCACGTCATACTGATACCCCGTGCACATTACAATAGCCTCTATGAAATGCCACCGGCTCTTTCTTTAGGTCTCCTATCAATAGCAAGAGTGATTGGTTATTCTTTACTTATTTCTATGGGCGCCACTAATGTTGATTTAATATACAGCCAAGAATTAAGGTCTGGGAATTTCACGCCACATGCGCTTATTCATATAATCCCAAGGTACACAAATGATAACGTTAACTATGCTTGGCAGCCTAAACAATTATCCGAAGAAGAAATTGTACAGGTCTCGCAGGCAGTGGTGGGCGCAATAGAAAAGGTAGGTAATGCCGAAATGCCAACTGCCCCCGAGCCCACAACATCTGCTCCGGTACAAAAACCTGTGCAGCAACAGCTGGAACCCAAGAAAGACGAGAAACCGCTCGAGCTAAAGAAAAAAATCGTGATATTCTAATTAGGTCGATATTCCACTGTTTGTTCGGCTTCTTTTTCTAGTTCTTTTTTAACTTCATTGGTGACTTCCTTAAGCTCTTTGTTGTTAACGTCAAAATAATCATAAAAAGTCGGCGAAATCTTTATGACTTTTCTATTGTCCTCGGCATATTTTGTTACAAGCCCCCTAGACACGAGTTCTTTTACATGTTGGTAGGAAAGACTGCCCCTCGTTTTTACAAGCTCAGACTGGTCTATTTTTCCTTTTGCGGCGATTAGACTCAAGGTCATAAGCACTCCCTTTTTTAGATCGGTTTTAAGCGTGTCCTCGGCGATTGATGCAAGGTCGCTTCTTAGTCTCATCCTGTAAAAGGTGCCTTCAGTGACTATATTGAATGCGCCTTTCCTTTCTGAGTATTCTTTGTTGAGATCTGCAACCGCTTTCTTTATTATAAGCTGGTCGGCTCTGGTTCTTTTCTCTAATTCTTCTAAAGATATACCGTCTCCAAACGCAAATATCAACGCTTCAACGTATTCTTTTATTTTTGACATAAATCTCCGCAAATGGTTCCTGTTGCTCTAATTCTATCCTGCCCATATTTGATAAAAATAGCAGTGGTAAGAAAGTATAAATAAATTCTTTCCTGTCTTTCTTTGTCAATAGTTCTGAAAAC
>DAHXLI010000034.1 GCA_027366075.1 Candidatus Parvarchaeota archaeon | reverse complement strand
CCTTATAGCCGAGAAAAGATTCTTGGCTATTTCATACGGATTGCTACGCGCTCCAAGTCGTATTTTTAGCGCATGTTTATTGTAAATAGAATCACAAAGCTCATTAGACCCGATTATACAGAAATTCTTGTCAATGCCGTTGGATATTTTTGCTAGCTCGATCGGCTTGCCAGAAAAAAGGAACAGGGGTTTATCCGGTGCATAATGTCGATATTTTAAACCAGGACTTATGGGTTTTTGGACGTTTTTAGGAGCAACGTAGACCTTCGGGTTTTTGCCGAATTTCTTTGCAATCTCTTCCGGAGTAAAAGGGCCGGGTCTTATTATGGTGAAGCTGTCTAGGTCTATTACCGTTGATTCTAGTCCAAAAAACGTCGGTCCACCGTCTATTATAACAGCAACCTTCTCACCAAGCTCTTCTATTATCGTTTTTGCTTCTGTTGGCGAGGGCTTCCCAGATAGGTTGGCACTCGGCGCGGCTATAGGAGTGTTAGCTTCTTTTATCAATGCCAGCGCTATGGGATGTGCAGGAATCCTTACCGCCACGGTGTTTAATCCAGCAGTTACGGCTTTTGGAAGCGCGCCTTTCCTTTTTATTATAACCGTTATTGGGGAAGGCCAGGTTTCATTTAAAATCTGTCTATATTCCTTTGGTATTTCGCCGACGCTTTCAGCCATTTTTATCGAATCTACGTGCACAATCAAAGGGTTATCCTGCGGGCGACCTTTGGCGGCGAATATTTTGTTGCAGGCCGCTTCGTTTAATGCATCCGCACCAAGACCGTAAACCGTTTCTGTAGGAAAAGCAACGAGTTCGCCGGTTTTTATAGCGTCTGCCGCAATTTTGATTAGTTTCGGTTCGGGTCTTATTGGATTTATTTTTAGTATCATATTACTAAGCGTTTTATGTTTTGTATTATTTAAAGTTTCTATAAATATCGGCTTCAAAAAGAAATAAAAAGCTTGGATGCATCGATATTTAGTTGATGGCCCGATAGCTTAGCCCGGTGGAGCACTGCTCTTATAAGAGATTGCTCTAATAATTTAAGTAAAGCAGGGGTCCCGTGTTCAAATCACGGTCGGGCCATTAATTTTATATTTTTATCTTAAAAAACGTTTTATCTGGACCGCATGTTCAAAAAAGAACTTATTTAAATGTAGATGAAAAATAATCTTATGCTAACGTTTAGTTTTAATCTTAAAACGCCGGTTAAAAACTCTGAGTTGGAAGCGATCCTAGTTTCAGTCGCAGAAGAGTTTGGACTTAAAGCGAAGGTTAAAGATAATTACACCATCTTTGACGACAAATCGCTTCCTTTGGAAAGGACAGTGTCTATAAGAAATGGTATCATTCCCGTGCTTAAAATAAACCGGTGCCCCCAAGACCCATATAAAAATTATACGAGCACGGTGCTCTTTAAATCCTATTTCTTTAGAGAAATGGCCCAAACTTATATTGAAAAGGTAAAATCAGAATTGAATTCGCTAATCTTTGCGGAAAACATATGGGCTAATTTTTGTTTTGGCTCAGGCGACGATGAAGATTTTCTATGATTGGAACACCGGCGGAAAAGCATATCAAATAAACCAAGAGGGTGAAATTCTAGGCGAGCGAGATCTGCCGAAGTACGGGGCGGAAAAGACCGAAATAACTTTCTTGGGGCTAAAAGGCGATTTCAATGTTTATAGGCGCAAAAAGTAAAAAGATGCACCCGATTAAACCATGCTCATCATGCCTTTCGAAACGATAGAAAAACTGAATAAAGAAAGTTAGCCCGCAAAGCCAGCCGACTTCGGCGAGAGCATAACCGGCGTAGGAATAAATTATGAGTTCATCGGGTCGGGTCAAATATACGCAATTTGTGACGCAATATCAGAAATAACGAAAGAAATAACGAAACCGTGCACGCCATGCGTAAATTTGTGGTCTTTGCCATACGTAGGAAAATAAAGCGGGCCTAAGTTCCCGAAGCCGACCCGGCAGAAGAGAATGGTATGCTTCCGTCATGCAGCAAGGCGCAATAAATAAGAATGATCGGATTGTAAAACTCTAAATTCCGGTTGAGATCGAAAGCTATTGATAAAAAGCGTGAAAATAACCTTTATAAAGGATTGCTCCTTAATATAATTAAATAGAAAATAGCTTAAGTTTTTAAGAACTTAATAGTTTTTCTATAAAAGAGGTAAAGATGCCAGGAAGATTTGAGCGAAAAATGTACAAAACTACCTGCTCTGAATGCGGTAAAGAAACGGAAGTTCCGTTCCAACCACAAGAAGGCAGACCAGTTTTTTGCAGAGATTGCTACATGAAGAAAAAAGGAATGCAATAAAACGTAGAACTATGTTCTAAAGAAGCAAATAAACAAGTTAGATTTTAATTTTTATTTTATATTTAATTATTCGTGGCATTTAGTGTGGCACTAGAAATTTTTATTTATTGGTGTTATCTTCGTTTTCTTCCCCTATATTCCTTAGCTGGGGGAATGGGATGACTTCCTTTATGGATTTTGCGTTTGTACCGAGCATTTGAAGCCGGTCGATTCCTATGCCGACTCCACCGGTAGGCGGCATTCCATAGCCGAGCGCTTCAACGAAGTCTCTGTCGAATTCTTGGGTTTCGTTTATCCCGCGGTCTTTTCTTTTTGCTTCTTCATTGAATCTGTCTATCTGTTCAATCGGGTCATTGAGTTCGCTAAATGCATTTGCTATCTCCATTCCGCCGATGTATAATTCAAATCTATACACGAACCTAGCATCATCTGCCATGGTTTTTGCGAGGGGGGACACCTCGATCGGATGACGAGTTATAAACGTAGGCTGTATAAGTTTTCTTTGAACATGTTCTTCGAATAGGACGTTTATGGCTTCGCCGTAGCTTGCGGCTTTGCTATCAATTTTTTTAGCTCTTTCCATAAGAGTTTTCGGGTCAACTTCTTTTAGCTCTTCTCTTACGCTGTCCTCCATCGTCTTTATCGCGAATTTAGAAAAGTCTATCTTGTTGTCACCGTATTCTATGATATACGTACCGTTGGCTTTGTATATCGCGGTTTTTATCAGTTCCTCAGTTATTAGAAGCATATCGCTCAAATCGCCATAAGCTTGATAGAGTTCAAGCATAGTAAATTCTGGATTATGTCGCGTATCGACACCTTCGTTTCTAAGATTTTTGCTTATGTCGAATACTTTTTCGAAACCGCCGACGACCAGTCTTTTAAGGTAAAGTTCGGAGGCTATTTTTAAGAACAGGTCCCTGTCGAGTGCATTGTAATGCGTGACAAACGGTTCTGCGTTAGTTCCACCAGGTATCGGATGCAATAGCGGTACTGTAACTTCTAGGAAGCCATTTTTTTCCAAGAGGTCTCTTATAGCAGACACCATGAAGCTCCCCTTCCTTATTTTCTCTCGTGATTCTTTATTCATTATAAAATCTAAGTATCTCTTCCTGTAACGTTTCTCAGTGTCCTCAAGACCATACCATCTGGATGGAAGAGGCAAAAGCGATTTTGAAAGCATAGTAATCTCTTTGGCTTGCACAGAAATCTCCCCGGTTTTTGTCTTTACCACTTTTCCCGCTACGCCGATTATGTCACCGGCGTCAAGGTATTGCATTAGTTCCACAGACCTTTTTTCTAAGTCTTTTTCATTTATGTATATCTGTATATCCCCGGCTTCATCGGCTAAGTCTAAGAATTTTAGTTTGCCATGGTCACGTTTAGTCATTATTCTACCGGCGAGCTTAACTTCGGAGCCTTCTAATTTTTCGAAATTGCCGCGTATGCTTACAGTATTCTGAGTTATCTCGTACTTTCCACCGTAAGGGTCGTATCCGTTTTCTCTTAAGCCTTTTAATTTTGAAAGGCGATCTGGGTCAAAATCGAATTTAAATCCCATAGTAAGGCACGATCGTTGCTAGCAGCGTTGCTATCCCTATTAGTAATGAGTAAGTTATGAGCTGGGTCTTAAGCTCCTTGCTCGGGGAGATCAGACCAACAAATATTTTGCTTAACAATCCCGCGCCTATTATCAATCCAAGTAGAAAGCCGGCGTACTGTGTCGTTATGGCGCCGTGTACGAAAGCGAATCCAAGTGAAAAAGCCGCACCCGCAACGTTTGCAAGCCCAGATACAAAGAACGTCAAAGCCAAATACTGCGGGGCAATGATAGTTACGACCCTAGATACGGTGAATATGACAAAGAATATCGCTGCGAATTCTAATATTGACATCAATGGGAACGGGCTAGTCACAGTTTTTATTGAGCCATTAAGTTGGTTTCGTCCAGCATAGAAAAGAATTGTCATGGCTGCCAATGCGACCACTATCGCAGGGAGGGCATAGTAAAGCACCGCCCCGGAGAATGTCGTGAGATATACAAAAAGACAGGCTTGTATTAATATCATCGGAATGTTCGCAGAGAACATTATATTATAAAATAGTGTTTTCGTGCCGGCTTTTATTTTATTTGCGAGTTTTACAAGGCTGAAAGCTACCGCGGTACCGGTTATTACGCTGCCAATAACAGACGAAAGCAGCAGGCCATATTTTGATACTCTTAAGAATAGGTACTGTAAGAAAAATACCAGCCCTACAGTTGCAACTATGAGCCAAAACTCGAATGGGTTGAAGAATGAGTAGGGTCCGATGTATGCATCTGGCAGGAGTGGAAGTATAACAAATGCCACAAGGAAGATGTTTATAATAGCAAGCAGCTCATTTCGTTTTATTTTGTGGATAACCCCTAGAAACTCTCTTTTATAGAAACTTATCGCTGCAGTAAGAACGCTAAGGACTATGGCATATTCGTAGTAGCCTAAGCCTACAAACATTCCAGATATAAAGACTATAAAAGTTGCTATGAACGTTGTGGCTCCGGGATTTTTTATCAGGTTGCTCTTCGTTAGATATATTGCAATCGCAATTATAGTTATAACAGCAGTTCCAGTTACGAGTAGCGCGACACTCTCAGTTATCGCGTATAGAAGTGCGAAGATATAACCTAAAAGCGATATGAATATACAGGTTCTGAGTCCAAGGTATATCTTAGTCCCGCTCTGCATACGGTATTCATTCTCTAATCCGACTATCGAGCCAAGCGCTACTGCCAGTAACAAATAGACCAATGAAGGCAAATCAACTACCATGTAAAAACCTAATTATTTATCCAATTTAACCTTTTAATTGGTCTTGTTGGACGCGGCTAACTTTTCGTCATCTTTTTGTAAAGATTAAAGAACTTATTTGCGGCGCTCTTCCATGTCATATTTACCAGCTCTTTATAAGCTTCAGAAGACATGGTTTCGTTTATGCCCTTGTATGTCAGTAAGGCGAGTATCATATCCGCCATCTGGCCCGAGTCCCAGAAATCTACTTTGAACACGTTCTTTAAGACTTCAGCAACGCCGGACTGGGCAGAAACTATGGTTGGCGTACCAGAAGCGATAGCCTCAAGGGCGGTTAT
>DAHXLI010000053.1 GCA_027366075.1 Candidatus Parvarchaeota archaeon | reverse complement strand
CCCGTTTCGGCTAATTTTTCTACAAATATCGCAGCAGGTAGCACAGTCAACTTCGTAATACCCGGCGCATGCGCTGATGTTGCGGGCACAAAGTATTCTAATTCTGTGACTGTGACGTACACCGAACCGGGCCAGACATTTCCAGGGCCGTATTTTTCTACAGGAACCGTTTCCAGTAATACGATTTCTCAAGGTTCATCAGCAAGTTTTAATGGGGCGAGCACGGTTTTTTCTTCGCCGATAGGCAGCTGGTTTGGCAATGACAAGGCTAATTTTACCCTTTCTGAATGGGTCTATGCTTTATCTGGAGGAGGTGAGACTTTAGGGATAACTGCCACGCCACCAAATTCAGGCAATGGTTATTGCGGCGGTTCCTGGAACATTCAGTTTTTAGGCGTAAATTCAAGTCTATGGGCCGAAGGGGAAGTTTACAATGGTTCATTTCCCGGATCTTACATATCCGACAAACTTGCCCCCAGTACTTGGTATCAAATCGCTCTTTCTTATACGGGTAGTACTAACACCGAAAATTTTTATGTAAATGGCGCTCAAATCGGGACAAAAACGGTAGTTTATTCGTCTTCAGGAGCCTTTGATTACGAGACTACATGTGCAAATCCATATCCCTCCATTTCGGGGTATTTTACTGGGAAACTAGCAGACATGCAGATATACAATAAAACGCTCACGAGCACTCAAATAAATGGACTTTACTCGGAAGGTTTTGGTGGGGGGCCTATAACAAATGCTGGTCTGACAAATTGGTATCCATTAGACGGGAACGCAAACGATTACAGCGGGAATAATAACAACGGCGCAGCCGCAAACGTTAATTGGATGTCGCCGTGATAATCGATCGTTTTATCAATCACGGCCGAATTATTTTTTCTCTAAGCTCTTTTGGACTTCCTGAAGTTTCTTCGTCGTTTCATCGACGGATTTTGATACCGTTTTAAGCCGGAATTCAAGTATCTCCATCTTTTCCTTGAAGTTAGAAGAAATCTCTTTCTTGTTTTTGCTTATGAGTATACTGCCGACCATCTCGAAAAGCTTCTCATCCTCGCCAGATTTTTCCACGTCCTCGAGCGTCCTTTTAAGCTCGTTGTATTGGAGCTGCAGAGTCTGCTTCTGGGTCATCTCGGCTTGCAGTTGCTGCCTTAAAGTTTCGTAATCTTCTTCATTCATAATTTATCCGTCTCTTCTAACATCTTTATCGCGTTCAGATAGTTGTTTACAACAGAACGCAATATGTTAGTATCTTTAGCTTTTATCGATATATATAAATTTCCGTCCACGCTTTTTGTATCTACCGTGACCCGTTCGCTAGAACGTAGATTGTCAGTCAGGGCTTTTTCGAAGCTTCTCAAAGAACCAGAACTTGGTTTTACCTCCAGCGTTAACTGGATACCATATTCTTCATCTTGCTTTGACATGATGCCCGCCTTCTGGGCGTTTCTTTATCAAGACGCGGCCACCACAATAAGGGCACCTTATCAACTCCCTTAATTCGCTGGAATCCACCGAAGCCCCGCACGAAAAACATTTGTATTTTGTCATAACCATCTACTTTATCGTTTTTATCGACATAGAGTATGCATTATCAGCTACTTCTAGGCCACATTTTTTACATTTCCAAACGCCACTGTACAGTCTTTTCATTGTAAGTTTCTTGCATCTTGGACACTTATATTTTTGACTTCTTTGCTTGTATACTTCGTCCAGCCGTTTTCTTACCCCAACTCCATACCTGGGCGTTCTCATATCTCTTCTTTTTATTTTTACTCGTATTTAAATCTTTTATAATCTTAGCTTGCTATGGCTAGTGACTCAACGTTAAGTTTGGTTGATCATGTCTTCGGCAAGCCAGGAAAATCTCGATACTTAGAGCATATTTCAAAATGCGACTGAAAAATACCTCTAAAAACACATTTATACCAATGTTTTATATAATAACCTATGAAAAGTTGGGCGATTCTTCCCTTTGTCGTAGCTTCGTTTTTTCTGTTGTTAAGTTTGAGCCACGGGATCACGCAAAATCCGTTCGGCGCAAACTTGCCCGGGGGAGTAAGCGGTGCCGACGCAGCTTATATAAACATAACAAATACAATAACGCAGCAATCCGGGGCTTCTGCGACTTCTAGCGTGGAATATACGTTCATTTACAACGGGACTGGGGGAGTAAATATAACTTTGCCAAGTTACGCCACCGGGATAAAGCTATTTTTGACTGGTCAGCCATACCCGTTTAGCGAGATACCTTCTGTGCGATGTAACAGCTTTGTAATAAACCTTTCTCAGACCTGCACCGTACTTGAGATTTCAAACGTAAAAAGCACCGACGTCTTTATTTTGTCCTATTCATTTAGTACGACTTATACCAGCGGCGCGCAATTCAATTCCACTTTTATATTCATACCGTTCAGCCCGACTCTGCTCAGAATAGTAACCGTGTTGCCGCAGGGCGCTTTTTTATCGTCCGCACCATACTATAATCCTCCAACCGCTAGTTTTTCATCAAATGGCCAGAATATAGAAGTGATCTGGTCACTTTTTCAGTATACGGCCGGAGCGATATTGCCTTTCACCGTTTCATATTCGGACAGTTTACCTAACCAAGCGCCACAGCCGACTACATCTTATATAATCGCAGGCGCGATTGTGGCCGGCATAATTATCTCTTTGATAATATTGATGAGGTCCAAACGCCGTGCCGCTGCGCCGTCGCCGCCTAAAAAAAGACTAAACCCGTTCAGGAAACTATTAAGCGAAGACGAAGAAAAAGCGCTTAAGCTGATAAAACGCGGCAGATACATCACCCAAAAAGAACTTATCTTAGCCAGCGGATTTTCCAAGTCTAAAATGAGCAAGATGCTCTCCAAGCTTTCAAGATTCAAGCTGATAAAAATACAGTCTCTTGGCAAGATAAACAAAATAAAAAGGACCTAGCATGTCAAACAAGATAAAGGGCTATAGGGTAGAAAGAAAGGTGAAACTTCTTCTCATAGAACGTGGGTGGAAAGTAGTCAGGTCGGGCGGCAGCCTTGGAGAATACGATCTTATAGCATTCAAGGGCGGAAGCTGCATTTTTTTCCAGATAAAATCTACCAGCAAAGAAAAGTTTTATTATTATGGCTACCAGGAAAAAAGTTATGAGGGATTTCCGTTTATGCTGGTAGTGGACTTCGGCAGAAGCGTGATGCGAGTCATGCCGCCGCAGAAGATGGTCTCAAAGATGGACGGAGAGGACCTGCAAACTTTTCTAACCTATGCATCACCCGGCAAATAATAGGCGTAGGATGGTTTCCAATGGTTTCCAAGGATGTTTTTAATACCTAAAGTCCGATTTAATGATTATTAAAAGATGGTTTTTGTGAGTACTCGGACACAGAAGCCATCTTTTATTTTTTTATCCAAAAATGGCTTCTAAAGTGACTACAGTAGCTACCAGAACGAGCCCAAAGACTATTACTATTTCCGGCCGTATGGATATCTTGCTTTTGTATTCTGAATAATACTGTACAAGCCCGCCGAAAGACGAGGGCATCCTTGCCTGACCTTTTTTGTTTAGCATAATCTTTATTTTATTATTTAGATCGCTTTGTTATTAAAGCTTTCTACATGTGTTATTTCCTGCAACCTTGGCAGAATATTCGGCGAAGTTACGGTCCCATCTTTAGCAGGATAACCCAACGGTATTATCCCTCTTACTATATAATCTTCTGGTATCTGGAGGAGCCTTTTGACTTCTTTCTGCTGTATAGTCGCGATCCAAGCGTTGCCTATCTCAAGTTCGGTGGCGTACAAAATTATGTTCTCTATAGCCAATGAAGCGTTCTCTATGCAAAATACGTCCCCTTCTTCAGCGAAAGCATTTCTTAGTTTTCTTGGGTCGCACAGTACTACGATGATAAACGGTGCGCTGTTTATTCTCGGGGTTATGCATATCCGGCTAAGTTCGTCTTTCTTCTGCTGCTCAGTCACAACTATGAATTCAACTTCATGTACTGCACCCGCTCCCGGCGCAAGTCTAGCTGCGTCCAATAATTTTATTATAGTTTCTTCTTTCAAAGGCTTGTCAGAGAATGAGAAGGTAGTTTTCCTGCTTTTCATCGCCTCATATACGTCCATAAATACTCTTGTCAAAGCTGTAATTTATACCTTTAAAGGTTTTGATATTCTTGTCATTCTAAATATAGAATGCGATTAAAAAATTCGTTGCTTTCCGATTTGGCGGAACGCTTTGGCGTAGAAACTGACAGAATAAAAGAACTTAAAGCCACTTGGGAAAGCAGGATGGAATCCATTTTAGGCCCGGGGGAGATACGCATGGAGACGCTGCGCCTTTTGACTTCTGAGTTGGATTGCGGTTATGTGACGGGCATGTACTATTACACTGGCGACAGGTATGCTAATTTATCTTTCGTTCAGAAGGATAAATCCACCTGGTCTATACATACGGTCTTTGATCCAAAGGGTAACCATTTAGTCGAATACGAAGGCCACGTTAAGGGATTTATAATAGACCCGAACCTAGAGCATCATAGGATAGAGCGCACCGGCCTAGCGCTATATGACGTTAGAACAGATAAAATACATATGGTCTACGATGTCCTGATGGCCGCAATTTTATAAATTAACAGATAATATCAACGTAGCCTTTGACGTAACGCTTACTAGAATTTTTAGAGAAAATTAAGAATAATTCTCTATAACTTCTGCGACTATGTCCGCTTTTCCACCGGTCGATTTTGCCAAGACTTCCTCGCAGACCAAGCATTTTACAGTAGAAGCTGGCTTGGTGAATATTACCTGCTCGTTCTTGCACTTCTGGCACCTCACTTTGATGAAGTTGCTTTCGGTCTGTTTGAATATTATCTCATCCATATTTATTTTATCTCAAGTTTCTTGGCTTTATTGCCCCTAGATTGAGTAGTCATTTTATTGCATTTAGTGCATTTATATCTTAAATCGTATCTTTTGGATTGCTTTATGCCAAGACGCTTCGCGTGCTCAAACATTGGGTATGGAGTCGAGCCGTAACCATGCTCGATATTAAACAGTTTTCTACGGCTGCCCTTTGTTAAGACACCCCTCTGGCCGCCCTTTACCTGAATAATCTTTTGCAATGTATGGATCTTGCAATACGGACAGTATCTTTTTACCTGCGCTGGTAATTTCATTCAGTTATATTAAAATGTATAGTATTTAACTTTTTCCGAAGCCTTTGTCAAAGGCATACGGGTGGATGGGCGGATGCCAAGGCAAAACGATATAATTTAAAGTGGAGAATACTTTATGTTTTTATGAGGAAAATGCTGTTGGTATCGATTTTCGTTTTATTTACCATATCTTTGGGCACGTCGCATGCGGCAATAAATTTAAATATGGTTTATTCACCATTCCAAGGCGGTTCCTGCCCCGACCTGACTCCGTCTCAGATACAAACCGCTTATGGTTTTACCTCGTTATATCCGCAGGGGATAACTGGCAAAGGGGAAAATATCGCGATAGTCGTCGCAGAAGGCGATCCGCGCCTGGTATCCGATCTAAGCGAATTCGATTCGACATACGGCCTTCCTGCATTGATTAACGGCTCAAACCTCTTTGTCATGTATCCATTCGGGAAACCGGACGGCCAGTCTAAAAATTGGACGGCGGAAACGGCCCTCGACGTGGAAGTCGTGCACTCGCTTGCAACGGGCGCGAATATATATTTGGTAGTTGCTCCAAATGAATCGTGGCTTTTCAACGCTATAAATTACACGATATATAATTTATCGGTCGGTACGATATCTCTAAGCTGGGGTTCTTCTGAATCTTATTATGGCACCTATCAGATAGGCCAGCTGAATGACATTTTATTGGCCGCCTCACAAAGGAGGATAGATGTATTTGCGGCATCTGGAGACACGGGTGCGTACAACGGCCTTAGCACTCCCAACGTAAATTTCCCTGCCTCAAGCCCATACGTTATAGCCGTGGGCGGGACCGTCCTGCAGGTCGGTATAGACGAGAGCTATCAAAGCGAGAGCGCATGGAACGGAAGCGGTGGGGGGGAAAGCGGGTTTTTTCCAAGACCAGCGGCGCAACCTGATTTAAGTCCTTCAAGGATGGTCCCGGACGTTTCTTTTAATGCAGGTACGCCCATGTGCGCATATGTAGATTCGGAATGGGCAGGTTATTACGGCACCAGCATAGCCGCACCGGCATGGGCCGCATTCGATTCACTAGTTAACGAAAAGTCGGGTGGCACAGGGGCGTTATCTTTGGACAGCTTGTACGCCACCTATTACAACGAAGGAAGTACAGCATTCAATCTTATAGACGGTGGAAACAACGGCGTTTACTCCGCAAACGGCAGTTATAATATGGTCACTGGTATAGGAAGTCCAAAAGCATATCAACTTGTGATGTTATTATCAAAAACCGATTACCAGATATCCTTTACTTCCGTTTCACGGGGCGTCATTTTCGGAATAAACGGCGTAAACTATACTTCGCCCGTTTCCTTAAATTTCAGTTTTGGTGAGAAAGTATCACTGACGGCATACGGACCGGCGGGCTCGGGCTATAGCAGATCTGCCTTCGCATCTTTTTCTGGCCTCATAAATTCTACGAATAACCCTTACACTCTCGCAGTCACCGGTTCAGGCGTCATCACCGCAGACTTTAATGCGCAGTATAAAGTAAATGAATTTGATATCGGTGGTCGCACCAACATAAGCGAATTTGTAAATTCTGGTTCTACTCTCCAGTTCTCGTCCCCTATGAACGCCACCTACGAGAACGACAGTTATTCTCTTTTAGGTTACGGCATAGACAATGGCCCAACGCTCCACCAAGCTTCTGGATCGGTCGTGGTGGACGCGCCGATTAATTTGACTTTCGTTTGGAGGCGCGGGGCGGTAGTACACTTTAACCTAGACGGGGCGCCGGCCGACGCAAACCTTTCGGTCTCGTATCTATATTACGTGCCACTATCAAACGCGATATCCACATACATATCGACCGTCAGCGATGGTGGGACAGTCTTAGGCATCCCCCAAACGGTCATAAATTATACCGGCAACCCAGATTATGTCAACGGCGTCAGATATGTAGCTTTCAATAAAAGCCAGATCATCAGTCGATCTGTGGACGTTCAATTCATCGAGGAATCAAAATATGACATAAAATTGCTCTCCGCGGATGGGGCAGCGGTTTCGGCGACAGAAATATCAGTAAGCGGGCCGACGGGAAACGGCACCTTTTACAATAATACTATCTGGGCGCAGACCGGCAGCGACTTTTCAATACGGAGCATAATATTCGCGGGCAATGGATTGAACGTTCTGAAGTCGCCAGTATATCTCTCGCCATTAAACAGCAGCCGGAATATAACTCTCCCGATCTCTGATATAACGGTCTCGTTGGGCTTATATCTTGGTATACCCGTCATATCCGCAAGCGTAAAATTCGACTATGGGAATTTATCGCTTAAAAATTCTACCGGGCTTTCCGGGGCCGCGACGTTCACAGACGTTCCCGATTCTGGTTACAATATTTCGATAACGGCTTACGGAAGCAATTATGACTACCGCGATCTTTCTGGTGCGCAGCAAACAATAGAGATAACGCCGTTTATTTACCAGATGTACCTGATAGTCGGAGTCATAAGCATCGTCTTGGCCGTATTCGGCTTATACGAGGAGATAAAGCATAGACGAAAAAAGAAGGCCGCGGCTAAACACAGCATAGCTCCGTTTTGAAGTATATTTGTTAGTGGACTACTCCAAGCTTCCGCGTGGGCTTCTCGTTTCAACGTCTGGACTTGCTTCACCAAAAGCTTTTGAGTACCATATCTTTTCAACTTCCCCATCTTACGAAAGGGGAATTCTCGGCGGAATTATTAAAAACGGCTTAAAAAGTTTTAGCTAACTTCTACTGCGCAGCGTTTCATAGTCCCATATCAGTTTCCCGAATAACGCAGTTGTAAGCACCAACGTTAGATCAAGTGCTACATATCCTAAAACTAGAATTTGGGAGTAAGGCGCTAGATTATTTAATTGCTCTTTAAGACAGTAAGTAACTCCCGCAATTGGTATGCTCATTAAAGCCCCAAATATGCCTGTCCCTATGCGAGTCGGTTTTGGGCCTTCGTTCTTGTATAGCGAATTGTTTTTGTGCGCTTCTAAATAAGCAAAATAGGCCCGCCTATGCTCTAGCGGCCTTAAGGTGTCAACTTTGACGAGCGTTTCTTCTAGCCTACTTTCACTCATATGGTGATTATTATTGCAAGTTATATAAAGTTTATAAAAACGGTGAACTACTCCGAGCTTCCGCGTGGACTTCTCGTTTCAACGTCTGAACTTACCTTTGCTTTCTAAAAAGTATAGGCCCCGACTCTACGAGCATACTGGCAGGTTCTCCGCCGACCGACGCTTTTATGAGGATATTCCTTGATGCGTTGTAATCTCTCTCCATGACGCCACTTTCCCGTAATTATGTCTTTTAAGAGGATATTTATAATTACGCTGACAACTTCAATTATTATAGCGCTCTGTTTTAGAGTAAGACTAAGGATTGAAAGCAATGGAAGCAAAAGAGAAGGACTATACGATCTCGCGAGAGGAAGGAGATATAGTACTTACGTATAAGGTACCTCTAAGCATCCTTTACCCAAATCCTGAAGATAATGAAGACATATTCGAGAAGATAGTAAATGCGATAGTTGAATCCGGCAGCGTGACTTCCCTCGTGATAGTAAGCGATAGGAATTATGTATACACTAAAGACGCGGTCGACCTGCTTGACGACCTTGCAGACCATTACAAGGCGATATTCCAGTCGGGAATCGTAGCCCCATTTGATGAGGAGACACAAAGGACTTTAACCAATGAGGTCTCCGTCTTTAACTACATCCTATTTGACAGGATAAAAAGAGATCCGGTCGGCGCCTACGTGTTCGGATTGAGGGCGGGCAGGGAAATAAAGGTCAGAGCAAAGAACAACCCTTCGGAGGCCCTCGCAGACTTTATAAGCAGGTTCGATTCGCTTATGGATTCCATAAGTTCGTTGGCGATAGTGCGGAAAAGCATGCAGTTCATCCTCGGCTACAAAATCGGTGACAGGTCTCCATATAAGGCCTTGTTCAAGCCGCTTATAAGACCGAACTTCACCTACACAAGAATAATGGCCGAACCTCCGATAGCGGCGATTGAGGTGGAGACTTACGAGCTTAAAGATTCCGACAATACCGAAGTCACCATATACCGCCTGCCCGGCGTTTCTCAGTATCTTTACCATCTTTCGCCGCCGGAGCTGCTCCTAAATGTAGACGAATACAATATACTGGATCAAGTCAGGACGGCGCTGATCGACTACAAACCACAAGAAGCGGAGTTCACAGATCCGATAAGGATGCGCGAGATATTCTACAATATCGGAAAGGACATGATAAGTGACATAAACGAAAAGAACAAGTACGATCTCGAGTTCAGGGACATAGAAAAACTCTCGAATATATTGGTAAGACTGACCGTCGGTTTTGGGATGACGGAAGTGATTCTTTCGGACGATAAGGTAGAAGACGTCTATATAAACGCTCCGATAAGCAAGTCGCCTCTTTTCGTCAAGCACATAACTTACGGAGAATGTTCTACAAACATAATCCCGAACGCAAAGGAAATAGACGCATGGGCTTCGCGATTCAGGTTGGTCTCGGGCAGGCCCCTCGACGAAGGGCACCCAGTGCTGGATACAGAATTAATAACCAAGAATACCAGAGCGAGAGTCGCGATAGTGCAAAGACCCCTTTCTCCAAACGGACTTAGCATCGCTTTCCGCAGACACAGGGAAGCACCATGGACCATACCTCTGTTTGTAAACAATAAGATGGTGTCGCCATTTGCGGCGGGCTTGTTGTGGTTTTGCGTCGAGGGAGCAAGGACGGTACTAATAAGCGGCACGAGGGGTTCGGGTAAGACTTCTTTATTGACGGCACTCATGCTTTTGCTTATGAAAAAATATAGGGTGATAACAGTCGAAGACACCATGGAGATACCGACTGATTCTTTCACCGAATTAGGATATGACATGCTTTCGTTGAAAGTACAGAGCGCGATAATAGGCGAGAAATCGGAAATGTCCGCAGAGGAAGGAATAAGGACCACGTTAAGGCTGGGCGACAGCTCCCTTATAGTCGGTGAGGTAAGGAGCACCGAGGCGAAAGCGCTTTATGAAGCAATGAGGGTGGGGGCGCTTTCGAACGTCGTAATGGGCACCATACATGGAGACAACCCATACGGCGTATTCGACAGAGTGGTAAACGATTTAGGCGTGCCAAGGACGAGTTTTAAGGCCACGGACCTGATAATATCTGTAAACAAGATAAAAAGCATGGACCGGCTGAGCGAGAAGAGACGCATATTAAATATAACCGAGGTAAGAAAAGACTGGACCGACGACCCGAAATATGAGAATGGTTTCGTCGACCTCGTAAAATATGACATTAACACCGATATGCTTGTCCCTACAAACGACTTACTGGAAGGGAACAGCGATATAGTCAAAGAGATAGCGTCCAATGTAGAGGGTTGGGCGGGGAATTGGGATGCGGTCTTGGATAACATACAGGCCAGAGGAGAGATACTTGACATGATTTCGAACTACGCAGAGAAGACGAACGACCGGTCCGTTTTGGAAGCCAAGTTTACCTCGTTAGCCATAGACCAATATTACGATATAGTAAACAAGTTAAGAGAAGAGACCGGCAAACCCCCAGAAGGGAATAGGATAGTAAAAGCATTTGATCTATGGATGAAAGGAAGAAAGTGATTAAAAATCCTCTCCCAAAGGATTTTGTAGAGAAATACTACACGAACGTTGAGCTGGTGCCAAAAGAACTTTATAACAAAGATGAAGGAGTGAGGAACGAGCTAAAGTCGATAGAGTACAAAGTGTTCAAGGAAAAAAATCCGTCTTTCCTCTCAAAATTGATAGTCTTCGGGTCTTCCACAGTCGGCAGAGTGTTGCAGTTTAGCATAAACAAAGAAGAAGAGAAGAAAACCAACACGCTGCTTTATCTTTTAGGTTTCGATTTCGACGCCAGACAACTCTATGGGTTCGGCATATTCCTGATATTAGCCGGCTTTTTGTTCGGCATAGCGGTGATGATTTTGGGCCAGTTGCTTTTTGGGCTTATGCTCATAGTACTGGGAGTGATAGGATTCTTCGGCGTACAGCAGTTTCCGAAACAACAGATGACTACCCGGCTTAGCAAGTCCTCCAGCGACTTGGTCACGTTCATACTCTATCTTGTGATTTACATGAGGCAGACGCCGAACTTGGAAGGCGCGGTGCAGTTTGCTTCTGATAACCTTAACACCTACCTTTCCTTTGACTTAAAGAAGCTGATATGGGACACCGCAGCCAGAAAATATACAAACACAAAGGAAGCCCTCGATGATTATTCGCTCAGATGGGCCAAATCCAGTCCTGCATTTACCGACGCGCTTTTCCTCGTGGAAAGCTCCGTATACCAGGAATCGGAAGAGGGCAGGCTGGCACTATTGGATGAAGCATCACAAAGGATACTCGGCGGCACTTTCGAGTCAATGACGGAATATGCGTCTACGCTTAAGGAGCCACTTAATACTGTTTACATGCTTGGCATGGTATTGCCCGTGTTGGGACTCGTCCTGGCGCCGATGATGATGGCCTTCGTTTCCATACCGGATTTTGGCATCCTGCTCGCCCTTATGTACGACGTGGGATTGCCCCTTATGGTCTACTTCTTGATAAGAACGAGACTTTTAGCCAGACCGGCCGGCTTTGCCGCGCCAGACCTTAGCCTAGTCCCGGGCCTACCAAAAATGGGGAACTTCTTCGTCAAAGTCGGGAACAAAAAGATAACCGTAAGCGCATTGATTCCCGCCGCAGCCGTCCTGATATTTTTTATGGCCATCGTCGTGCTTCTTTCGCCGTATCTCTTGATATTTGGGCCGACACAGATCTACGTTTCTCTGCTTATAACCGCCGGTATAGGCTTCTCCATCGCGCTTTACTTCAAATTGTCAGTGATACAACTAAAAGAAACGGAAGATGAGCTCATGAAGATACAAAATTCATTTGGCAGCGCGATGTTCCAGATGGGCTCTTTTCTTTCGCAGGGATTTCCCCCGGAGACCACGATAATAAAAGTGAGCGAGACGATGAAAAATACTCCGATGTCGGACTTCTTTGCCGTTACTGTTAATAACATACGAAATTTGGGCATGTCCCTTAAGGACGCCTTCTTTAACGCAATAAACGGATCGACAAGATATTTCCCGTCGCCCATGGTCATAGCCGGGATAAGAGTATTCGTAGAATCGGCAAAGAAGAGCGTCGCCAATGCCTCGGCAGCAACACTTTACATATCAAAGCACCTTTCGAACCTCCGTAGGATAGACGGCCAGGTAAAAGCCCTTTTAGAGGAGGTCACTTCTGGTATGAGAGTGGAGGTAGGGCTGCTTAGCCCAGTCATGGCAGGCATAGTCGTCGGTCTTACTACGCTTATAGGCACGGTTTTGAGATCGCTGGCAGGGACAATAAGTACGGTACAGACAAGCGTGACCGGCGGTGCGAATAGCGGCGTCGGTGGCGTGGCTTCGGTCGTTCCTTTCGCTTTTAGTCTTTTCAACCTAAGCGGCGGCCAGATACCCCTCTATACTTTTCAGCTTATAATAGGGATCTATCTCATAACGTTGAGCATAATAATCGCTTATGCGATATCGAACATCTCGCAGCCAGGCGACAAGATAGTACTTAGAGAAAACATAGCGTCCATTCTCCTAATTTCTATGGCGCTTTATATGGTGATAACATTCATAGTGACGCTGGTGTTCTCTTCCGTAGGCGGCTTAGTGCTTGGGGCCACGCATCTTGCTTGAGACGGCGCATTTAGCAAGCATCATAAAATAAAACTTTAGTACAAGAAAACTTTAATAGCTGGCGGGTATAATAAAATAATAACTATGCCATACATCCCGGACGCCGATAGACCACGACTCGAAAGCAAGGTGAACGATCTTGCAGAAGAAATTTCTAATGGCCTTGTAAAGATAAACGGCACTGGAGAAATCGCCATTTTCTATGAGAATAGCATACTCGAGATGTTTGATGTTCTGTATGACTTGGAATTAGGGAAGACGCATCTAAAATTAGATACCAAAGCAAAACTTTTAGGTAACGAAATGTTCGAAGTCTCAAAGGGCCACGACCACAGACCGTCATGGCTTGGCGAGATGAATTATTCGATAACACGACTTATACAATTAGTCCCCAAAAAGATGGTGAGCAAAGGGGCTTGGAAAGACGAATTTAGATATTGGGTATTCGCGCAGACTGCAGGGGCGCTGGAAAGGGCCGCGCTGGAAATAAACAAGAAAAACGTTTCGGATAAGTGGACTTACGTATTGAACGGGATGGTCGGGTCCCTATTCGACATAAAAGACGAATATAAAAGAAGGGTCAACACAGCCTATGAAGCGGTACAAATAAGAAAATCTGGGGACTGCTACGACGTGCCTTATCGCACAGAACTAGAAGATGTAAAAGATTCTAAAGGCGACCTCGTCGGATACAGAGAGATAATGAAAGATTATCGAGCCATTAAAACTAACGATAAGAAAATCGAATAAACTCGTTACTTATCAGTTTCGTTTAAAGAGATTATATCAATCAAACTTTTGATGGCGGTCGGGGAGATAATGATATCTGCAATGAAGCCTAAGTTCGTCAAACCAGACACGATCTTAAAAGATGGCTGTAAAAAATAAGCCGGGGCGCGACCGCCTTTGCAGACTTGTCTAAGCTTGCATCGGCAAGGTCTAGGTTATTTTATAGTTAAATCATATATATTTACATACACACACATTTTATATGATACCGCGCGCCCCAACGAGCGTAAAAGGGAGTAAGTCCCAGTCCACATTAGAGTACATGATGACCTATGGGTGGATGGCGATAGTGGTGACCCTCGTAATATCAGCACTGTTCTATCTTGGCGTATTCGGTTACTCCGGTGTATCTTCAGTCAGCATAGGCGGTTTTTCAGGGATATCCGTGACGTCTGCGGCGGCGAATTCCACAGTTTTTGAATTTTCATTGGTGAACGACCTTGGTTTCCCAGCAAACATAAGTAACATGACATTGACGGTAAACGGAAAGTCTTTTTCCGAGTTCACATGCACCAATCTGTTTTTGTCGGCTGGGCAACAGTCAGAGTGCGCGATTGTCGGGAGTTTTAACAAGATATATACAACCTTCGCGGTCTTTATAAATTACACGCTCTCATTCCCACCCGGATATATAAAAAGCCAGGTCTCTGGAGTGATATCATTGGACCCGACCGATTCGCCTCTTCCTTATAAGTTCGTGTCGCATTCCGTGAACGTCACCATAACTTCCCCCGGCGGCACCACGCCTTCGACGTTCCAGCAGATGATAGTGTTTGATCCGCAGACTTTTGCCGGTTACGAAGAGGTAAACCTCGGGAACATAAGATTCTATAACAAAGCCGCGGAGCTTTATAGCTGGTGTGAAAGCGGCTGTACTTCCGAATCCAATGAATCCGTGTTTTGGGTAAAGCTGACCAACGCCATCCCGAGCAACGAACCCATAAACATAACCATGGTTTTCGAGCCTGCTGCAAATTATGACGGTGTATATGCAGGCGAAGCCCCGCAGCTGTCTCCGACGTATGGAGGATATGATAATGGGGCGAATGTGTTCAATTTCTATGATAACTTCGCCGGAACAGGATTAAGCAAGAAATGGACTGGATCCGGGTTTATTGTTTCGAATGGTTTATTCTCGGTAGTTAATTCCGGCGGAGTGATTTCCACGACGGCTACGTTCTCCAACCCTATGGTTGCAGAATCTAATATGAAGTTCATAGCCACAGGGAGCGGCGCCGGAGGCATTTTAGCCGGAATGTATCTTTCTTCTTCCGGCTCTGGCACCTACTTTACTGGATGGCAGTCCAGTGTAGGCCACTTCTCCGGTGGGGAATGGAACCCAAACCAAGATTGGCCAGCTTTTCCTACATCGCCATCTCCTGATATTTCTTATGTGTGGGGGATATCCTGGCAACCTTTAGTTTATGCTGCTACAATGTATACAAATTACGCGAATGCAATATCGCCTACAACGGACGCAAGTGGCTCCCCCGTAAACTTAAACTTTGCAGACCAGATAAATTCTCAAGCTGCTTATTCATTGAACTGGGTCCGTGTTCGTGCGTATCCCCCGAACGGAGTGATGCCCATTGCTCACGTCGGAAGCGTAGAAACTATAACCCTGAATGTAACCAATACCCAAAACGTCGCCACTCCCTCGCCTTATCAGCAGCTGGTAAGCGTGGACTCGAAAACCTACGATTCTTATGAGAACAATGACCTGTCAAACGTGCAATTCACTTACGCAAACGGCACGATAATCCCGTCATGGCTTGAAAGCGGCAACCTTCCGATATTTAATGGGAACGATTATGTGCTTTTGCCGCACGGGTATACAAATCAGTTATCTTCATACACGATCAATATCTGGGTCGACCCATCCTCATCGTCATTCGGCGACATAATATCGACCGGGGATGGCACCTGTGGGTTAGGGGTCATATCCGGGAATCCGCTTACTGTAAGCGCATGGAACGCGGGGTATCCTGGTAATTGGCAGGGTACTACGACTAGTATAGATCTTCCTATTGGGTCCTGGAGCATGCTTACTTTGACTTTGTCTGGCGGCGGTATCGGGGTCGGCGAAATGAAAATATATATCAACGGAAATCTGGAAGACTCTATTGAGATGCAGGAAATAAATTATACCGGCAGCACGACACAACTTATAGGCGGAGCGTATACTTGCAGTAATCTAGTTGGCAGTTTTATGGGATATCTAGCCAATTATCAGTTCTACAATACTACTATACCAGAAAATCAAATACTACAACTCTATTCTGAAGGAATGCCCGGGGCCCCGCTGCCTACACTTAATCATCTTGTTGGTCACTGGTCTCTCGCTGGGAACGCAAAAGATTCGAGCGGAAACGGAAATAATGGAGTCACAAACAACGTTTCGTTTTCTGGGCCTGGCTCAGCGAGCACAGACACCACATACTGGCTTAAGTTAGGCAGCATACCCGCCGACGGCAGTGCTACCATAGACATGAAATTATATCCGCAATTCCAAAACGTTTTAAATAATATTTTTACAGGCGAAGCACCGGAGCTTTCCCCTATATACGCACAGTATGATGACGGCGCGAATGTTTTTACTTATTACAGTAACGCCAATGGGGCGAGTACAAACGCGCCAACGCCGCCGTTTGTAGCGGAAATGGGAACACTCATGTATTCAAATGGCAGTGGGATAGAGCAAGACATTAATCTGTATAATGCATCTAACTGGGAGTATAGGGCATCCATGCGCCAGCCGGCTACATGCGGCAAGGAATATTGTTTTTTTACATATGATTATAATAATGCAGCTTTTGCAAGTGGCAACATAGTAAATAATACCAACGTATCTTATGGCACAATTTCGGTATTGTCTCTTTACGCAGTTTCTTTCTCTCCTACGGGGATATCGTCCTCTCTAGATTATGGCTCTTTGTCTACTCTAACCGGAGGATATACATTTAATCCTGCTACTCTTCAATTTTTTGGCTCACAAAGCGGCAAAACTCACACTTATTGGGAAAGAACTAGAGTTTATCCCCCGAACGGAGTGATGCCTTCGGTGACTCTAGGTGCCATCGTTTAAAAGAAAGGCATTTATATTAGTATATTTCTATACTGTATAGTGATTAATAAAATAATACAATAGACATGGAAGAAAAAACTCAAAAATCAAGACTAGAAGGATTACTGGGGTGTATACCTCAACCCAAGCCCGAAGACACGATAGTCTTTTTGAAGGAAAAAGAAAAATTAGACGAGGACCTACTCAAAACAATAATGTCAGAAAGCGTAAGGATAGGCGGGCCAGAACTTCTGCAAAAGGATGGGGTGACCGCAAGGATAGACGGAAAAGCCTACATGTGCAGCGCCCCCATAGAGAACGTATATTCCACGAACCACTCGGAATTAAAAAAGAAAGGAGTGGACATTGGCAAGCTCCGATCTTTATCACTTGCAAAAGCAGCCTTAGAGGCTAAAGCCGTAATATACGTATTGGGAAAAGATGCGAACGGGGATGGATATGCTTACAAGATAACCCCGCTCGGTGTCGGCAAAACGGATTCTACTTATATAAGCATATTAGACGCGATTGTAAGACGTCAAGCCGACAAACGCCCAGAAGGCTATGCGTAAACAGTATAATCTATATTTTACTAGCTCAGTTTTCTGCGCAGCTTGGATTTTTATATTTAATCATTCACGTCTTGCCATCACAAATTTAGTAAAGTAGCGATTTCTCCACCTAATGCAATGGCAATGAGCTTATGCTAACAATTGATTATATACTTTGAAAGAACGGCTATCAAATGTTGAGAATAGAGTACATAAAAAAGGCAGCGTGTTATAAAGCACCGCCAACTGAAAAAAGTTTTGTAAAATCTTTTTTAAGATTATATCTGCGTACGTACAATAGAGAGTATTTGTGATTCTACACCCTATACGCTAAATTCTTCGTACTTCTTCGGTATCCTTACCTGGTATCCTCGCGATACAAGTTCCTGTGTCAGGGTCGCCTGAGAACTCGGTTCTCCATGAACAAGATAAATCTGCGTAGTCTTGTTTGGGCACACGGTTTCAACTATTTTGACCAAACCGCTTTTATCAGAGTGCGCACTTAATTTTACTTGTTTTAGTTCAGCTCGCAGTTTCTTTTTTACTTTTGCGCCGCCTTTGTTGGAAAACTCCGCATATCCGGTATCTACCGCAGATTTTAACGGGGAGTTCCCGGGCAGAAAGCCGCTCGGCACTATTATGGTGTAATTTTTATTTTCTATCACTTCTCTTAGTATCTTACTGCTTATCCCTCCAGTGCAGAAGCCGGACGTAGAGACTATGACGCTCTTTCTTCCCTTATACTCATTAGGCAGACCGGCAGATTCGGTAAGATTGGCTAGAGCTATGTCACGGTAAGCCATGTCTTTCATCTTGAGATAAGAAGGAGAGACCATATAGAATTCATAGTCAGAATGATCATTCCTGATCCGGCTCAAAAGGCTTCCGACACGCTGCATTCTTTCTATAGCGAATGCCGGCACGAAGACGTTCTTTCCTTTCGATATCGCTTCTTCTACGTATCGAATGAAAGTCTGTTCCTGCTTGTCTATAGAGTCTCTCATCTCCCCTCCGTAGGTCGATTCGATTATAAGCGCTTTCGGATTTTTTTGCAGCAAGTTTAGCCCGGGCAGTTCCTTCTGCAGGTTGCCTTCAAGGTTCACGTCGCCGGTGTAGACTATCTTATCCGTACCGCAGGTAACTTCGGTCATTGCAGAGCCCGGTATATGTCCAGCATTTACAAGTTTAACGTCGAAATCTCCGACTCTAGTAGTATTATTATAATCCGCAGGCAGCCATCCGTCTTTTATTGCAAGTATATCATCGAGACTGAACTGTCGGCCGGGAGGATTCCTGTCCGGCACGCCTTCTTTCTTTCTTCTCTCGTTTATTTTCAGTATGTCATTGAGCTGGTATTCGGTGATTCTTTTTGTCATGTCCGTCCCGATATATTTGGTCCCAGGGTTGAGCTTTAGCGATAATGGAAGGTTTCCTACGTGGTCAAGGTGGGCGTGCGATACGACGACATAGTCAGATCTAGGAAAAGCTTGGTCGTCGTCTTCATGGTCTTGTTTTGAACCATAATCTAGGCATAAGGTCTTCCCATTGTAGTCCAATGTTATCCTAACGTTGCCGACTTCTTCTGTCCCGCCGTAGAATTTCAGCTTGGCCATCTGAATTAAAGAAGCCATTTCACATTTAAGCTTTAATTTATCGCCTTTCAGTAAAAACCACTGTATCAAAAAGTAAATTTTATTCCCCTTAAAAAGTGCGGGTAGTTTGCGAAGACGCGGTTTCTTTACCTTTGATTATCCGCTTATAATCTGAAATGAAATCCTGTGCTATGTAAGAAGCAAGCACGCCAGGCAGTGAATCTAGCCATGCCCTTACCTTGTCATTGCTGAGTTCTTTGTTATGGAGTTCCGCCGCGAGCAAATGGTCCGCCGCACGAGCTGGGTCTCTCAAGAAACCCTTTACTAAGGCCTTATCTACTCCGGGCAGCATGCCATATCGCTGTATTTCCCGTGTAAATTCTTTGTAGAACTCCCTTATCATTTTCGGGTCATTCAGATATTTTACGCCGCTTGCAGCAAGACCGTATGCGCTTAACTTTAAGCCGCTTTCGTCCCGTTCAAGGGATTGAAGAAGGTCAATCAGTTCCATCGGTCACAAGTCATTCTAATACGGTATGGCGGTCCAGTCTTTTCCTATAACCATGCCTGTAATCTAATAGCATTACCTTGTTACCGCCGGTAGCAGTCGTGTATACAAAGAAAGGCAGGTAACCGGACCACCCGGGGTATGTGCGATCTTTGACTTTTGCCTCATCACTTAATGCAATAGAGATCTTGTTTAATAGAGTCAGCTTTACTTCTTCTACGGAACGGGTATATCTGTTGTATACTCTGGTAAAGCCTTCGACCGGCTTCTGCGACAATTCGTCTAATATTTTATCCAGCCCCCAGCCATCGCCCAAATGCATTGTCATGCGATTATGAGGAGGGAACCCGTATTTAAACCTTTATCTGACATGAGCGGTTGCATGATTGGGTCGCGGACCGTCGCAGGGTTTGCTGTGGCAGCCAGCGGATTTAAAATAATAAATACTAGACTTTACACGTATTTACATGGCCGTTTCTCTAGAAACAGTCCTCAAGAACGACAATGAAAGAGCATTGAGAGATAAGGTACATGCGGCAGTCCACGATTTTCCTTCCAGTAAACTGGCCGACGTATTCTCAAAAGAAGAACGCCATTTATTCGGTTACCCCGCCTTTCTTTCGGCAAAAATAAAAGACGGCTCCGTAGGACCAGATGAGAAGGGTGCATGCGCCGAAAAACTAGGCAAGCTTGAAAAAATAATAAACGATATCGTGAAAGGAAAATTGAAGGAGGATGGCGATGACCTCGCTCCAGAAGACGCAGTTTACCGGCATGAGTATTCCGGTAAAACCGATATCGATTATTTCAACGAGATATTGTTCAGTAAAACCCACGGAAGATATACAATAGACATGTTCGATCCAGCAAAGGACGACGCAAAAATGATAAAGAAGATGGTGCGCGGAGTCGGAATGTGCTGGCCGAACGACGAGTATGGGTATCTCACGAGCATGATAGTCGCAGACGCAAAACTAAATGGAGGCACAATAATCTACGCAATAAGGCGACCTAAAAGAACTGCCGCGGTAGTAAGGGATTTTATAGGCTTGGACGGCAACGGAAATAGTTATCTTTTCATCGATACCGTAGAAGGCTGGGACAAACCGGGCGTCAGCCACCACGACATTGACAGATGGGCAGAGAAGGAGCCTGGCGCGTTGAAGTTGGCTATACTTTCTAGTCTGTATCTTGCAAAAAAGATAGGCGTAGACTATGTCGCCGCCGGCGATGAGCCGGTAAAAAGAATGTTCCAAGCGATTGGCGCGACAAAGATACGAACCTCCATCGGGAAAAATAATTACAAAATAGGGTATCCTGCAGAAGAATACCCAAAAAAAAGAGAAAGCTGGGAGAACGACGAAGTAGACGATAGGAGGGTAAAATCATACTTCTTCCATGACGAAAAGAACTATTCGATTATCCTCAGTTCAAACTTCTCTAAAAAAGAGAAGAAAAATAGATTGTAATATATGCTTTCCCGGATCTTTTTGATCTAAGTCTGTAAAGTCAGATATAAAATATATATCTACACGCACACACACCTTTTTATATGATACCGCGCGTCCCAAGGAGCGTAAAAGGGAGCAGGTCCCAATCGGCCTTGGAGTACATGATGACCTACGGTTGGGCCATACTGATCATCGTGATAGTTGCGGGCGTTTTATATTCCTTAGGCATATTCTCGCCGTCATCTTCTATAAGCACGACGATAACCGGTTTCTCGGGATTTGCTGTGCGAGGCGCGTGCATACAGGGCGGTGCCATACAGATGCAGATAACAAACGGGCTGGGTTATACGGTGAACATAACCGCCGTGAACACGACCTCTTCGGGAGGGCAATCGGCATCCATCCCCGTGTCGGTGATCATTCCCGCAGATCAATCCCAGTCTGTATTCGTACCT
>DAHXLI010000051.1 GCA_027366075.1 Candidatus Parvarchaeota archaeon | reverse complement strand
CGTTTCTAGGTTACTCATGATGGGGGTATTGCGACGAATGATGGTGGTGAAACGTGCCCTTTATCCTATTTTAGGGCCTTTTCTAACTTACATGAGGGTCTAATAGCCCATTGGATGATGGGCACAGAACGTATTGGTAGACGTATTAGATACGCTTAAAGAGTAGACTACTATGCCTATTTTAACGGTTTTAAACCATTATTACTCAGTAAAGCTAGGAACAACTGGTAGATTCGCTAGGAGTATATAGGTTGTTCTGGTTAGACCTTTGGTAATTTTTGATATTCTACATAATCTAATCGAAATGCCACTGCCGTTCTTTCTATCTCTTTTGCTTCCAAAACCTAAGATCTAACCTAGTTTGTTAGACGACATAGAAGATTATTAGAATAATACTTTTATTAATGTCTATACTTAGAATTTTTAACCGGGACCATTTCAACGCCGTGAGTCCTCAGTCTATATATATCGTATACCATGCCAGCCCCAAACAGAACGCCGAGGGCTAATCCAGCCGCTCCAATCATCTCGCCGTAAGGCAAATTTGGCAGTGTTTGCATTATGTGATGAGTACAAATTACGCCACCATCAGATGTAACTGCACAGGAGTTATATTGTCGCGTAGTCTGTATACCATTCCCGATAGAATCTCCTGCTCCATAACCTAAGGCTCCAAATACAGAGCCAGAAACGGCTGCGACTATACCCGCGCCGATTTTCTTCGCATCTGTTAATATATTTTCGAGTCGACTTCCCATAAGTTTATTTTGTTTCTATAAATTATTGATGAGTACGTATATAAATACTTTCACTACTCCATAAGTAATAATGCATTTTATTAAAATCCAAGCTTTTCTTTTACTAGGATAACCGTAACTTTTCTTGTCCCCGGCATGATCCTTTCCGTTATCAATATTTCCCCTATAAAACTGCCTTGGTACCCCGCATCTTTCATCCTTTTATCTTCTAAACGAAGGGACTCTTCTTTTATTCTTTTAAAGCCGTCATCCAGGCTTTTTACTATTTTCTGAGTACCGACTACGAGGATAAGATTATCGGCGGTAAACGCATACGCCCCCAATTGGCTGCCGCTTGCGCTTGCTGTGAGAATCTCTCCAGTTTCGGTTACCGCATGAACGCTTCCTAAAAAATACGCTGCGATGCCCGCATGCTTTCTCAGTTCGGTCCTTTTGGCCGTGTCTTGCTCGCTGATTATAAGCTGTTTTTTATCGTGCCATCCGTGCTTGACAGATTTTAACATGTCAAGAAAGCCTATTTGAGAAAGTGTTGTAGAGCTGGCAGTCATTACTTCTGCACCCTCCGGGATAAGTTTTTCGAGTAATTTAATCGCAGCATCTTTGTTCGAAGCGACTTCAACATTTATGCCATGAGATATCAGTGCTTCCGATGTCCTTTTGATTTCTTCATCATTTGCCAATGTGTCCCAACCCATATAATAGTTTTGTTTTATTAGTTTTAATAGTTATCTTAAGAATCATTTTTTTTTTACAAGGTGATAATTAGTCATAGATTGTTATAAACTTGGAAGCAAAGATAACGATTTTATACTATTATTAATATATTATAATATAAATATTATTTTATCAATTTTATCACATTCAGAATAGTACTAACAGTAGTGTTCTATCAGTTATTAGTGTATCAAATATAATATTATAAATATAAAAATACTGTTATAAAATTTGATGAGATTTATCGCGTAGTAGTCGACGGCGTACACAAAACCGATATAAAATCACAGAGACAAAAAGTAGGATAAATCTTATTAGTAGTATAAATTGTGCTTTAAAGAATTTTTATTCGAGATATTTAGGCCCCAACAATTACAGTACTTGTGTCCATTTTTCGGGATGATGATAAGGGGCCGTTTTCAGAGATTGTTGACTTTCCATAATTCCTTGGCTCCCTCCCCAAAGTATTTAACTAAAAATCAAATTTAGTCTATTAATAATAGATTAAAATACAAATATAATAATTATATGGGTTAGGTACTACGAATTATATTTATAGCTCTCCACTGGCCCTAGTGCATACATTTTATAAAGAGCTTGTAAATATTGTAAACATAAATTCTTTATATCGATCAAAACATTTGAATAGATTATTTTTCAAAGGAGAAAGCTAAAATAAATTATTATTTTTAACTTTATAATAGTAAAAAAAAGCTTTAAATATAAGTGCTTTTCTTTATAATTACATGGCTGATGATAGTGGACTTGAAAAAATATTAGAGGAAGAACATAACAAGCGGGGTAAACTAACCGTGCTTGCGGATAAATTGCGTGCTTTTGGGCGCACCATATACGACGCTAGGTTACCGCTTACGTTGGCGTCAATAGCTACAGGAACTGACAGATACCTTACCTACATCGGACTAAAGTCTGGCATTGGCTATGAAGCTAATCCCGCCGTACTGGCCTACATGAATAGCTTGGGTATAGCCCCGGGGATGATTGCTTCTGGGATTATTGGTATGGCTTCTTTCGCAGTGCTTGGGAAGGTGGGCGACGTGCTGTCAGAGGGGAAGCTCCCGAGAAATTATCTTTTAAAGGCTTCTTTGTACGGCGTCGCTGCGAGCGAGGCCGCGATATCGCTTAATAATTACTTCGTGAACACTTCGCCCGCTAACAATCCGTTCAATCAATTTACGCAGCAATACGGATCTGGCTCATTTGTTGACCTGCTTTTGGCGATACCGCTTTTAGCGACTGTCGGGGCCGCAGCCTACCAGTCTATTAAACAGGCTTTAAAGAAACGAAAATGTTCTGAGAAAATAGAAGCTTCTGCATAATTTTATTTGTATGACGAAACAAGAAACGGACAAGACAGAGGACGCGATAGATGAGTTAGTAGACCTGCTGGTTTTGAATGAAAAGGGCCGGCTTGAAACCCTACTTAGCAAGGAAAACGTAGAGATCTCGACCACATTGAAAGCGGCAAAAGAAAGCTATGAGCAGCTAAATCATGATCTGGCTATCGATACTTACGGGAAAAGAGGCATACGCAGATTTTATAGCGCTGCGCTTTATAACATCGAAGAAAGCGAACAGGGCAAGGCTCTTTTAGAAAATCTGCTTCAGACGGATTACTCTTCGCAAAAGAAGAAGTATAAACAAACCTGGAAAAAGCCATTAAAGCGCGCTCTCGGCTATTTTATATATCCCGCGAAAATATTCTCGGGTATTTATGACCTGGCTCTTAAAACGACAAAAAGCCATGTCATTGCGTACGGCCTGGCAGCCGCCGGACTATACGAAAGCTTGATGTTTTCTAACGTGGTGGCTAATACTGAATTGTATTCGTTGACTACTGGAGCATCCGGCTTGACTCCACTCCAGGTATTTAATTCTTACCTTTCATATCTGGCGCCCAGCATGGAAATCGCGGCTATCGCAGTGCCTCTGCTCTCGATTAGCATTTTGGGCGGACTAGTCTTTTCTCAAAGACGCTTATTCAGCACCAAAAAGATCGGTACGATCGCGATCGAGGATGACATAAAGAAACTGAGTAGCGACCTTAATAATGTCATTGGAAGATATACAAAGTTTACCAATAACGCAGACGCTGGTGATCTTTCGCTCTCTAGCTTAGATTCGATTTACGCCATGGCTACCGCCCGCGGAAGCATAAAATCCTATAAAGAAATCAAACGCCTGGTAAAGCACGAAAAAGAATTATTACCTTCCATGGAAAAGGTGACTGGAAAAAAGATAAGTCCTAAAAATATAGTACACCATTGTCCGGACGGAGTCGGCGGCGTCACTTTAGTGTTTCCTACTAGCCTCATGGGAAAGTTATTCAGAAAACATATATACGGCCCAGTGTTTGTAAACCCAAGAAGAGCGTATGTAGGGCCGAGCTACGATTTCGCACTTTTACACGAATTAAGCCATGCTGGCGGCGCTACTTCAGAACCGGCGGCGAACTATATTGCCATGAAAGCCATCGATGACCTAGCGGAACGCTTCCCGATAAGAGGATACGATATATATTCTTCGGCGAACAGGCTCTGCTATGCTGTAGGCGCCCTCGGAGAAAAGATAAACAACAGAGATGAATTCTTGGCAAGACTACGGGAACTAAACGTACCTAAATCTATATTGGACTCATTCGACAGGAAATTTGACCCAGAACACTCTCCCGTCCCACCGATGAATGAATTATTTGAGAAAGGGGCAGAAAAATACTTCGCTAGGCTTTACGTCGGAAACTCCTACGTGGCGGGCAAGTTGCTTGCCGCCAAATAAAGCCGTGGGAAAAGCAATCTATTACAACGCCAAAAAGGGACCTATCCCGCTCGAACGGTAAAGGAATAAAAATAATTCAAAAACTTTTGCCGGCCGTACTGCTTGTCGTTACTGAAAACGCGGCTATATATTCTTTAAATATTCTTTAAAATCCCTTTTAGGAAACGAAAAAGTGGCTATTCCTAAAACTAAGGATTTATAGAGAACCCCGGGCCGTAAGAACTAATAGATGAGGTATACGGGCTCACTCCATACGGACTCTGGACCGATGCGTAAAATCCGATGCTAACAGGATACCCTGGCGTTCCTCCTCCATTATTACTGACGTCGAATAACAGGTAATTATCGGCGTATGCATTAGTATTGGCCGAAAGATTCCATATCGGGTCAGCATTATTTGCATAGGAATAGTCTTCCTCTATCAGATACGGGCCATTGCTGTTGTAGGCGCCGCCAGTGTCGATATAAGGAAGATAATATATGAACGTGCCGGCGACGTTCGATACACCGGTGTCCGCTGCGTATTGCGAATTTGCGTATGATGCGTATAGAATATCGGAGGTTAAAGCGCCATCGCCTACAGACATCCCATATGCGTAGTTTCCGCTGCCCGGGGTGGATGCAGTATCAAAACCTATAAAGGCGCCGGCATTGTTGTCACCATAAAATCTGGCGCCGACCATAAGACTTTCTCCTTCGCTCAGTGGAAAGCTCAGATAACTATACAAACCATACCATCCACTGCTAGACGAAGAGGGTAATATTTCTAATCCGTATGGCGCTTCGGTGTAATTTAAGATAGTACCGGAAGTTTCGGACCATATAGACGGCAGCCCTGAAGACCTGGAACAAAAGTTATAATATAAACTAACATTGCCTGAATTATCGAACACGTACGACCCGCTATCTGGTACGCTTGATATCCCCGCCCCCGATGAAGCGCAAGCGTTTTGTCCATCCTTAGTCGACATAATGTCAACATTACTTGGGGTGCCATAACCGACGTAAATCGTCAGATTACCGCTACTGACACAACCAAATCTTAACCAATAACCCTGACCTGCCCCTCCGGTGCTGGCATACGATGTTGTGAAATGTGTTCCATAACCATACCCGGGGAACCAAGATCCGACTACAGATCCATTTGCGTAAAAGAACTCGACGTTTTCCATATTTGAACCCGCATAACTGCCGTAGCCAGAGCTGGATTTGGAAAGATTGACGAATACTTGTTGTGCCTGAGAACAAGAAGCCCCGGATGCTTCCAATCCTGTTAACGTTATTGGGTAGAGGTGACCTATACTAGAATTACGAAAACCGGTTGCTGGATGATAGACCCATGATACAGCAGGTAAGCCGTCGCCCGTTCCCGCCGCAACATTTTCTCCGGCGCCGCTCGTGCTGATAATACCCTGCGTATCTTGGCTTATCGGGGTCGCATTGAAATCTCCTATCCCTGTAGACCAAGTGCCTACAGTACTTGAATGAGAATATTTAGCCGAAGTATCATAAGTTACTCCCCATTCTGAAATAGAACCGTTACCGATATATGTAGCAGCGCCAGTTTCACTGAAAGTCGTAGTGCATGTCCAGATTGATGCCGTGTATGAACTTCCTGCGGTTAAAGCGATGCTGGTCGCGGAACAAGAATATGAAGGTATTGAAAACGTCACTGGAGCAATACCTGGTGTCGTGCTAAATTGTATATTTGAACCGGGTGAGGTTGAAGTTGGAGTACCATTATACACCACTTGCCATGAATTATAATAGACGGAAGGCACGCCGCTTTCCGAAAACGTGGTCGTGCATGACCAGCTTGATGCCGTGTATGAGGCTCCTGTGATTACATTAGCGCCGGCCGCGGAACAAGAGTAACCTGGCAGAGAAAACGTCGCTGCAAAGCTATCTGGTGCCGAGCTAAATTGTATATTCGTACCGGGTGAAGTTGAAGTTGCATTACCATCATACACCGTCTGCCAGGAAGAATACTCCGCGGAAGGCACGCCGCTTTCCGAAAACGTGGTCGTGCACATCCAGTTTATGCCCGTTATCGGACCGCTAAAAGCCGTTCCTCCTGCACTGGTACATGATATACCGGGCGAAGATAAGGAGACTGTGTAAGTATGCGATCCTATCGGCGCTAATATGCTTATCAGATCGGCCGTAGAGTTAGAGGCAGTAATACCATCATAAATCACGCTCCATGTCCCCGGATAATCGCTTGGCGGCAGATTGTCGTTGAAGACTGTAGTTTGGCAACTACTGCTAAACGTTACCGACTGAGTCTCTCCCGCCAGGTCCGTCCCCGAAGAAGGAGACGCCGAATAAGAACAGCCAGGACTCTGTGCTTTCCCAGGGATAGTGTATGAAAAACTGCCCATGACGGTAGTGAATGAAAGCTCGGTCGTTGACGAAGAATTCGTTTGTCCATCATATGTAACGTTGAATTGGGCCACGTTAGACGAGAAGTAAGTCACGCACGTTCCTTGGTATATTATAAAGGCTGTAGAACCTGTGTTAAGCGTGCCTTTTGACGGGGAAGGGTGGACGCCCGTGCATTGCGATGCGGTCGGCGGCGTGACTAAACAGGATACGGTATCGGCGTCCGGCTTAGGCATAATGAATTTCAGCCTGCCGTTCGGGATCTATAACTATAACGCCAGCAACTCGACCGCATCGCAATGCACGGGCGTCCACCCTTCCCCGTCAAAAGGCACGCTTAACACAGGTTCTACAGCCTTTATAATATACCAAGGAACGTGCGT
>DAHXLI010000026.1 GCA_027366075.1 Candidatus Parvarchaeota archaeon | reverse complement strand
ACTACCCCCGCATGTGCGAAGCCCTGCGGAAAGTTGCCAAGAAACGAAGAATTCTTGAGATCTACATGTTCGCCGATCAATTTAAGCGGCCCAGAGATGTTTATTAAGTTGCTTATAATTTTCTTGGCATCATCAATCCTCCCGATGTTAGCGTAGACGTAACTAAGCCATGAAGAACATAAAGAAAAAGGGCTACTCGCTCGACCTATCTTGTAATTTTTGTATCTATAAACAAATCCGTCCACTACTAAATCTTTTTCTATTCTTTCTAATGTCTTTTTAAAAATTGGATCATCAAAGGATACGAAACCATAAATAGGTAGCATTAATAACGAGGCGTCTACCTCGTCAGAAAACGAGGCTCTAACAAAACTGCCTTCTTTTACGCAGTTATCCATAATCCATTGCCGTATATTGTCCATAGTTTATGTAGTTATTTTTCAATGGATTTGCTTGTGGCTCCGCGCCAATGATCGAATCTTATCATCGCCTGTTTTCTTAGTCCGGCATCTCCGAAGCGCCTATCGCTAAAGGTCTTTCTTTCTTATACTTCTTAATTTGACGTACAGTCTATAAAGTCTCCGGCTTATCGTGGTATGGTCTGGAGACTCGCCGTACAACTTTCCAGTCAAAGCTTCCGTTGGCATCAGCTTGTCGCAGAACATGAATCTTAAGAAGATGCATGGCTAATCTTTTTATAATAGTCCTAGCATCAATTAAATTGCGGGTGAGACTACCGCGTCGTTTTATGGTCATAAAACTAACGAACACGATTATAAGTACTGCGAAACGCGGCATAAAAGCGATATATCCAGAAATTATAGATGGATATGCAAAGGATAAACCAAGCGGAAAATATTTAGATGAGGCTCTTTTCGAACAGAAACCAAGATTTCTGAGCGCTTTTTGAATTTGGTATGCTATCTCTGATTTATTCAATTTTATTGTTTTTGACCGGCACGATAGCCGGCTTCGTTGGCTCTATGACCGGTCTCGGCGGCGCGGTAGTGGTAACTCCGGTTTTATCGATATTGTTTGGCGTGCCTCTAGAGTACGCAGCCGGCGCAAGTTTGGTTTCTACGATAGCTACGTCAAGCGGCGCCGCGACGGCTTATATAAAAGACAGGCTTACAAACGTACGCATAGGCATGTCCCTTGAGATAGCTACGACTTTGGGTGCTATAATTGGCGCATTTTCGGCGGCTTTTATATATTCCCATAACTATGCATACCTCCTATTTATTTTGTTCGGCGTCGTAATTTTAATATCTGCTTGCATAATGCTAAAACACAGACAGAACAAACGGTCGAATAAAACGGATTGGTCGTCTAAATTTTTTCAATTAAAAGGAAGGTATTACGATAAGGCCTCAAAAAAAGAGATAAGTTATTCTGGTATACGATGGTGGTTTGGTGAGCTCGTAATGCTTTTAGCTGGGACGATATCCGGTTTATTGGGTGTAGGCTCCGGCGTATTGAAAGTGATAGGGATGGACTCGGGTATGCATCTTCCGATAAAAGTGAGCACTGCGACTAGTGATTTTATGATAGGAGTGACCGCCGTGACTGGAAGTGCGATATATTGGGCTTTGGGGTATATCCAGCCACTACTTGTAGCTCCGATATTATTAGGGGTCCTTGTCGGAGCAAAATACGGCAGCAAAACTATGGAGAAAACGTATAGTTACAAGATAAAAATGTTATTTATAATGATCCTTTCCATAGTTGCGATTGAAATGATACTTAGGGGCTTTGGCTTGTTATGAAAAAAATTGAGTTGGATAAATTGATTTCGTATGAACTTAAAATCGGAGTTATAATCAGTGCCGTTATTGTATTAGTGGGTCTGTTTTTGGCTTTCACGACAAATGGATCTGATATCTCTATAAATATTATTACGGTGGGAGTATTCGTGCTTTTTGCGACGCCGGTGATTCGTGTCATAATGTCGGTATTCCTATTTGCGGTGGAAAGAAACGCGCTTTACACGATTATAACGATTATAGTCTTGATCAATTTGCTTTTCGCTATATTCGTCGCTCCTTCTCTGATATGACCTGGCCCAATTCCTTTTTCCCGTCGTTTGAATACAAAAACTTATATGTACGGGCCGTTTGATTTTAGTAGCGTATGGATAAGACAGATATTTATCGGACAACCGCATATGAGGAGAAGACATGGTCCGAGCCGTGGGTTACCGAGGCAGAACTTAGGAACGCTCTCCAGAAGGAGAACAGGCCTTTGATAAAAGAACTCGGGAGGACTCCCTTGCCTTCGGAATATGGAGACCTTACCTATCTGGTTTTTGGCGATTATACTACCGGCAAGGACCATGATGTCATAATTTTTGGTAAATTCGATGGAAAAAATCTCACAGGTTACGATAATCCATTATTGAGGATACACTCCTCGTGCAGAAGCAGCGAACTTTTCCATGCGTCCAACTGCGAATGCAGAGAGGAACTTGACTTGGCAATGAAAACCATGTCAAAGGAAGGGAAAGGAATAATAATCTATTTGAACCAAGAAGGCGTCGGCAACGGCATTTCGGCCAAAATAGCAACTTACAAAAACAGTTTTGAATGGCATGGAGACAAGGTCGTTTTAAGAATGGACCCAAAAACTAAAAAACCCACCAACGTTTATGAAGGATACATCGCGCTAGGATATAAGCCAGAAAATAGGGATTTTACAATAGCTGGCGAAATTCTTAAGGCGGTGGGAGTAAAGCAGGTAAGGCTTATGACTAATAATCCAAAAAAGATAACGGGGCTAAAGGCACAAGGCATAAATGTAGAAGCAGTCAGCATAAAGATCCCGCCTACAAACGAAATCATGAGAGAACACCTTAACGCAAAAAAAGAGAAATTGGGCCATAATATTTAAAGTTTCGTCTTAATGTTTATCCAAGATAAGAAAAATACCGATAATATCAGTTTTTATACTTAAAAAAACATTCTTTGCCAATGGACGTGCTCCATGGATTTGCCAGGATAATCGGTTATATTCTGCTTGTAGTGGGTCTGCCTTCCTTTATAATCATGTTCGCATTGTTCAATTCAGGACTGATTTCGTCTGCAGTCTCTCAAGACATATCTAACTCCGTATCTTCGCTGACTGGCAACGCCATGCTCGCAGGCTTTCTTGGATTTTTTGTTTCGATCATCGGCCTATTTTTGTTCGGTGCATTCGCTGTTTTCGGCGCAGGATTGATATTCTTCGGAAGCAAAGGATATTCTGGTTTTTCAAGAGTAGGCACGGAAATACTAGTACTTGCAGTCATATCTTTGGTATCCGTATATCTCGTGACAGGATACGTCATACCTATCATCGCATCGAGTATCGGCGGCTCGGCGGCGGGTGCCGTAAGAAGCACGATACCTGGTCTCTTGTCGCCGGTGTCTTCAGGGATAATGGTTCTTGACATCATTTTCATAATCGTAGGGGCCGTCCTTTTGTCAATGAAATGGATCGCACCGATCGTACTTGAAATAGTCCATAGAAAAACAGCAAAGAAAAACCAGAAAGTGCCTGCGGGAAATGTGCAGCCATACAGACTTATAGGTATACCAGTGGGAATAGCGGTTTCACTCTTGATAATCGCATTTTTCACATTAATGAACAGCTCGCTTCTAGCGAGCAACGTAATCACTTATAACCTGACCCCTACGACACAAAATGCCGTCTCTCTTGCATATCAGAACGCTTCTCCCAACCTTGCCAGCCTTGAAAACTTGTCAGATTACTATTTTTTAACCGGACCAAATGAAACCGTTACTTCAAGTGGGATGATAGGGTTATCCGTCTCCGGTATACCGGTGCAGATATCACTTCCAATGAGCTTAGCAATATCAAAAGTAGGCGACCCGGTAAGGATAGATTTTAACGTTTCGCTTTCGCAATTCAGCAGCTTGATATCCGCCATAAATAACGATTCCGGCGGAGTTGGGAAAATAACTGTACCAAATAACCTCGTATATACCCTTATCTATAATGATTCCGGACTTTTGATCTGCAACAACCTAAACGCTTCCGCGGGCGCCCCTCTTCGATGCACTTATCAACCCATAGGCGAAAATCTGATTAAAGTCCTGCTAAATGTCAACGCTGCGAACGAAAATCTTTCGGTCCTTGGTCTTTTCTTCAGCTTGTTGGAAGCCCCGAATACCCTACTCTCCGCCAACGCGGGACAGAATTCCACATATGCGCCTTCGTTCACTTTTAAAGGGAATTATAAGAATTACGGCAATCTTGGCGGGGACTGCAGCGAATTTTATGTTTTTGCAGAGACCTCCTACACAAAAACCAGTGGATCCATATGCATCTCCGACAGCACCGGCTTACCAACCAATGTCGATCTTAGCGAGACGATAAAATTGAACAGTAGAAACATCGATTTAAACATCAATTTCATCACGATTTCTGTGAATCAGAATGTAACCGTAGCCAGCGTTGGTCAACTGGCACAAGGCGCGACAATCGTAAACGTAGGCTAATCTTTTTCTCATATTAAGCGTCGGCGCAAAATTCATTGTAAATTTGGATTTTTAATTAGACTAACGCCTATGTAGGCAAAAGATAAAAGTAGGGAAGCCAAAGTATTAAAACTGATAATCAAAGACTCAATCCCGTGATTTAATCATGCAATGTAAGTGCGATTGGTACAAGGACGATGAATGAGGCCCCTGCAAGCATGAACGCTGGCCCTATGCTTATAACACCTATCATCCACCCGCCGATTAAAGGACCTATTGTATACCCGAGATCTTTTATGGTCGCTATAGGCCCCATCAATGTTATCCCTTCTTTTTTGATCAAATCAGACATTCGTGAGTAGAGGGCGATGAATATTGTGGTGTAGCTTACAGTAAATACAAGCACGAAGCTGGTTATGTAAATGAGGTTGCTAGACAACGTAAACATTACCCCCGCGACGGCCGTAAGCACGGCAGCGATCGAAAGCACTTTCTTAACGCTATACCTATCGATTAGATTTCCTATCGGTACTTCCAACGCTACTGCAGGCAATAAAGAGGCGGTAAGTATCACACCTATGTAAAATATGGATACACCCTCAGAATTTAAGAATATAGCGATAAACGAATAAAAGATATTTATCAGAGCATAGAATATGACTACTAAGAACATTGTCTTCATAAAGTTCAATTTCTTCATGTTTCTAAGGAGAGCTGCAAGTTGGTTGCCAAAAGGGATCTTTTTGATCTTAGGAGAACTATGCACGAATAGCGATATTATTATAAACGCAACGAAGCTGGCCATCGCCAAAATATAGAAAGGGAAAAGAAAAGCGACCAACGTAGCGAAACCTCCTATCAGTGGCGCTATCCCCGAAGCAAAGTCGTTCATGCTAGAAAAAAATCCGCTTTCTTTTCCGCGTACTTTCTTGCTTGCAAAAGCAAACACATAAGCCCACGAAGTCAACCAAAGAAAAGAAGATGCGATGCCTCTTGCTATGCTTACAAGCACTAATGATATCGTGTTGTTTGCCATAGGATACAAAAGGGCGAAAATTACGTATGCTAAAAGCACGATTTGAAGCACGCGTTTCATGTTAAGTCGGTCTATTATGAGCATGAATGGAATGTTTAGAAGGACGCCGAAAAAAGTCGTTATAGAAAGTATCACACCCGTGATAAATACGTCTTTTGTTATGCCATTGACAAATATGGAGAACATTGGTGAGACTACCCCCCACCCAAAAGTATAGACAAAGAAAGCTATTGAAATCGGTAATATAACCTTTGGAAAGTTCTTGAAGTGCCTTAAGTCGCCGATCTC
>DAHXLI010000009.1 GCA_027366075.1 Candidatus Parvarchaeota archaeon | reverse complement strand
TAAAAGCCGGGAGCTCTACCGTGTTGAGCTACGATCCCAAAATCACAGTGGCTACAATGTGATATGTTAAGAAAACAACGGCGATTTAAAAGGTTTTTCAACTAGCGAGCATCAAGAAAATGTATATAACGATACGCACTGCAGCAGAGATTAGATTATAACGATGCAATCCACTAAAAGCTTTTATACTTGCGAAATCCTATCTATTACATATTCTGGATAATGCATGGAAACCACGGCATCGAGTGAAGGCAACGAGAATGCGTCGCACTTCTTGATAATACGCGTGACTATGGGCAGGGAAGCGCAGGTAATGGAAAGGCTAGAGTCACAACTCGTGAGGGTCCAGGGCGTGCACGCAATAATAAAACCCTATTCTTTGAAAGGTTATATAGTGGTGGAAGCAGATTCGTATGAAAGCGTATCGCAGCTTATTTACAATATAAAACACATCCGCGGGATAATAAAGAAAGAGCTGACGGTGGCGGAAGCGCTTAAGACAATCGAGAAGAAAAAACAGAACATAGACATAAACATAGGTGATACAGTCAAAGTACTTTCCGGTCCATTCAAAGGCGAGACCGCAACGGTCAAAGGCGTAAACAAAGACCGCGGCGAGATAACCGTCATGTTCCTAGAATCCGCCGTCCCGATAAATGTAAACATAAAGATATCAGACGTTTCGACTATAAAGAGCGAGAGTGAAACAAAATGAAAACCACAGTAAGGGTAGTAATAGATGGGGGGAAGGCTACACCGGCGCCGCCGCTGGGCCCACAGATAACGATGCTTGGTCTTAAAGCACCAGAAGTGATAAAGAAGATAAATGATCAGACCAAAAACTTTGAGGGGATGAAAGTGCCCGTAGAAATAGAGGTAGACAAAACGACCAAGGAATATAAATTAAATGTCCTTATGCCTTCTGTGGCGCAGCTGTTGATAAAAGCCGCGAAAATAGAGAAGGGGTTTAGTGACAGAAAGTCTTCTGCATCGGTTTCTTTTGCCGACGTTAAAAAAATCGCCACGGATCACGCAAAATATTCTTTGGGCAAAGGCGAAGACAAGCTTGTAAATGAAGTTCTTGGCAGCTGTGTCAGCCTCGGTTTAAAGGTGGATGAAAAAGACCCACGGGAGTTCATAAAAAAGTAAATCGATTTCTAATAAACTTATATCTTCATGGCAATAATATAAACTATGGTTTTTGGTCTTGATCAGTTGATAGCCTTCATGTCCCAATATGGCTACCTTGCCTTTTTTATATTGGCGTTCTTTGAAACCACTCTCCTGCCCATACCGAGTGAAGTCGTGTTGCCTTTCGCCGGCGCGCTTGTCGCAATAGGAGCGCTTAAGTCATTTTTTATCTTCCCTGATGTCATAATAGGAAATCTGGCGGGTAATCTGTTCGGATACTTTGTGGCCTATTTTCTAGGGATAGACATAGTCTTAAAATACGGAAAAAAAATCGGCTTCAAAATGGATAGCTACACAAAGGCCGAGGCGTGGGTTAAAAGATATGGCGTGATGTTTGCATTTATAACGGAGATCCTACCCGTAGTGCGTTCTGTCACTTCGACTGTTTGTGGCGCATTCAAGATGAACTTAAAGAAATTCATAATATACACTTTTGCCGGTTTCACTATCTGGGCCGGCATGCTCATGTATACCGGGTTCGTTTTAGCTAATAACTGGCAGACGATAGCTAATTCGATTTCTGTTTATGGGGTTTACATCGGCGCGATAGTCGTGGTCATCGGGGCGGTCATGTTTAGAGGCTGGATTTATAGCGTACTAACCGGGCTGTATAGGGGACCAAAGAAAAACTCGCGCCGGCGGCGATAAATCTAGAATTGCAATGCCCGTTTTAGGTCGTGCCCTCTTGTTTGGCTCAAAGTGGCTTAGGCGAGTTCATGATGGCACTCGGGACAAAACATCTCATAGTTAGAACAATCGCGGCAACCGCAGAACACCTGACGCCCCGTGTTGTTAATACAAAGTGTGCACATAATTATATTAGACTAGATACCGAATATTAGACTAGATACTGAATAAATAGTTTATTTTTATTTCTTTTTTACAAATTTCAGGTTCATACTAAGCTGTCTTAAGCGCTCAGCTCGTGAAGTTTTCTGATTAAGCCATCTTCACTTTCTACCGTATAGTTAGAATAGTGGACTGGCCACGGTGTAGGCAGCGAGTCCTTGGCAAGCAAAATTACGGTTTTATTTTTTAGCCTGCCGTAGTACATCTCCATCGCGGTGCCCCAGCTGGGCGAGCTGCATAAAACTACTAGTATATCTGCCATATCGACGTGTTTTAGATCGCTTTCCACTATCTCTCTTGAGAGAGCCGTTTCGTGCCTGAAATCTTTCACATGAGAATAATCCATGCCGTTCATGTCGACGTGTTTCAGGACATCAAAGCCTTCGTTTTGAAGGGTATTATAAAGTTCGCGTATTTTATCTATGCCACCGTATCCTATCGAACCTAAAACCATTATACGTGGATTTTGGGTCTTTATGGGTGGTGTTTTTGTATCGATTAGTGGCATATTAATTTAAGTGGAACAGTAGTTCCGAAAGTAAAAAGATGCCAAAGAAGCCAATAAACCCAAACCAATAGCTCACCATATTGGTTTTAAGCATTCTAATATTTATAAACAACCCGATTAAACTTTCTAATTTATGCCAAAGATGGCAATTGGCTTATAGCCTGTTTGCGGCATATTCTTATGTACAAATACACGCAATACTCCGCTGAAACTAGAGCAGAAGCAATAAGATTGATAAATTCTGGAGAATCAATAACGGCCGTTTCCAACAAACTGAACATAATAAGAACGACTTTGAACTATTGGATAAGGTCTTATAGGAACCCGAGACCGCTACTTTGCCAGAAATATCCTAAAGAAATCAAGGAAAAGGCAATAGAACTAGTAAAATCTGGCACTTCTCTCTTGATGTTCTTGGAGAATCCGAAATTGGAGCGACTATAGGA
>DAHXLI010000017.1 GCA_027366075.1 Candidatus Parvarchaeota archaeon | reverse complement strand
GACGTTTATACCAGTGATGTTTATAGTCGTCCCAAGATTGTCGCCTAACTGCAGACGCAGGCCTCCGTTTGCCATGCACAGCGCCGTAGGAGAACCCAGGCCGCTGAAGCCAGTGACCGTGGTACCCGCCGAAGATGAAGGGGAGAATATGCCTAAGGAATATAAAACACCCGCAACTATCACGATGATCAGTATGGCCCAGCCGTAGGTCATCATGTACTCTAACGCTGACTGGGACTTGCTCCCTGGGGCGCGCGGTATCATATAAAATGTGTGTGCGCGTGTAGATATATATTTGATATCTGACTTCGCAAAGTAAGAATAGCAGAATCAAGCGTACTTATTTACTATTGTTGGTAGATAGTTTACAAAGAAAGCCACGGCAAATTAGATTGCACGTTTGCTAAATTGAAGATTAAAATTAAGGGCCGCGAGAGGGATTTGGACCCCCGTTTACAGGGTTCTGCTTTTCAGCCACAGCCTATTGTTCTACCGAGCTAAACTATCGCGGCCATGATATCTAATTAACCAACAAACACATAAATAACTGTTTCTGCATTAAATTCTTATCTACTTAAAATTTATGGATAAAGGCGACGTAGAAAAGCTGATTAAAACCAAGCTAGAAAAGAACCCTAATGAACTTGTACCGGTAAAGTCATTAAAGGAACTTGGCTTGTACCGCTATAAATGCAAGATTTGTGGTAAATATTTCTGGAGTTACCAAGAAAAAGACATCTGCGGCGACGTTTCCTGCATGGGAGAATATACTTTCATCGACAGAAGAATGACCGTCGCTAAATATGGTTACCAAGAAATATGGAAAAAATTCGCAAAGATGTTCGAAGAATTTGGGCACAAAGAGATAAAAAGATACCCTGTCGTCGCTCGTTGGAGAAACGATATCTATTTTGTAGAAGCGGCTATAGACGACTTTGCGCCTTATGTTATAAATGGGGTGGCGGAACCCCCTGCAAACCCCCTTATCATCCCACAGATATGTTTGAGATTCAATGACATAAACAACGTAGGTTTGTCTGGCAGACATTTGACGAGCTTTGTTATGGCTGAGCAAGCCGCATTCAATACAAAAAAGACAAAATCATATTTCGATAACGAAGCGATGCTCTACATAAACAAATGGCTTACTGACGGGCTGAGATTAAACAAGAATGACATCACATTTGTAGAAGACTCGTGGGTTGGTGCGGGCTACGCAGGTAATTCCTTAGAGTTCTTTGCAGGCGGCCTAGAATTGGGTAATCAAGTATATATGAGATACTCCATTGGGCGCGATGGCTTGAAGGAATTGGGATCTAAAACAATAGATATGGGGGCTGGTCTAGAACGTTGGGCATGGGTCAGCCAAGGGACTCCAACTATATACGAAGCCGTTTTTCCAAAAACTCTTAACTTTGTAAAAAGCGCCGTTGGTGTAGATTATGACGAAGCACTAATGAGAAAAGTGTATAAGTTTCTCGGAAGATTCGATTTTGAAGAAAGACGCTTGTCGGCTGCGATAAATTCTCTTACCAAAGAAACCGGTCTAGAATATAAAGAAATGAACGATATGCTTGAGAAACTCCAGTCGATTTATTCGATAGTTGATCACACGAGAACGCTTCTTGTTTCCATACATGACGGTGCTTTACCAAGCAATGTAGGGGGGGGGCTATAATCTAAGAAACGTCCTAAGACGAGCTCTGCTGATGATAGCAAAGAATAAATGGAATATCGACCTTAATGATGTAATAGCTGAACATCAAAAGGAATTTGGATCTTGGTTCACAGAACTAAATGACTTTGATATATCAAAAGTCATAAATAAAGAAAAAGAAAGATTCAGGGAATTTAAAGATAGAAATTCTAAGTTAGTTTCATCAATAATAAAAACCGGCAAAGTGGAAGAAAGTGAGATGAAGACTCTCTACGAATCAAAAGGAATAACTATAGACGACATTCGTTACCAAGCTGAATTAGAAGGCAAAAAAGTATCTTTACCTGAGAAGTTCTATACGGACATAAATAAAATAAAACTCGGCGCTGAAAAGGAAGACGACACCGAAATAAAGGGCCTGAAAGAAACGGAAAGATTGTTTTATGAAGAAAGTTTGCTCGAGGCTAAAGCGAAGATACTAAAAAAGATAAAACCCAACTTGATCGTATTAGATAAAACAATATTTTATCCAGAAATGGGCGGCCAGAAACCAGATGGGGGTACGATTAACGGAATAAAAGTCATAGATGTGCAAATAAAAGACAACATAATAATACATCTCCTTGATCAGGCTATTAAAGACGCTGTTGGTAAAACCGTATCTCTTGAAGTAGACGGCGTAAGAAGAGAAACCTTGAGAAAACACCATACTGCAACCCACATAGTAAACCGCGCAGCTAGGATTGTCCTAGGAGATTTCGTTTACCAGAACGGAGCGGAAAAAGACGTTGACAAAGCGCACCTGGACATTACGTATTATGATAAATTATCCAGGGAACAGCTTGAGGAAATAGAAACGGTAGCAAATGAAACCGTTAGCAAGGATCTGGAGATGACGGTTAAATTGATGGACAGGACTGCAGCGGAAATGAAATATGGTATGAGTATATACCAAGGCGGTGCAATACCTAATGCGACTTTAAGAATAGTAGAAATCGCCGGATATGACGTAGAGGCCTGCGGCGGCTTGCATTGCCACAGGACCGGTGATGTAAACTTCATTAAGATTATAAAAGCTGAACGAATACAAGATGGTGTAGTTAGGTTAACATTTATGGCAGACAAGCCCGCACTTAAACATATCCAAGAACTCGATAATCTTGTCAAAGAATTGATGGAACTCTGGGGTGTAAAACGAGAAGAAGTATACAAGACTGCTGAGAGATTTTTCTCGGAATCACAACATTTTAGAGAGCTTTACGAAAAGGCCGAAGCGGAGAGAATATCGGCGTCTGCTATAGCTTCTTACGCTGACCCGGTCGAAATAGAAACTAAACTTGATAACCTTGGGATATTAATGAAAAGTCTTGATTCTATAAAAGAGCAGCTAGGAAACAAAAAGGTCATACTAAAAGCCGAGAGAATTGGTTTAGCTTACCCAAAAAGCGAGGAAACCAAGAAAATTATGTCCGAGAAGTACAAAGAAGTTTCGGAAAAGGGCAACTTCTTATTCGGACACGATTAATCTGCCGGTAGGGAGATTGGCTCATCAAATTTTGGAAGTGTAAATTCGTCTACTTATAACATCTTGAAAACCTCTCTCCATCCAACTTTGACTTTCCTCCACCCTCTTATGCTATTATTAAGAACGTTACTTCCCGAAATACTTTTCAGTTCCCCATTTTGGTGTCGGATTACTTATGTGGAGAGCTATAAATATAAGTTCTTAAATTTGCAAGCTATCGTAGCCTAATGAATAAGATAATTAGCGTTGGGATCGGTGTCGTAGCCGTTGTCATTGTAATAGCAGCCGTATCCTTATTTGTCTTGCCTATGACTTCTAGTTCTTCTAGTTCAAACGGGGTAGGCGCCCCTTTTCTGACTCTAAGTCAAGTACAATCCCTTTTTGGTTCTGGTGGAACCTATAATGAGAGCAGCACGCCGGGGGCGGCTGGACTTGGCAACTCGAACGGTGTTCCGCCACAGCTTGTAAGCAGTGTAAGTGAAGTTTGGTCGATGAATTACGTGACGAATTACGGCCATCTAAGCAGCAAGCCCGTTTATGGAGTCGCTGAGAGAATCGCTCAGTCTTCAAATGCGAACGCAGTCTACGCATATATTTTAAAAGGTCTTGTTAGTTCAAACGCTTCGATATTGACAACAATTAATAATAGTTTAAATGGCATGACCTTCTCCTACGGAAAATCACTTAATGCTCTGGGCAATGAAATAATAGTAATTGGAGTAAGCGGCAATAAAATAATAATGTTTGCAGCAGCTACCACTGATAATGCGTCCATTGGTGAAGAACCGCTAGTTTCGACAATAGCCGCAGACCTTTCTTAATTAAATTTAAGAAATTTAGGTTAAACGGTATTTGTTTTCTTAACTTATTATTGGAAGACGGTCTAATTTTTCATACAAAACTTATATATTCAAAATAATGAATTAGTTAATGGCTGATAACTTTTATAATAGCATAGAGATAGAGAATAAGATAAATTCTGGTTGGAAAAGTAAAAAAGTATTAGATAAGCTTAAAAAAGCTTCTGAAGGCAAGCCAAAATTTTATTTCTTGGACGGGCCGCCGTTTGTAACAAATGAAGTGCATGAGGGAACGCTTTTTGGCATATTCTTAAAAGACAGCATAATCCGATATAAGACACTCAATGGTTTCGACGTGAGGATGCAATCTGGATGGGATACTCATGGATTACCAATAGAAGTCATAGCAGAAAAGAGGCTCGGCATAAAAAACAAAAAAGAAATAAAGGAATTTGGTGAAGAAAAATTCGTAGATGAATGCAAAAATATAGCCGATTCCTCGATAAAGCTTAATACTTCGATACTTTTGGACTATGGATTGCTTTGGTATGGGAATAGACCTTATAAGACATACGACGATTCTTATATGGAATCCGTCTGGGCGGCAATAAAAAATGCGAACGACCTTGACTTGTTATATAAAGGTTTCAAGTCTACCTGGTTCTGCGTCAGGTGTGGAACGCCCATGTCAAACTATGAAGTGCGTGATAAATATTATGAAAAAGAGGATACTTCAATATATGTATTATTTCAACTTGAGGATGGCAGATACTTACTAGTCTGGACGACTACGCCCTGGACTCTCCCGTCTAACGCAGCTATCGCTGCAAACGGCGATTTTACTTATTTAGAGACCGAGATAGAAAATAAAACTGTGATCTTTGCAAAAGGCAGAGAATCCGCACTCGACCGACTTGGGATAAAATATTCAGTAAAAAAAGAGATAAACGGAAAGGAGCTGATCGGCTTAAAATACAAATCGCTTTTTCCGGACATTCCGCAAGTAAAGGAGAATATAGAAATGATAGGCAAAGTAATCGATGGCGGTAAATTCGTTTCGGAAGATGGCGTGCCTTTTGTAGAGATAAGCGAAGGGACTGGACTTGTGCATACCGCACCTGGCCATGGTGAATCGGACTATAAGATCGGCATTGCGAATAATTTACCTATTTTATCTCCAGTGACGGAAGACGGAAAGTTCACTTACAAAGCAGGCTGGCTAGAGAATGAAGACGTATTAAAAGTAAACGAAAAGATAATAAAAAACCTACAGGAAGATGGGGCCATATTGGCGACTCAAAAAGTTTTGCATAATTACCCGCACTGCTGGAGGTGCAAGACGCCCCTTATACCTAGGGCAAGCGACCAATGGTTTTTGAACATAAGTAAAATAAAGAAAGATCTGATAGCCGCTTCTAAAGACATACACTGGGCCCCTTCAATATCACGGGAAATGTTTGAATCCTGGTTATCAAATGCCCAAGACTGGGTCATATCCCGACAAAGATATTGGAATACCCCTCTACCTATCTGGGAATGCAAAGATTGCCATGAAAAAATAGTCGTCGGAAGCAAAAGTGAACTTTTGAAGTTAAGCGGAAAAAAGAAACTCAAAGACCTGCATAGGGCAAGTTTAGAGGATGTAAAAATAAAATGCCACAAATGTGGCGGTGTTTCGACAAGAGTAAACGACTTAGTGGATGTTTGGCTCGATTCGGGTTCGGCTTCTTTTGCCAGTCTTAATTATCCTTCAAAGCATGCAGAGTTTGATAAATGGTTCCCTGCTGACTTCATATGCGAAGGAAATGACCAGATACGCGGATGGTTTTATGCGCTTTTAGTTATGGGTTACCTGGCGACCTCGAAATTAGTCTACAAAAATGTTCTTATGCACAAATTTGTCGTTGGAGAAGGTGGAAATAAATTATCAAAAAGTGAAGGGAACTATAAACCGCCTTCCGAGCTGATAAAAGAAGGCTATAGCAGGGATGCTCTAAGGCTTTCCTTACTTAGAAAAGGGCTGGACGACGTTGTCGTTTTTACTATAGAATCTGTAAAAGACGAGATGAAGACGATAAACGTCATCTACAATTTATGCAACCTCTACGCTTCTACCAAGCCTTTATTCAAAAAATATGATAAAGAGAACAGACGCTTTAAGCTTGAAGACAAATGGATAATATCGCGATGGAACAGCGCAAAAAAGCAAGTTAAAGAAGACCTGGATAATTTTAGAACTGACTATGCGGTTAATACCCTCATAGATTTCTTGACAAACGATTTCAGCAGGACTTATATAAAACTCGCCAAGTCAAGAATCTTTGACGACGAGGACAGCGCAGCATTTGAGACGTTCTCAGGTATACTAAGGGAAATCGCGCCAGTCTTCTCGATATTCGCGCCTTACATATCGGAATATGCCCATGGAATCGTAAACGGCGGAAAAAGTGTGATACTATCAAATTTCCCTGAGATAAAAGAGGCCTTGATAGAGCCGGACTTAGAAAACCGTATGACGTTGACGATGAGCTTGCTGCAAGATTTGCTGGCGACAAGAGAAAAAATGAAGCTGCCGATAAAAAGGCCGATAAACTCTATGTTATTGCCCGGCATATCCGGAGACAAGATACTCGAGGAGATACTGCAAACCTTGGGGAACGTTTTGCACGTAGGTTATGAATTGAACGAAAACGACTTTGATTGCGAATTGAATTTCAAAGAACTGGGAAAAAAGTACAAACAGGAAGAAGTCACCGCTATAACCGCAAAGTTTATAGAACTTACTAGAAGCACGCTAGCGAGGCATATCGGCCGTGGAATCGATATATTCGCGGACTCAAAAGAATACAAATTATCTGATAACGACCTTGTCCTAAAGGCTAGGCCGGATAATTTAGAAGTAATAGCCGGAAAGGACGGAAAGCTAGTGATAGACAAGGGCGTAAACGAAGAGGTAAGTAAGCTGTGGCTAAAAAGGGAGATAATAAGGGCTATACAATCGGTAAGAAAAGAATTTAGCATGGACAGGCAGGATCAGATAAGACTGAATATAACCCTGAACGGGGCAAGAACGTCGCCTATAATAGATGAGATGCTCGGCGACATAGCTTCAAAAACCAATGCAAACCTGAAAAAGGAAGGCAAGCTTCTAAAGATACAGAATCTTTCCGTTGAAAAGGATAACGTAGTCATATCTATTTTTAGATAAAAGTGACCCGATATCTGTAGATCTTTCAAAATATTTTTATCCTTACCCAGAAGATAAAGAACCTGACTTGAATAGATAGCTTTATTAGCTAGTAAACTATTATATATTGTATAGACTATAAATATTAAAAGAAGCAAGGTAATAAGAGGGTATGGCAAAACTTTATAAAGTCGAAAATATCGTTGCAAGCATATCGCTTAAAGTCTCTATTCCACTAAAAAAACTGAAGAAGCTGCCTAACACTCAGTATAACCCGGAACAATTCCCTGGATTAGTTTTTAGATTGACGGACTTACATGTGACTTTTCTTGTTTTCGGCAGTGGGAAGCTTGTATGCACTGGCGGGAGATCCAGAGACGATATAACCAATGCTATGGCCCAGCTCATTAAAGAACTGAAAAAGATAAAGGTGCGGGTAAAACCTGGTTGGAAAATCGAGATACAGAACATCGTCGCCAGCGGCAACCTTAACAGACCGCTAGATCTAAACAAGATAGCATATGCCGTAGACGAGACCGAATATAACCCTGAACAGTTCCCGGGCCTTGTGTACAAATTAGTCAATTCAAAGATAACCTTCCTCTTATTCGGGACGGGTAAAATAGTATGCACTGGTGCTAAAAATATAGCCGAGATAGACGCCGCAATAAAAGTCTTAGTTTCTGCGATAAACAAAAAGGGCTAAGTCTTTTTACATATGAAGAAAATCAAAAAAGATTATAAACTGTATCGTTATCTTTTAATCGCTTTTAGCGCATTGGGGATCAGCGCGATGGTCTATCTTTCGTTATCGTTTAGTTTTAATATAATACCGCAAAATTCTTGCAGCATATATAATACCACGGTAGACTGTGGTAAAGTTATAGCGAGTCCGTATTCGACTTTACTTGGGATAAGCTTATACGACTACGGCATCGTCTTCTTTTCGGTCATGTTTGCGCTTTCTAGCATCTATGCACTTTTTATTAAAAACAAAATGACAAAATATTTCCTATACGCGATATTTACCTTGTCTTTGCTTGGCGCGGCTGCAGTGTTTTATCTGATTTATCTTGAAATTTTCAAGATAGGCGCTATATGCCTGCTCTGCACAACCGGACAAGCCTCCATATTTGCGATGCTGGCCGTTTCTGCATATTTATTAAGAAAAATTTATA
>DAHXLI010000044.1 GCA_027366075.1 Candidatus Parvarchaeota archaeon | reverse complement strand
GTTCTGGGTTCAAATCCCAGCTACCCCAATTAGATTTTAAATATTATAATCTAATATAGTCTGTGTCAAGTACATTATGAAATATAGTTTAAAATGCACATCGTGCGGATCGATTTATGGCCCAAAGAGTCAGATGTATAGGTGCAATAAATGCAATTCTATACTTGAAGTCGATTATGAATACCCTGCTAAACTCGGTCTTGGAGATGGGGAGATAAAGCATTCTAAATACAAGTCGCTTTTTCCAGTATCTGGAAAACTTCTAAGTTTAGGCGAAGGTGGGGCCCCCATTGTTAATTATAAGATAGGTAACGTCAACTTGATGTTAAAGCTCGAAACGCACAACCCAACTAATTCTTTTAAGGACCGCGGTTCTTCGGTGGAACTAACAAAGACAGTCGAATTAGGCCTTAAAGAGGTCTGTTGCGCTTCTACTGGGAATATGGGACTGTCAGTTGCGACTTACGCACAAAAGTTCGGAATAAAATGCACTATATTTCTTAGCAAAGACGCTAAAATCGAAAAGATATTAAAGATCAAGAAGGTGGGCGCTGAAATAGTAGAAGTTAACGGAGACTTTAACACCGCTCTCGAAACAGCGGAACTATTCTCAAAAATTAACAAAGTATTTCTTTGTGGGGACTACCATTACAGAAAAGAAGGACAAAAAAGTATAATTTTCGAAATATTTGACCAGATGAGAAAATTACCGGATTTTCTTATCCTCCCAGTTGGAAACGCTACCTTGCTTGCTGCGATATACAAAGGTATTAAGGAACTAAAAAAACTAAAAATTATAAGCGTGGCTCCTAGACTTATAGCAATACAGGCTAAAGGTTGCGATCCTTTGGTGAGAGCATATAATAAAAAGAGAAGATTAACCTACATGCGACCGAATACTGAAGCGGATGCTATCGCGGTTGGATATCCTACCTTTGGTTTTGAGGGGATAGAAGCACTTAGAGAAACTAATGGCTTAGCAATAAGTGTAAGCGAGAAGGAACTCGAATACGCGCGTAGAAAACTACATGACTCAAGGATATCATCTGAACTTGGAGGGGCGGCTTCGTTCGCTGGGGCTTTAAAAATAAATAAAATACACCCACCATGGTTTAATGGCAAGTCTGTAATGTGTTTGATAACAGGCAATAACTGATTGGATAGGTAATATAAAGAAAATAATAAAATTATGGAAATTAATTACAGAAGCACTTCTAGAGACTGGTACAATTTAATAAAACTAGTTTTTGAGAATGGAATCCTCCGCAGGGAGATCGTATAAAAATCCTATGGACACAGTGCCTTTATCAGAGTCAATACCAGAATATTTTAATCAAAATAGACTGAACGAATTCTGGAAGTTTGTATGCGAAAGACAGAGTATCTGGGAACGGCGCTTTTTAAAGAAATTAAGTCCACCGTGGACAAAAGACGCTATCCTTGCTACCCAGCGTTTTACGAATGTTTATCGAGAATTGGACCCAGGCACCCGCTATGCCATAGACTTCATCCTCGAGTCAAACTGTTCAAAAGCAGATAAAATATTCAATATAATGATCTATCGCTTGATAGGTCGTTCTGATACCCACAGGTCGCTAGGGCTCCAATATCTTGATTCTTTTGATCCTAAGCAAATGAAAGAGAAGCTTTATGCGATTAAATCAAGTGGCAGACCCACGTTTACAGCGGCTTATATGGTTAGCGGCTATAGCACCATGGGTTCTAAAGATAAGATACTTAATGTTACAAATATATTTTCGCGCCTTCACGTCACGTTTCCAAATTTTTATAGAAGTCTCACTTCCGCAAAAAGTTCAGAAGAAGCCTATGCCATAATTAGAGAAAGAGACGGGTTTGGCAACTTTTTGGCTTATCAAGTTTTAATAGATTTGTTTTACCCTCTAAAAATTTATGGAGGAAAAGCAGTACTGCCCTTTTCTAATGATGATTGGGCAGCGGCCGGTCCAGGTGCGAAGAAAGGGATTTTGTTACTTCTTAGAAAATCTTCAAAAGTAAAAGATATATACGTTATGCGCTGGCTTTTTAGAAATCAATCTTCTGAATTTGTGAGGCTTGGCCTTCATTTCCAGTATCTAAACGATGCTAATGGAAACATTGTAAATATCTCGTTGGCGAACATACAGAATTGTCTATGCGAATTTCATAAATACATAAAAATAAGAGACGGAACTGGAAGGGGCCGCAGACGGTTTAACCCAAGTTTATCCATTTAAGAATCGTGCAATATTTATAATCAATAAACAATCAAATTAAGTTTGTTAAAGCAGAGGTAGCGAAGCGGTCAAACGTGTAAGGCTAAGGACCTTATGGCTCAGGCCTTCGTGGGTTCAAATCCCACCCTCTGCATTTCTTTGTTTCGGCTAGATAGATATAAATACTCTAAATTGGCTAAAATATAGATATGTCAATAACCGGAAAAGGTGCCCACCACCGTTCAAGAAGACGATTGGCATTGAGAAAAAGAGATAAAGGCAAGATAGATTTAAAGAAAGCGCTTCAGTCATTTAATGACGGCGAGCGAGTCTTGATAGACCCAAGCTCGTCAGTCCAGAGGAATATACCACATCGGCGCTTCTTCGGGATAAACGGCGTTATATTAAAGAAAAAAGGACGCGCTTACACCGTACAAGTTATGCAAGGAACAATGACCAAAACGGTCGATTTGCTGCCAGTTCACCTTAAGAAACTTTAAAAATGGAATACGAAATAATAGATGAAAAGCTACTGAGCGAGACGGAACTTAAAGAAAAGTACATGGATTATATCGATACAGCCCACGAATCAGGAAAAAGGCTTATTGAACACATAAAGAAAAACGTTAAAGTAAACAACTTCGATGAGGCTTTCAATGAGATACTAGGTCTAAATCTTGATATTCGTGACGACTATGTAAGGATGCTTATAGACGTTGCACCCACGTCAGTCGATCAAGTTAGAGCAATACTGGCCCCACTTAAATCTACGATAAAAGAAGACGATATAAAGAAAATTCTCGCTGTTGTAAAGAAGCATTTATAATCGGCACAGCTAACAATATAACATGGGAAAAGACGAATACGCGTATGTTCTAGAATATCTGCCGTATGGCATCGCAGATTCTAAGGATAGACACCCTTCGGCGGTCATATTAACCGATTCTCTTTCATTGCTGATTGCAGCTTTGAAAAAGAACGTCACTGTAGAAGCGGGAAAAAGAGTTTACATAGGTGAAAATAAGAGGGATGAGATACATCACATAATCGGTAGGATAACACCTAGTAAACTGACGGAAACCGGTCTTGATAGCCTAAAAGAGTTTGTTCATAAGATTGTACAAGAAAACGAAAAGAAGTACGTAGGAACGATAAACACGCTCGGTCCGATAAACGTAAGACTGCATGCTTTGGAGCTCATTCCCGGGATGGGCAAAAAACTTACACAGAAACTACTAGAAGAGAGAAAGAAAAAATCTTTTGAGTCTTACGCAGAAATAGATGAGAGACTCCAGCTTTCTTCCAATATTGTGAGAAGCATAGAAGGAAGGATACTGGAAGAGATGGAGAACAAGGATAAGTATAAAATATTTACCTAGGGGTCATAGTTTAACCCGGTAGAACAAACGCCTCCAGCTCGTCTGGAAAAATGACTTTTAAAGGATGATTAGAAGAAAGCGTTTGATGTCGGTTCAAATCCGGCTGACCCCAAGTCTTAGTTACGCTTTATTAACTTATCGCAAGTATGGAATATTCGTTGAACCTCTATTCCCGATATGGTAAGCTACTCTTGCATTAAACTCGTATTTAAATCGGTCCACAAGGGCTAATAGAACGCCGTATGGATTGCCAGAAGTTTGCGTGTGTGGCGGGAATGCTTTCATAATGGAATTTTCAAAAACCGCATCTTGTTCGGCATCTTTTTTCTTGTAATCAGCGTAGCAATTTGTACCAAAAGGGTCTATTATACTTACATTATCTCCAGTTACAAGTATATTTTTAGTTCTTAAATCCCCATGTACTACATTACTTTCACGCAGTTTTGTTAATGCACTAGCAAGGCTTTTTCTAGTTTTGTCTGGGATAGATAAATACCGTTCTAATTTCCTTCCAGGTACAATAGTCATAAGATAGCCATTTGGGGACCCCTTATCATCTCTTATAAGTGTAATCGGTTTAGGGGAATTTTCAGGAATAACTTCATGTATTTTAGTAAGTGTGTTGTACTCGTCTTCTATAGATATTTCTACGCCATATTTTTTAGTTCTTTTTCCGTATCTTGATCTAAAAAGACCAGATTTTGATTTAAAGAAGTAAGAAGTACCTGCTATTCTACCCGTTCTTCTTTTCATCTTTGCTAGTTCTATTATACGTTCAAGACTACTTTCCATAGCATCTTAAAGAAAAGCACTTATATAAGTACTTTTACTACTTTAAAACGATGAAATAATCACCAATCAAGCACCTTTTATGAGCTCGTAATAAGCCACGGCACTCCATAATTGATCTCTGCTCCCGTGTCCTTCTCCAGTGTCTGGATCGTACCATTCTCGGAATCCCGATAAATTTTCCATTTTTTTGAGCTCTTTTTTAGCCATAGCATTTGCACCCATCTTTTTGAGAGCCATTATAGCGTAAGCATCTACCAGCGGCCAGACGGCATATCGTTGGTTGCAGCTTTCAGTAACTCGGTCTTCATTGCTGCTTACGGGTTTAACCTCAAGCAAGTTCTTTATCCCGTACTTTGAAGAAGCGGATACAATCTTCTCTGAAAGCTTTTTAAAATGGCCTTTTGGCACTATCCCCGAAAGGACAGCCGACGATGCACCAAAGCAGTCAAAGTTTGCACTTCCAATAAAATCTGTGTAATACTCGCCATTCCAGAACTCAGAATTTATCCTGTCCTTTACTAGGGTCGCCTTCCCACCTTCTCCAAGCGTTTTATAGAGGTCATAAAGCATTACGTTGTTGGAAAGAAGAAACTTATTTCTAAGCCATGGCATAGAATCTCTCCAGTCTCCGCCCCTTATAAGGAACTCTTTTATGTGCAGTTTGTTGTACCAAAGCGCTTTTTTTATTTGTGGTTGTAACACATCTATTATGTGCGAGTCACCGGACTTTATCGCGTATCTGTAAGTAGCTAGGATTGTTAATGGAGTGGAATCGACCGTCCATTCATTGAATCTGGTTTCCATCGTTTTGAGTGACTTTATAGTGCTTACGACCTTTCGATTTCTTATTTTTATGAAGAATTTTCCTGATAGCCATTTAAAGCGTCTGTCTATGATGTATCTTGGTAATTCTCCAGTGATGGTTTGTCTTTTCCATATAGCGAGCAGGTGGCTTTTCACGTCTTTTGCAAAACCGAGGGAAATAAGCGGATCAATGCAATAGCAAAGATCTCGGGTCCAATATTCGTATTTGTATCTTTCTGCACTCGCGTAGAAACCTTTGTCGCCCTTGCACCGATTTATAACGGAAATAGCGGTTTTTATTTTTTTTTGCATGTACTAGAATATGGTGCGTTTCTTTGATAATACTTTTCTGTATAGTGTCACAAGTTTATCGGCCGAAGCCCGTATATTAAATTTCCTGGCCACAAATCTCGGGAGATAATGTCTTTTACTCTTCATAATCTTTGTCGCTTTTGCAACGAATTCTGAAACGTTGTTTGTACTAAACGTTTCTCCGCTATTTCCTTTAGTGATAAATTCTGCTTGAGCGCCGATTTTGGGCACAAGTATCGGTAGGTTAAAGTTCATGGCCTCTAGATCCGCTATGCATGCGGTATCGAATGTGGATGGATTGCAAAATATGTCCGCCGCCCTATAATAATACTTCTTTTCTTCTTCTTTTATGAAACCAGCAAAATATACATTTTCAAGCCCCCTCATCATGCTTTTATTTCTGTAGTAGTCAAGGTGCGGTCCGCGGCCAGCTATCACTATCTTAAAGCCCTTTTTAGCAAGGGATTTGGCTGCCTTTAGCAAGAACGCTAAATTTTTCTCTTTGTCGACTCTGCCCAAGTATAATATTATCTTATCTTTTCCTGAGAATCCAAGCAGTTTCCTAGACTCGCCTTTGCTTATTTTGAGCTTATCCGTTATCGTTACGCCGTTCTCCACAACCTCAACGTTTTTTATGCCGTTTCTTCGTAGAAGTCTCTTAGCAAATTTAGAAGGGGAGATCACCTTATCACAGCCAAGGTAATATAATTTCAAGTATCCAACCATAAAAAACTTTGATATTTTAAGCAAAACACGGTTAGAAGACAGAAATTCAGAAGTATACGATATGTATTTTGAAAGGGCAAGCCTGTGGAAAAAATGAGTATGGAACGTGCTAACTAGCCTTGCTTTCGTGATTCTTGATATAAATGCAGCCGACAGGCCGACAGAGAACGGACTATGCGCGTGTATTATATCAAAATTTCTACCGGTTATCGCTTGCAAGAGTACAGTCGGGTCTAGAGCTAAAACAGATTTGTTATCTATGAATTTTATCCCCCTAAGCACTATAAGGTGCGGGTCGGTTTCGGCCAGTTCACGTGTCTTTCTGTCGCCAGCGGTTATTACAAAGACTTCATGCCCCCTTCTTTCTAGTTCCTTACGCATTGTGGCTATGTATCTTGTAACGCCATCCTTTATAGGGAGATAACTGTCAGTGTAGAACGCTATCTTCAGCTTTTCCACGTAATTATAAGAAGTGCCCTATTTTAATACTTGTTGATACGATAATACAGTGGTAAATTTATGAAGAATAAGCTTTTTGAGCCCAGGAGGTCAACTAATCAATAATAATGGATAGTTACATGGAAAACGACTGTAAATTTTGTGCTTTTGTAAAGGGAGAGAAAAGCGTTAATGCAGTTTTTGAGGACGAGACAACGTTTGCATTTATGGACTATAAACCGATTTTCTATGGTCATTGTTTGGTCGTACCAAAGGAACATTTCGAAACGATAATGGACGTTCCAGACGAACTGGTATCAAAATTGTTCAAAAACGCTAAAATTCTGTCAGCAGCTGTAAAGAAGTCAATGTCTTCGGAAGGCATTCTAATCATAATAAATAATACGATCAGTCAAAGCGTACCTCATCTGCATATACATATAATACCAAGAAAAAAAGGGGATGGGCTAAAAGGTTTTATGTGGCCAAGACGCCTTTACGAAAGTGACAAGCAGGCCGAAGACATACGGCTAAATATAAAAAAGGAAGTAGATGGCTTTTTCCGTTAGTTTACGTACGTCAGAACCTAGAATATTATTAATTATATTATACCCTTTTCATCAAGTATATAATTCGTTATATCTATCGTAGAGGCAGCCAGGTATCTCTCATTGCCGATAGATATTTTCTTAGCACCATTTTTTGACAGTGCGTCCTCGAATTTTTTTGGTAGTCCTACATGGTCACCGACAAAGAAAGAAGGGTCTTTAAAGTTTACATTTTTTATGTCCTCGCCCTTTTCATTTAATATATAGTACTCATTAAGCGATTTCGCGTACACTTCTATACCTTCTTTGCATATACTGACTCCGGGGTGGGTCCCGCCACTCAACACTTTGTTAAGTGTCTCCTTCCAGGTATTCTCGTCGATTCTTATGTCATGCAGAGTTCTTCCGTCTACTATTAGGTGTAGCGGCGGATTTGGCTTTCCATAAAGGAATGCATGGAACTCCACGTCCCGCCTTATCCCATGCGATACGAAAAGCGAAGTCAAAATACACTGATAAACCGTGTCAAGTCTGCCGGCATCCAGCAAGGAACCTTTAAACGGGCCGGTATATCCTATTCTTGAATACAAAATAAAGCGTCGCATTGGAATTTACAGTTAGTATATTATAAAAACGCTATTTAAAATAAAAGCGCGATAATAAATTTATTATTAACTACTAACAAATAAACATTTATAAACAATGAATGACATAGATTGTACTATGAAAAAGAACAACCTCGAAGGCAAATTAGAAGATACAGTTTCTAAAGCGGTAGTAGGATTCTCGCTTTTAGAAACAGCAAAATATAATGCAGCGACAAATAGAAGTCAAGAGAGTTACGCTCAAAAAATAGATTATTCAAAAATACTGTCTTGTGATTTAGATGTAGTACAAGAAGCAGGCGCTTACACTTTATCGTACGCTTCAGCTGAACAAGGAGCCTTTAGTCATAAGCCGTTTAGGATTAACTTTGAATTCGTAAGAGAGAGCATTTTAGACGAATAGGAAGACGTTGATGCCGAATCGGAAAATCTATAAAAAGATCGTTCGGTAGGAAATGCTTTTTATAAGCCAGTTATAACATGCCTTATTCCTACAGAAATAAATTTTGCTGCTCAAAAAAGTATTTAAAGCTGTTCGTTCTCAATAAGTAATCGTCTACAATATCCCGGATGCGTTAGAGTGCCTAAAAAGGTGCTGTGAAGGCGCGATTTTCATATAGTAGACTAAAAATAAGTTCGATGCTTAGAGATAAGCAGATGAGAGAAATGAGTGCAAGAATTCATATTCATGTATGATGATATCGACGCACAATTCCAGTTGATCCTGCTGGAGGTCACTGCTATTGGGATTCGAATGAGACATGCAAGTTTTATCTGTTCGGTAAGGATGGATAGCGTACGGCTTAGGCAACACATAGATAACGTACCGTAATGAGGAGAATATCTTCGGGAAACTGAGGTTAATACTCCATAGCAATAGTTTCTGAAACGATTTTATTGTGAAAGGTTTATGGCTATTACCGTTATAAATCGCATTACGATCGGTCTATGCCTGATTAGACTGTTGGTGAGGTAACGGCTCACCAAATCTAAAATCAGTAGGGGCCATGGAAGTGGTTTCCCCAAGAAGGGTACTGAGACAAGGACCCTAGCGCTACGGTGTGCAGCAGTCCCGAAAACTCTCCAATGCACGAAAGTGTGATAGGGGGATCCCAAGTGTTTCTTCTTTTTAAGAAGGAACTTTTGCCATGTTTTTAAATGGCATGGCGAATAAGAGCGGGGCAAACGGGTGCCAGCAGCCGCGGTAATACCCGTCGCTCGAGTGGTGACCATTATTATTGAGTCTAAAGCGTTCGTAGCTGGTTTGAATAGTTCGTGCTTAAATCGTTCAGTTTAACTGGACAATATGGTATGAATACTTTCAGACTAGAGGCCGGGAGGGGGAATGGGAACTTTCTAGGTAGGAGTAAAATCCTTTAATCTGGAAAAGACCACCAGTGGCGAAGGCGCATTCCCAGAACGGACCTGACGGTGAGGGACGAAGGCTAGGAGAACAAACCGGATTAGATACCCGGGTAGCCCTAGCAGTAAACGCTGCTTACTATACGTTGCATTTCCTTGAGGAAATGCAGTGTGACAGCGAAGGCGTTAAGTAAGCCACTTGGGGAGTATAATCGCAAGGTCGAAACTTAAAGGAATTGGCGGGGGAGCACAAAAACGGGTGAAATTTGCGGTTACTACGGATTCCGACGTTCACGAGGCCGAGTTACAGACCTCGATTCGAACTAGGGTAAAGA
>DAHXLI010000031.1 GCA_027366075.1 Candidatus Parvarchaeota archaeon | reverse complement strand
AACGTGGTCTTCTACTATTCGGATGGTAAGGTGATCCCGTCGTGGCTGGAAAGCAGCTCTTCCCACTATTCCGTTTTCTGGCTGAAGCTCGGCAGCATCGGAGCAGGCCAGAAATTGACGATTTATATGGGCTTTGCCCCGACTACATCAAACCTGTTCAATCCAAATAATATAGGAGAAGCTCCGCAGCTTTCCCCCACCTATGGCGAATACGACGACGGTGCGAACATCTTTAATCTATATGACAATTTCGCCAGCGCGTCCTTTAACACAGGGATATGGCAGGAAATAAACGGTTCTGTGGGCGGTGCGACTTTCTCTACCGGGGCTGGGCTTGTAGGGACGGTCGTCTCGGGCTCCGGTGCGTTAGGGGGATGGCTTTACTCAAAGAGCACCTTTTCAGTCCCAATCATTGTGGATGCATTCTTAGCTTCCACCTCTGGTGCCAACGGCGGCTTGTTAGAAACAAATCAGACGGCTACTGCCAATGGATGCAGCTTTCTAGCGATTCACCAGCCTGGGAATGCCGAATACAATGACGGCCAAATCTTCGGTAATCTAGCGGGTGGTTATGCCAATGCAAGTGACTATCTGGCCGTTTATGCCGGGCAGGCTTCCAGTCTCTTTTATCTGGCGGGCAACAGTTTCTACGTCAGCTCTGATTATGGTACGCCACACATAGCTCTATATGACTCTCGGTGTACGAATGTGCAAACCATAAGAATCGGTGTTGGCTTCTTTCCATACGCTCCTTCCGGGATGACATCGAAATGGTACTGGGTGGATGCACGTGCGTATCCCCCGAACGGCGTGATGCCAACAGTAAATTTTGGTAGCGTGCAATAAACCGCAACAAGGCATGCTTTGTTAAAATGTTAATGTCTAAACGTTGCCGGACGTTTAATATCGAATCGACTTTATACCGTCTAACGAGAATCTTGCTTGCCGTGTAAAAAGCATTTAAATATAAAAAATTGCATCATATTAATATAAAAAATAGAATTGAGAGGTGTATTTATGGCAGATTTATCATTCGATAGTTTCTTGAATTTATTCAGGAAGAACGTCAACCTTGAAGAGTCGAAGGAATATGTAGAGTTAGAAGTAGACCAGAGGGAAAAGCCGACTACTAAACTTTATGTAAAATATTATTCGCTGGTAAAATTCGAAGATGCCAGTTCGGTTTTGAACGACATAAGATCCGGGTCAACGTTATCGTTTATAAAAGTCAAAGAGATAAAGGAAAAAGGCGGGATGGACGAGCTTAAGCGCACTATAACAAAGATGAAAAGGAGCGCAGACGCGGCCGAAGCGCAGATAGTCGGGATAGACGAAGACTATGTGCTTATAGTCCCTAACTTCGTGAAAGTGGAGAAGGGCGACGTTCTAGTCCAGAAACCGATGTCTTAAGAAGACGATTTTTCTATAGCCAGCCACGCGGAGATTATAGCTGGTTTATCCTCTTCTTTAGTTATATTGAGCATAGTGAGCTTGTCGATCGTTTTGTCTGAGTATTCTTTTGGTGGCCTTGCGATCTTAATGGCATTAAAGCTATATTCGATGTCTTCGTAGATGTCAGAAGAACTAATGTCTATTCCGACTACGTCCGGTTTTGCTACGGAGAGTATGTCTTTTGCCTCGTTTACATCCTTAACACGGTGTATCTGCACGGTGGAATTTATCAGTATCGCTACGATGACTCGTTTATTCGCAAAAGCTATGCCCGCGCTTTTCATATATCTCGATAAGGATTAACTCTTCAAAAAAGAATTTCTTAGCGTCTATTACGACGAACTTAAAGTTAATAGATTCCAGCAGTTTATAAACCTTATCCACATCGTAAGAGGTAGATAAAATTATGAACGCATGCCCACCCTCGTTTAAATGCGCCTTAAGTCTTTTAATCGCCTTGATTGTAAACTCGTAACCGTTGTTTCCGCCGAGCGTCGCCACATCTAAATAATCATTTTTTTTAACCTTTCCGGGAAGGTATGGGGGGTTCATGTAGATGACGTCAAATCTGCGTTTTCTAAGATTACCAAAAAGATCCGAGTGGACAACTTCATAGTTTTTAATGTCGTTTGTTTCCGCGTTTTTTATTATCAGAGCCAATGCGTTTTTGTTTACATCGACGAGGGTGACTTTCCTAGACTTCTTTGCGGCGGTCAGGCCGACTATGCCGTTCCCGGCGCACATGTCAAGTACCTCGCCCCTGGCGTATTTTACGGCTTTCAACAAAAGATAAGAATCTTCAGAAGGTTTATAAACAAGATCGTTATCCAAGATTTTTATCATATAAACTCTCTTTAAACTGAAGATTTATTAACGTGGCGTTTTTATTAAATTAATACATTACTTTGTTATGCCGAAAAAGCAAATTTACGTCGTCGTAGCGGTTTTAATCCTCGTAGCAGGGCTTATAGCAGCGATATATATTTCGTCGCTCGAAACGAATGCGTCCGGCACCCTCGAGACAATAAACTGCGCTGGGGCGAAGCTTGGCTTCACTTATAACACCTCTAACATAAATGCATCGACAGGTACAAACACGTTCGGCGTGATCTATGTAACTAGCACAGGGAACGTTACTCAAGACATAAACTTATCCGTGTCATCGCATCCGTCTCTTGATATACTCGTAGCGCCGTCCTTCACGTCCTCGCCCGATCAGAAATCTTACACAGAATACGAGGTTTCATATCCACAATCGGCAGGCGACTATGCCGCGAACGTCACGCTCACTTCTAAATATTATAACTGTGTACTATCCAAGTCTTTTATGATCGTTATAAACGTGGCAAATAAAACCGTAAATAGTTCGAATAACTCCTCAAAATAGGTGCGATGGAAAGCAACATAATAAAAGAAAGGTCTATAAAGACGATAGATCCAAACTCAGACGTAAGAGTAAGACTTGTGGGTTTGGTTGAATCTTATGACGACAAGATAGGGACGTTTGAGATATCGGACAAAATCAAGAAGCTGACTTGCCTTCCGCCGCTGAATCCCGGTTACAAGCCGGAAAAAGGCGCGTTTGTGACCGTAGTTGGCAGGATAGTGCCAGCGGACAACAACGAGATAGAACTAAGGACTGAATCAATCGAGAAAATATCCGAAAAAGAATATGATTATTACAATAAGTATTTAAACATTAGGGGCGATTTATTAAATAATGGAAGTTGAATTCAAGGATGCCGATCTTTTTAAAAGGATAATGGAGACCGTCGGCAGTCTAATGGCCGATGTATCATTGGATTTTACCGATGCAGGCTTCTCCATAAAGGCGATGGATCCGGCGAATATCGCAATGATAATGTTCCAGGGCGCAAAGGGACTATTCAACAGTTTTAACGTAGAGAGCGACACGAAACTATCGGTCTCCCTCGACGACTTAAACAGCATCCTAAAACTTTTGAAAAAAGACGATAAACTGCGGCTTACCGATTCTAAAAATAGACTGAACCTCGACATAAGCGGCAAGAACAAGCTTCATTTCGCGATACCATTGATAGACGAGAATTATACGGCGCAGAAGGTGCCGCAACTGAAATTTTCCGCAGAAGTGACAGTGTTAAGCGCGCTCGTAAAGGAAGCGATAAAAGCGGGTTTTCTGGTCGACGATTCCCTGTATCTGACTGTCGAAGGACAGAGAGTCATACTCAGCGCTAAAAGCGAGGAAAAGGAATTCACGGAGGACCTGTCTATAAACGATAATAAGGAGATATTCAATATAAAAGCGGAAGAGATAACGCGATCGAAATACTCCATCGAGTACCTTACTAAATTCTTGACATCCCTAGATCCGGATAAACAGGTAAAGATGTCATTTTCCAATAATTATCCGCTTAAGCTTGAATACGAGCTGAATCCGAACGCAAACATGTCATTTATCCTTGCGAATAGGATAGAGTAAAAAGTAGACGTTCCTAAAAATAGTATAGCTCTTCGTCGTATCTATAAATGTTGACTAATAGATCTTGCAGCCCAGCCACGTCTACGCCAAAGACTTTTGCCCCGGCTTCTGTGTGGTTCATAAGCGAGCCGGTCTTGTTCCTCGTAACAAGAAGTATGATCTTTTTCTTGTATTGAAGCTCGGGTTTTAATTTTATATAATTTTCCGCCCTAATCTTCTGTTTCATTATGAACGTTTCTTCCTGCGCCGGCGCTATATAGCGGTGGTCTTTGCAGTCGACGAAGAAGCAGCGTTTTTCGTCATAAGCGATCAAATCGATCTGGAATCTACCGGAAGTCTTGAACCTTACGTCCCTCTTGACGGAATATCCAAATTTTTCGAATATTTCAGAGACGTCATTTTCGAATCGTTTCCAATCCACCTTGCTTTTTTCTACGTCTACGTCAAAGTACATAAATAAAATCTGCATCGGCCGGGATTCGGACCCGGGCCTCCACCGTGGCAGGGTGGTGTCTTACCGCTTGACTACCGATGCTTTATTACAGATAATAAAGTTTAAGCTTTATAAGTTTTTTACGGCCTGCTTTGGTTTTTTAGACCTTTTGCTCCTGTAATAAAGATATAGCCAGTTGATCGAATTCTCGAAACGTCTGCCAAGGTTCTTGAAATCGAAGACTTCTGCAAACAACAATACGATCGAGACGATCAATGGGATATAAACGTAGAAGGCGGTGAAGCCGATGCTGAAGAAGAACGCCGACATGAGTATCGTCGTCATCAGGCCTATCCTAAGTCGGTATAGATATGTGAATGCGGTCCCAGCCGCTATCGCCCCTATGAATAAGTATAGTATCAATGGGTCGTAGTAGTCGATTGCCAAAAGTATCAGATACAGTGGATTAGACATATATATAGTATCAAAAAAGCCTCATTTTACCAGTTATCCCATCTATGTCCTTTTCGTAATAAGGGCCTATCCCTATGGCAGTTTCCGTACCCGGCGCCACCTGTGTCTGGCCCGCGTCTTTTACGGTTTTAAACGGTATCTTGGCGTCCCTTAACTTCTTCTTTACGCCATCAGCCTCTTTCTCGTCGGCTATCCTCAAGACTATCTTTGTCTGTCCTTCGGAAAGCCATTTCTCGGCTATCGCAGGGTAGAGGCGGTTTACTTCGAGATAACCCAATATACTTGCATGCGATGCTTGGGCGGCGATTTTGCCGGCCCCCATATTCAGGTCTTTTCTTATGAGTATGACTTGTTTTATCGAGCCCGTCTTTAGAGCAGTAGTTTTTGCAAGAGATCTAGCCATATTACAATAGAACTAAGCTACACCACCATAAATATTTATTTTAGACAAAAGAAAGTTATAAATAGACGAATACAATAGAATTACGAATGGGAGAAGAAAAAGGGCAGAATAAGGAGCACTTTTGTAGTTCGTGTGGTAGGGATATATCCATAATCGGAGATTCCGTTCTTTTCCAATGCTCAAATTGCAACAACGGCATTGTCAGATGTGGCAAATGTAGGATTAAAGGGACCGAGTTCACGTGTCCAGTATGCGGATTCATAGGGCCTTGATCTATGGCAAAAGTAGTGTTAAAAGTAAAAGCGCTCCCGAAGGACGTCTCTGAAAATATAGACCAACTTAAAGTAAAAGTGAAGGACTTCCTAGCCAAGCACGGCGCGGTATACAATATAGAGATACAGCCGCTGGCATTTGGTTTAAACGTCATAATGGTCACGCTCATAGTGGAGGAGTCGGAAGGGACTTCAAAATTAGAGGCAGAGTTCGACAAGTTCAAAGACGCGGAGATGTCGATAGTGGACCTTTCAAGGATGCCAGAATTTTAAGACTTTGGACGAAAAAATAGTATGCTTTAGCTAAAAGAAAATCTCGGTAATGGCTTGTTTTAATCCAAATTCTACAACATCATTTATTGCGCCGCCGGACAATATTAAGTAGCTAACAACACCGGTCGCATTAAAAAATTCTGCTAATTTATGCGCAGTGCGCAATCTATCGCTCACAACCTCTTTTCACAGCCTATGCAATTCTTTTGGTTGGTTTGTGTAACCATGCACAAAAAGTAAAACCGACCTTACCATCACGTTATTGTATGCTTTTTTAACTACTAAATCTTTTATCAAGCTGTTTTCTCATTTCTTCTGCGAAGAGGGTCTTAAATTTATCCTTGTCTTGTGGCCTTATCGAAGCGCCGGCCGCTGGATTGTGCCCGCCACCATTGCCCTTGATCTTCGTAAATATCTCCCTTAAGGCGTGCGGAAGCTTTACATCCAGGCCGTTTGCCCTTATATTCACGCGCATCGTATCACCGTTTACTCTCGTCATAAATACTAGGATTTTTCCATAATAACTTTTTTCGATGCTCAACGGGGTTATTACCGACGAAGAATAGCGTTTTTTTATGGAAGGCACGTCGAAGAAATATATCAGGTCGCCATAAGCTTCTTTTTTATTTTCAAAATCTTCCCTTAACTGGTATACTTCTTTCTTTGCGTTGTTGTTGGCGGAGATCAGCTTCTGGTTGGCCAGCAATTCGTTCAATGACTTGGTCTGAAGCAGGATCCCCAGAGCCTCATCCGCGCCATCGCGTCCGTATTGCAATGTCATAGAATTCAGCATGGAAGCCACCAAGCCAAATTCGTTGTCGTAAAGGTATTCGTCGTCTTTTAGTTTGACGCCGTATTTTCCAGCGACTTCGCGGAGCCATTTGCCGTTTTCCTTTCCGCCCGCGTCGCTTACAAGCCCGATGGCCGAGACCCAATCCAACTCAGGCACGAATTTTTCGAATAATCGGTATGTTAGAAGGGCACAGGGGGTATAAGTGAGGTCTCCCCACATTTTTGGGTTTATGTAGATAATGCCAGCATGATTTATGACCTCGTGGTGGTCTATCACACAAAGATTTTTGGTTTTTAGCTCGGGTATATAACTTTCAAGCACTTGCAAATCGCAGATCACTACAGTGTCGCTAAAATCCGACAGATTTATGCCGTTTTCAAAGTCTTCATAATTAGTCGGCCTTACGCCACGTAACCTTTTGCCGAGTTTTTCTATGGCCTGGGCGAGTATGGCCGCGCTCGTTATGCCGTCGCCATCCAGATGATAAAAGATCGAGAAGTCATCGTTGGCTTTTATGAAGTCGATTATTGCCTCTGACTCCTTTTCTCCCGCTTTCATCGTCTTTAGAGAAATCCTACATTTATATGTATGCGCTTAAATCAAGAGTATCTTAATTTGACGATCTTTTCCAATTCGGAACCGCCGCTCTTGTCCAAAGTTTTTCTCAGGGCCTGCGCTGGTATGAATGTGTGTCTTATATAAGACGTCCCTATCTCTGGGTTTATAGGCAGGTAAGTCATCTCAAAACCTCTGGTGTACTTGTTCTTTGAGACTATCTTCTTTTCAAAGCTGGTAACGTCTTGTAAAGCCGCGGAAGTCATCGCTAGGAACGTGTCCCATTTTTCCGTCTGATTGTTATACTTTGCGAAAAACATGGCGTGTTCCTCATGGCAGTCCCCGGCAAAGACCATTTGCACATTGTCGTTGCCAGTTTTTATCACTTTGTAAGCCAAAGCCGTGCCGGCGTCCACACCGCCCCTATAACCCGGGCTGTGCAGCATGAATAGATTATAAGGCCCTAAAGTAAGGTCCTCATTTCTTAATGAAACCTGGTCTGGGTACTTTACTTCCCTCGTGCCGGCGTGTTCGAGTATTGGGCCAAGGAAACCGCTTTCACCTGCGTGGCCGGCGGCTTTTTCTACGTGGTTTCCATCCACGACGTAAGCGGTATCGAAATAGTTTGCTATCCTACTTATAAGGACCTTGTCTGCTTCTCTTGCCTGTCTTCCCAGGTCTGGAGTAGCGACGCCGTCAAGAAGCTCCCTCAATACGTTGGCTTTTTCTTCTACCGTCTTCGCGTCTCTAAGCTTCTTAAGGAGCTCATCTCTAGTGCCTCTTTGTGGCCAGAGTATGTCCGTCCAAGATGCTTTGTCGGATCCGCCATGTAACATGTCTCCCAAGAAGAACAGGTACCTGTGCTCCTTCGGTATCGTGCTCTTTGCTAACTCTAGTGGTATCGCTTCCATAAGTTCGTAAGAAGAAGTCATGCTCGGCGCGCCTACATGCGCATCGGATATCTGCACGGTCTCGTATAATTCTTTAGAAGCGGCTCTTTCAAGGGCAGATATATCGGTCCCGTCTTTAAGCGCCCTGAGTCCGACATGTTGGAGGTCGACTCTGGAATCTGCGCCCATGGAGAATATCAGCATTGCGCTGTCTTCGGCTTGATCGACTCTTTTAGCGTTTGTAGTCTTATTCCAACTCGAGTGCTTTCTTATCTGCGAATCAAGGCTTTGTAAGGGGCCCGAGTTTATGAAATATACCGGGTTTTCTCTGGAATTAAAATCTACTGCGGTAAATTGCGTTGCAGATTCGTGCGACCTTATATATACGTCGACTAATCTCCCATGCAACGCGTCTTTGTTCGCGTTGTCTATCGCCATTACGCTGCCTCTTTCAGTGGGTTTAGCCTCGTTGTTTCCGGAGTAAAGGCCATTGATTGCGTGCATCGCCCTTATCTTGACGCCGTTTATTTCCAGGTCATTTTCAAACCTTTTCATGGTCATCAAGTCTGTCGATTCCTTCCCTTCCCGTCCGTCAAGTATTTTAAGCGTCTGGTCCTCCCCGCTGTCTTTATCGGAGAATATTGATGCGATCCACTGTTTGTACATGTTCAAAGCCATGTCCTTTATCCCGCCCTTGTCCTTGTTCTTCCATTGGGAAGCCTTTATTTTGTAGCTGTCCTGTACGAATGCCAGAAGGCTTTGATCGACACCTTTTACCATGTTCGGGAAACCGTCTTCCGTCTCTTCCTTATCTTGGTTCTTATCAACGTATGCTTTTACCTTATCAAACACAGTTATAAGGTCACTTACATTCTTGTAGTCGTTCTCTGCGAAGATGTAATAGATAGGTATGCCCTTGCTCTTCGCCTGTTCGTGTATGTTCCTCATCTGGATCCTCGCCAAGCGAAGTGCTTCTGGCATGGAGTCTATGGAATCGCTTCCGGAAGCGCCGCCTTTGACCTCTTTGAATATTTTTACGCCGTAAGTCTCTTTCAGTCGATCTTCCAGAAGGTCAAATCTCTCTCCGCGCCTCTTGCTGTATTTACTAGGGACCTGAGCCATCCCCCCGTTTAGTATTATGGCGTCTATTCGACCGTCGTATTTCTTTATCACTTCACCGGCATTGTAAAGAGCCGGGTAATCGCTCAACTTAGTCGCAAGTTCCGGTTCGGATATCAAAACCAACCTTAATTTAGCATCATCTTTCGATGCAGTTTTCACCTTTGGACTCTTAACAAGAAGAGTTTCCAGACTAGAAGATCTTTTTACACTCATAATTTCCTCCCAAAATTAAACATATTTTTTATCTTATAAACATTACTTAGACTAGTCTGATTATAAATAGTTTTTAGGTATTACTATGGTATTACCCAATCGTTGAATACTCTCCAACACGGAATTTAGTGGCCACCCCACACATCATGCTTTATGTGGTCCTTGTCGGCAGGCACGCCGCACGATTTTAAGAGCTCCGTCATCGCAGAATTAAATTGGTTTGAGCCGCAAAGGTAAACCGTTCTTTCTTTTACATCTGGCACATATTTGTTTATCTTACCCACATTAATCCTTTCGGTTTCTCCCGTCCAATTTAGACTTTCCGTCGGCCGCGTAAGGGTTATAACGACTTTTGCTATTCCTTTTTTATTAAATTCTTCTAGCTCGGCTGCTCTTATTATGTCCACTTTCGTCCTGACGGTGTATAAAACCACTATGTCCTCTCGTATCTGATTTTGTTCTATGTATCTTAACATGGATATGAACGGAGCGATTCCGGTCGCAGCCGCTATGAACAATGATTTTTTATTTTGGCTAGGAGAATATTCAAAGTTTTTGCCGTTTGGCACGCTTACGTTGTAAATCTCCCCTACTCTAGCCTTGTCGAGAATAGAGGTAAGTTTGCCGTTGATCATCTCAATGTAAAAATCCACGACATCGGAACGCGGGGCAGAGCCTATCGAATATGGCCTTTGAACGTCGATTTTGGAGCCATCGCTGCTATATCCTATTTGTACAAATTGTCCCGGCTTGAAGTCCATCTTCTCGCCGAATTCGGATTTGAATCGCATGGTCTTTACGTTCGGGGTCTCTTGTATTATATCTATGAGTTTGTAAGGCCGTTTTATGGCATTTGTAGGTTTAGTCATAGAATCGCCAACAAGATTTTCTACCCCGTCTGCCATAAGTTTGCCTGTGATAATGACTGTAGGCAGCGCTAGAATAAATAATCTATTTACTTAAAAGTTCATTGCCAGACTGCGGTGATGATCTAGATCTCTTTGAATCCAGTATATTTCACAAGGACTTCCGGTACTTTTATTACGCCGTCCTTGTCTTGGTAAGCGTCCATTATTGCGATTATAGTCCTTTGTATCGGTAGACCGGTGCCATCCAGGGTGTTGACGTATTTTTTGTTTCCTTGGTTATCCGCGTATCTTATATTTAGCCGCCTGGATATCCAGTCACTGGTGTCGTCGAACGACCCTACTTCTCTGTACTTTTCCTGCGAGTAAAGGTAGGCCTCGATATCATATTGATGCACGTCTCTTATTCCCATGTCTCCGGCGGAGCAGTCTACTACTCGATACGGCACGCCGAGCTCTTTCCACATCCCTTCGACGTTGCTAAGCGTCTCTTCGTGCAGTTTATGCGAATCTTCTGGCTTGCAAAACACTATCTGCTCTGTCTGGTCGAATTGGTGTACCCTGAATATGCCCTTGGTATCTTTTCCATGAGCACCGGCCTCTTTCCTGAACGCAGGACTTACTCCAACCAACTTTATCGGCAGGTCCTTTTCTGAGATGCTGGTATCGGCATATCTGGCTATCATTGGGTGTTCAGTAGTCGATATTAGGAACCTGTCTTCTTCTCCCGTGTCCTCCACCCCGCTTACCTTATACAAAGCATCCTCAAAGGTCGCCATGTGGGCTATCCCGTCATAAACGTCTTTTTTTATCATGAAAGGAGGGATTATCGGCGTATACCCCTTTTCGGATATCTTCGATATAGAGTACATCTCCAACGCCAATGCAAGTTGTACTAACTTGCCGCTGAGATAAAAGAACCGGCTACCGGTTACTCTTGCGGCGTTCTCAACGTCTATAAGGTTCCTCTTCTCGCCTATGTCTATGTGGCTTTGGACCTCAAAGCTTCTTTTCTTTATTTCTCCGACCTTTTTTATTTCTACGTTATAACTGTCATCTTTACCATCTGGAGTTTTGCCGCCTATGACATTCGGCAGCCATAAAAACAAGTCTTTCGCTTCCTCCTCCTTTGAGGCTATCTCGTCTTCTCGGGTTTTTATATCATCCATCAGATTTCTTATCTTCTTTCGCTCGGTTTCTTTAGATTCCACCCTTTCCTTCTGTTTTGAGAATTCCATACTTACGACGTTTCTTTGATGTCTCATCTCGTCCACGTCCTTTCTAAGTTTTTTGATAGTATCGTTTAATTCTATTATCCTGCCAACAGGGTCCTTGGTAGGTGAGGTAAGAAATCTTCGCTTTATGGAAGAGACAAGCGCTTCCTTGTTCTCTTCCACATAGTTCAAATCGTAATGCATATCCTATGTTATTACAAAAGATATTTAAGTGTTTGTCCTTTTAGAAGTAATGTGGGTCCATGGTCCAGTGGTTACGACGTCCGCTTGACGGGTTTGCTCAAAATGCGGAAGATCAGGGGTTCGAATCCCTTTGGGCCCATTCTATTAAAAATGGCTTTGATGGTTTAAGCATATAAAAGAACAGTAATTATTCTATCCATGGAGAATTATGAGAAGGAAATAAACGAGATACTCGGAAAGAGCAAGGAGAACTCCAGGCCCCCTATTCTGAATAAGCTGGCAATCGTGGGAATTGTAGCTTTCATAATAATTTTTGTTTATGCCTCAGGTTTCCTTAACTTTGCTCCAAAGTTTACGGCGTCTTTTAATGCGGCCTGGCCAGGTGCGCTCAATGTACATTTCTCTGCCCCCGTTTCTGGAGATCTGGAAGTAAGCTATAGTAATGGCACGATGGTTTATTCCGGCCCAATAAATTCGTTTGGGGTAACCCACTTACTTTTAAATCCTGGCTTTTACGAGTTAGTCGCAGGGGCCGATTTTACATATTCGCTCGTGCCAGATAAATTCAATAGGACGATCTTTGCGACCGGGATAGCAAGTTATGGGATTATAAGTAACTCCTACCAGCTATCCTCTTACCAGATTCAAACCAGCGAAGTTTTAGGTCTCGCGAGCATAAGTAAAATAACTGCTTACAATGCAACGATTTCAGGCGGTCTTTCACCGAGCACGGCAAGCCTGCAGCTAAACGTAGTTGCAAACGTATCGTATGACGGAAATAAAACGCAAGTTTTCTGGCTTCAGGATGTCGCGCAGTTTGATACCTCTTCCGGTTTATACTATTTTGATGACAACGTATGGAATTCTTCTGCTCAGGGCGCAAATATCAGCTCTTCTGCGGTGAATGGTAGCGGCGGAGTTCTTGCGTACACTACTTCCAAAGGCGCCACACAAAACGTATATGCTTATGCTACCAGTAATAAAATCAGTACTGATTTGCCATTAAACCTTACTTTGATTATAAAAACATCGATAGTAGATGATCATCCGATAATTTCTTTTGGCTATTCGCAAGGTTTTACAATAATAGACGGAAAAGTTGCTTACAACGCACATTTTTACGACAATGTTAGTCTAAACGTAAATGCGACTAAAATCTCTATAATAATAACCCCTTACTACGTTGCGCCTTCGTTCATACCTTATGACGCCGAATTTGTCTTTGGCGGACCGGGAAACGGTGCGTCAACTTACTTTGATTCGCTCAATGCGGACCTTAGCTTGTTATATTATAATGATACTCTGAATAGTCTGTCTTATTTTCCATCATATTATAATTTCGGGGAAGACACGGCAGAAGCGGCAGACAATCTGCAGACTTCTCCCATAGCTGGCAGCTTTGCAAATATTAGCGTAGTGACAGGGGCGCCCAATTATGGATACGCAAGTAGCACAAGTAGTAACCAGCACAGCAAGAAAAAGTCAGAATTATCTTAATAAACAAGTTAACAAGATTAGACCTATTTTCTGAAACATTATTTAAATGTGCGGCGTCAGGTATTAGTTACAGGAGAAAACATGGAAAACGTGAACAAACTATTAGATTTTATTGGAAAAACTGTAATAGTTACAGGCGGTGGCGTAGGAATAGGCTATGGAATTTCATATCGTTTCGCAGAAGCCGGAGCTAACGTTGTAATCGCGGATAAAAGTGATGCGGGAGGTACGGCAGAAAAGGAGTTGTCCGCTAAGGGGTTTAAAGTTACTTCTATAAAGACAGACGTTTCGGCAGAGCAAGACGTAAAGAATCTGGTCGATCAAACTATAAAAAAACATGGCGCAATAGACGTTCTTGTAAATAATGCGGGGGTATATCCATCTATTCCTGTTATGGACATGTCTTTAGCGGACTTTGATAAAGTATTGAGCGTAAACCTTAAAGGCGCGTTTCTCTGCACGAAATACGTGAGCGAAAAAATGATAACCAGAAAGGCTGGTGGTAGGATAATAAATATAACTTCTATAGATGCGCTACATCCCTCTTCGGTAGGTCTTGCGCACTATGATGCATCAAAGCATGGGTTGTGGGGGTTTACTAAAAATGTAGCCTTAGAACTTGCCCCGTATAGCATCTGGGTTAATGCGATAGCTCCTGGCGGAATACTGACCCCGGGCGTACAAAAGCTGCAGCAGAGCATCCCGGTCCCACAAGGAGTAGACATGCAGAAAATGATGGAGGGATTCTTGAACAAGATACCTATGAGAAGACTCGGCGATCCAGATGAAATAGGGAAGGTAGCATTGTTCCTAGCTTCAAATATGTCGTCTTATATGACAGGAAGTCAAATAGTTGTCGATGGTGGCGTACTTTTAGGCTGATACCGTTATCCCTTATTTTAAATCAGTATCTCCGAAAGTGCCATACAAAGGCACGTTCAGGTCTTTTCTGGCTAAGTCCGCGACTTCTTCCAATCTTTCCCTGCGGATGTTGAACTTCGTTTTCGATGCGATGATTAGCGTTTTATTTAAAGACCGTAAAGTTTATTAAATATATGAAAAACACAAAAGAACGCTTTAACAAAAGAACAGAATTCAGAGGGAAGATGCATACTTATGACAACATTTTACTAGAAAACGTAAGGAACCTAGCAAAATATATAGAAAATAATGAAAGAGCTTTAGAATTTGATATTCCTAAAGTGGAAATAAGCAGAAACGATAACACAGAAGCCAGAGAGGAGTTTGGGATAAAGTATAGAAGTACGCTGAAGAAGATAAGAGATAGAATAAGAAAAGAACTTCGTTTATGAATTACAGCTTATTGAATCTTGTGAAAATTGGCAGGCGTCCGCGTTACCCCAAACCTTACCAGTAACAACCTCAGTTATTGGGTTACCACCTGTGAATGTATCCGTTGCGTAAACATTAATGTCTGCCGAGTAATACTGACCCGCTTTAGAACAGATTAGTGTCGGGTAATGATATACAGAAAATAAATTTGGGCTGGAACTGTTAATAATATTACCGCCACTAAAACCATTAGTTGGCGTTGCTTGCATCTGATTAATATTAACACCTACTCCAGGACTAACACCAATGTAAAGTCCACTTAAATTACAAACGCTTCCAAAAATACTAACTGCTTGTAGACCGCCCGAAGTAATAAACCCCCCTGCGCCCCAAGGGTAGCTGTTTTGCATATTAGACCACCAGAACCCAAAACCTACTACAAATGCAATAAGCAGAACGACAAAGATTATCATTGCTATGCCTCTTTTTTTCATCTCTTGCTTATACTCGTGCGGTGTATACATCACAATCTTATGCCAACCCATAGGTATCCTACAAATTCGATGTTTAAATATTTTGGATAAGATATAGAAGTACGCTAAAGAAGATTAAGGATAGGATAAGAAAAGAAATTATAGCTCTCCACAGAAGTAAACCGACACCAAAATAAATTATCCTGAAATGTCGTATTCCTACAAGAGTAACTGACCGTACACTTC
>DAHXLI010000021.1 GCA_027366075.1 Candidatus Parvarchaeota archaeon | reverse complement strand
CTTATAAGAATGTTCGGCTATAAAGACGTCATTGCGTTTTCAGAACTATTGACAAAGTTTATTTTCTGCTTTGCATTGTACTTAAGCGCTTCCCTTATCGTGCTTATTAGCTCAGAAAATGTTATTTTTCTGTTTCTTATAAGCGGCAGTTTTGGAGTTATTGATATGTCATAAGGTATCGCCTTGACGTATTTACTCCCACTTTCGCTGTCTATCGCTTCTATATTTTTCTTAAGTATCTCATCTGTAACCATATCAGATTTCATCTTCAGCAATATGGCCGCCGTGTGCACAAACCTCCCACCGTATCTAAAATCTATCCTATTATTTGCTATTATCGACATAAACCGATCGGTTATTTTTATAATGTCTATATCCATAGGGTTCATCCCTTCATCTCTTATTATAGAAGAAATGAGGTGTTCCCAGCCTAGTTCGTCGTCGAGTATAAGCTTGTATAAATCTTCGTACTCCATTGTTTAACCGAAGTAGGTAAGTTCCCCAGCTTTAGTCTTTCGCGTGTAAACTTTTGAGGCAGTATCTTCGTACCTCTTTACTTCATCCGCCGTAAGGCTTGGCTTGACTATTTCAAATGCTTTTTCCAGATCTTCCTTACCGACTTTTTCAGCAGCTATATCATTTCTAAGAGCTATCATTCCTGCCTCCTTTGTGAGTCTTTCTATATCCGAACCGACGTATCCTTCGGATTTGGAGGCGAGATAATCAATAAGTTTTTCTTTATCTCCTTCTACTGGCATCCTGTCAAGGTACACTTTAAAGATCGCTTTTCGTTCCTTCTCGTTTGGTGGCGGCACGAAAACTACGCTATCGAATCTACCGGACCTCAAAATTGCCGAGTCTATCCTATCAATCCTATTCGTTGCGGCGATAACCACTACGTTTTTAAGAGGCTCTATCCCGTCCAGTTCGGTTAGAAGCTGGTTTACAACCTGTTCATTTACATTGCTTCCTTCTAAATTCGACCTAGACGAAGCTATGCTGTCTATTTCATCGATAAATATTATTGCTGGTGATACCTGTCTGGCTTTGTCGAATATGTCTCTTATTCTTTTTTCGCTTTCACCTACATATTTGTTATATATCTCTGGCCCTTTTATCGCAATGAAATTGGATTCGGTCTCGTTAGCGATTGCCTTTGCAAGTAGAGTTTTACCCGTCCCGGGTGGACCATAAAGCAGTATACCCTTTGGCGGCGTTATCCCGACTTTTTTGAATGCTTCCGGGTGTTTTATCGGCCATTCTATCGCTTCCCTTAATTGATCTTTAACCCTGTCAAGTCCGCCTACATCACTCCAATTAACATTTGGCTTCTCGACTAAAATCTCGCGCATCGCGCTTGGTCTCACGAACCTTAACGCTTCTATAAAGTCGTCCATTTTTACTATTAATTTTTCTAGGACCGCTTTTGGGATATTTTCGTGTTCTTTAAGGTTTAGTTCGTTTATGTTACGTCTTATGACATTCATAGCCGCTTCTTTAATGAGCGATTCCAGGTCCGCCCCGACAAAACCGTGAGTTATTTTAGACAGTCGTTCTAATCCTTCTGGACCTACAGATTTGTCCAAAGGCATGTTTCTCGTGTGTATTTTTAGTATTTCTAATCTCCCTTTTTCATTTGGAACCCCTATTATTATTTCTCTATCAAAACGGCCCGGCCTTCTTAGCGCCGGATCGATTGCGTTAGGCCTGTTTGTAGCGGCTATCACGATAACTTTTCCTCTTCCTTTCAGACCGTCCATTAATGTAAGAAGCTGTGACACTACACGATGTTCGACCTCGCCTATGCTTTCTTCTCTCTTTGTAGCTATCGCATCTATTTCATCTATGAATATTATTGAAGGCGCGTTCTTTTCTGCCTCTTCAAACAGCTCCCTCAATTTCTTTTCAGCATCGCCGACCCACTTGCTCATTACCTCCGGTCCATTTATCGAAATGAAGTGCGCATCACTCTCATCTGCAACGGCTCTAGCCAATAGGGTTTTACCAGTCCCCGGCGGTCCGTAAAGCAACACGCCTTTTGGAGGAGTTATACCAAGACGCATGAAAATTTCTGGGTGTTTTAATGGCATTTCGACCATCTCTCTTATCTTGCCTACCGCATCTGAAAGCCCGCCGACGTCTTCGTAGCTTATGTGTTTTACTCTGGTTTCTTCGGACATCTTTACTGGTTCCAGAGAGATATTTATCTCGGTATCTTCGGTTATTATGATATTTCCTTTTGGTGAAGTCGCTGTAACTACAAATCTAAATTCTGAAAATCCGAAAAACGCACCACCAGGAAATCCCCCTCCTTGGAAAAAGGCGTTAAAAAGGTCTTCTCCGAAAATAGAGCCCATACCACCTCCCTTGTTGCTATTGCCAACGGTAACTAAATCTCCTTTTGATACGGCTCTTCCATTCAAAAGCCGCCCTATAAGTTCTTCTCCCCCTTTGATAGAAGTGTTCGCGACTGGCGCTAGATTTACAACGTCTGCTTCGGTTATGTCGGCTTTTCTTACTGTGATATTCTCACCTATCGCGGCTTTTGCGTTCTTTCTAGTTGTCCCATCCATTCTTATTAATCTTAAATTTAAATCTGACGGGTAAGCGCGATCAACTACCGCGACGGTCTTGCGATTTCCTTCTATTTCAACGTAACCACCAACTCTTACACCTATGTCTTTCATTGACGCAGTGTCTATACGTACAGAATTAAAACCTATGTCGTCCTGGTGTGCCTCTGCAACCCTTAATTCTACTCCGCCATTTTCGTCTGCCATATCATCATTCCTCCTCAAATAAAAGTACACGCCTCTTGCTGTACTTCACATTCCATTTCTTTATGAAACTTTCAAGTTCCTTTTCATTTTCTGAAGGAAGCGCGATTACGCTTTTACTAAGTCTCCTTCCGCCGAAATTCTGAAGTATGCCGCTGTTTCCTCTTCTGCCTAGAAGTGCATAATTAAAAAGCACCTTTCTGGTCTGGTCAAGCTTTGTAAGATCATAAAATATTTCGGTAGTTTGATCAAAGCCCATCTTTTCCATTAACGGCTCATTATCAAATATGCTTTTAGTGTCACTCAATTCCTTTAATAGATGATTGTGGACCATAGCAAAAAGGTCTGTAAACTCTAGATTGTTGCCGCCAAGCGCCTCTCTTACCTTTTCTTCTGAAGTCGTGGTGTCCTCCTTAAATATTATATATATTTTATCTTCTTTTTTTACGATGTCAAAAACACTGTCCATCACATCGTTAGGAAGTTCATTCAGTTCCATAATGTTTATAGTAAACCATTGGATGTTATCGTATATAAAGTTTACTGTAAACCATTTTAGGCCATAAAAGGTCATATATATTGTATGCAAAGAAACAAAAATCAGTTAATAAATAATGGGAAACGCCATAATTTTAATGGTTAAGCTAGTATCTCTAGGTACGGGTTCCGGGGGATTTGTCGGTAGCGAAAGACAGAATCCTGTAGTTTATTTTGATGGGGTGCTTTTTGATTCGGGGCCGGTACCGACGTGCGTTAAAAGACTTTCCCCCGTGCACTTAAACAACAGGTCTGGCCCTGCAGATGAGATAGGCTCCGAGGCCAAAGAAGTCTTCAAAAATTCAATAGTAGTGAATGATTTCGACAGCTTTGAGATCTAAAGTTCCTAATTCAGAGACTTCAATTTATCTACGAGCCCGCGTACTATGTCGAACCCGCCATCCCAGAATTCCTGCGAATTTATGTCTATGCCGGTTTCTTTAAGTATTTTTTCTGGACTTTCTGAACCGCCGGCAGCCAATATATTCAATATCTTTGGCTTGAAGCTCTCTCCTTCCTCCTTATATTTTTTATAAAGTGAAAGCGTCAAAAGTCCTCCAAAACTATAAGCATAACAGTAAAATGGTGTATGGTATATGTGTGGTATCCTCGACCATTCCCACTTAAATTCATCTGGTATTTCTGATAAAGAATCCCCAAACTGCTCTTTAAGGTTTGACATGTATAGCTCACATAATTTCTTTGTTGTAGCACCTTTAGCTATGGCTTCGTGCGCTGACTTCTCAAAAAGTACGAAGTAAGCCTGCCTTTGTATGGTAGCATATAAATCTCCAAGCCTGTCTACCAAAAGCTCCGTCTTCATTTTATTGTCGTTTTCTCTGTCCATCAACTTTTCAGACAAGACCATCTCTCCAAGTATGGAAGCGGTTTCTGCCATAGGTAGCCCGGGATCTTGGGTAAGTATTGAATGAGAAGACGCCAGCAATGCGTTTATGCCGTGACCCGATTCATGTGCAACTGTAAACACGTCTCTAATTGTGCCGTTATAATTTATTTTAATGAACGGAACTACATTTGGACCAACATTCATGTTGTAGGCTCCAGACTGCTTTCCTGGTCTTATTTCGGAGTCTACATGGTCGCTATCGAACATTTTTCGGGCAAGCTCACTGAATTTTGGGTCGAATTCCTGAAATACCTCTAATACTAGATTAACTCCTTCGGAATATCCAAATTTTTTGTCGGCTTTAGTCGTAGGCGCGTAAATATCATATCTGCTAAGCTTGTGGACACCTAACAGTTTTGCTTTGACTTTAAAAAAGTCCTGGAATGCGTCTACGTTTTTTCTACAAGAAGATAGTAAAGCATCTATTCCCGAGTCCGATATTCCATTTTCCATGTTTCTAGATGAGATAGGTGAAGAATAATTCCGCAGTTTAAGATTTTCGTTTGACCAGTCTCTAACTACGTTTGCATAGATTGCTCCTAGCAAGTCTCCATTTTCTGCGTTTTTAGATAAGAGTGCGTGATACGCGGCTCTTCTCTTTTTTGGATCTGCGCTCTGAACTAAAGACGAAAGTTCTCCCTCTGTAAACTTTTTAGATTTTCCTTTGCCATCTTTTTCCGTTTTACCATCTATTCTAAGTACATAGCTGAAGCTGTTTGTGACCTGGTCATATAAGTCTGACCATGCCGATTCACTCGTGATGTTTTTTAGATTTATAGCCTGTTCGACTTTTTCGTCTAAAGTGTGCGATGTTAGTTTTCTCATTTCTGTAAGATAGAATCTATGGTCGGCATTTTCAGGTAACAAGTCGCTCGCGGTTTTTTCGTCTAGCCCTAACCACCACAGATCAAAGAAAAGCCTCTTATTCTGCACTTCGGTCATTATGTCTTCCGCTTTGTCTAAAAATGCCTTTGCCTCCTGAGAAGAAGTATTCTCCGTGAACCTCATTTGCGCGTAGCTTATTAAGCGCATGGCCGATGCGGTTATATCCTCTTCAAGCCGCACCGCTCCTGCCACATTCTCCTTTGAGGGGTGTACCAGATTAGCTCTTAATGCCTCAAACTCGGATACCTTTTTATTTAAGTCTGCTAAGAAGCTGTCAAACTTCGGACCTTCCGTTGTCTCTAAAACATCGCTAAGGTCCCATTTCTTCTGCTTATATTCCGGCATAACCAAATCGCATTAAATCAATAATTTTACTACATTATAACGATAAGATAGCATATAAATACTTTTAATGCGCTCGTTGATTGCTAAAGCATTGTATTCCATTTGCCGTTTGCTTCTCTAGATTTCGTGTCTAAGTCTGTGAACTCTAATGCCTGTTTAAGTGGCTCATCTAAATCGGCGCGCGTGTTATTCATTTCATTAAAGAATTTTGTGATGTCTTCTTTTTGTTCTTTGTCGTAAAGCATAGAAAGGCAGCCTATATAACGTCAAGCATATGCGTACCTTCCAGCGCCTCGCCAAGCGGCCTTTCCGGTGTTTCGATTTTCATTTAGTCTTATAGAAGTGTCCAGCCATATAAAATGGCGCGATAAAATCATTTTACCAAAGATTGGCTTTGTTCGTGCATGAATTGTTCTAGATAGAACTTACTGCCCGTGCCTTTCCCTGTCAGGCCACTGTTTTTCCAGCCGACAAAACTGTGTAAGCCGACCATCGCTCCCGTTGTAGCGCCTATCTCTCTATTAACATAGGTTACTCCTGCCAGTATCCCGTTGAAGAATTTCTTTATCTCACTACGCTTTTTGCTGTATAATCCAGCAGTCAATCCATATTCCGTTTCATTCGCCTTTTTCATGGCCCCGTCGAATGTTTTGTAAGTAGATAGGACTAGGAATGGTGTGAATAGTTCTTCACGAAATAATCGACTCTTTTCATCGAGCTCTGCTATAGTCGGCTCTGTGTATATTCCTTTAAGACCTATATCGACTTGTTTTCCACCGAAAAGTATCTTTCCCGATTTCCCTGCTTCGTCTACGGCACTTTTATATTTTTTTAAGGCCTCTTCACTTATGAGCGGCCCGATATAAACTCCCTTATTCAGCGGGTTGCCTATGTTTAGTTTTTGCGCTTTTTCCAAAAGCCTATTAACAAATTCTTCTTTGACCGATTCTTGGATATAAACGCGAGAAGTCGCGCTGCATTTTTGTCCACAGAAACCGAATGCGGAACTGATTATGCCTTTTGCTGCCGCGTCTAAGTCTGCATATTTTGAGACTATCACTGGATTCTTTCCCCCCATTTCGACAACAAAGACCTTGTGCGAGCCGAGTTCATTGCTCTTTTTTATCATTCCTAACCCTACAGCCCTTGAACCCGTGAATGCTATCCCACTGACTTTTGGATTTGTTACGAACTCGTCTCCTATCTCAGAGCCCGGTCCGCTGATATAGTTAAAAACTCCTGCAGGCAAACCTGCTTCTTTGAATATCTCGTATATTTTAAAACCGGAAAGCATAGTCATGTTGCCTGTCGATGAAGGCTTAAACACGACAGCGTTTCCAGTGATAAGTGCACCCGTTGACATGCCAACTGATATAGAAATCGGGAAATTGAAAGGCGCTATCACTCCGAATACGCCGTACGGTCTCATTTTTATAGTTACTTCTTCGCGCTTGCCGGGGGCGCCTTGAAAACCGGTAATTGCCTTTGCGGTACTTTCCTGCGACTTATTTTTTAATATATAGCCCTTGTTCTTGTCGACTAAGTCCGCATAATATCTTAAAAAATCTATAGCTTCGTCTACCTCGCCAATCGATTCGTAGCGGCTCTTGCCATTTTCTATGCTAAGTATCGCAGCAACGTTAAATTTCTCCCTTGAGAATATGCTTGCAGCCTTTCTGAAGATTTCTGTCCTTTCCCTGTAGCCAAGTGCCTGCCAAGCTGGAAATGCGTCGAACGCGGCGTCTATAGCGTTGCGCGCTAACTCTTGTGTGCCCTTTTGGAAAACGCCTATCTTAGATTTGTCGATGGGAGAAAGCTCTACCAACTTGTCCTTTGCGGATGCCTCCTTTCCGCCTATGAAGAGCGGGAATTCTTTGCCGAGAGTTTCCTTTTTTACCTGTGCGACCGCCGAATCGAAAGCTTCATCGAAGTACGTTTCCTTTCCGTCCTCCAGAAATTTTTTGTATGTGGATTCGTTGGAGAATTGCGCCATACAAGGATTTACACTTTTTATATTATTATAGCTTACTTAAAGTGCGGTTTATATCAGAGTCTGTCAGTTCTTTTCACAATATGCGTACCTTCCATCAAATTTCATCGGAGAAGTCTGCTTTAGCTAGATTCTGCACGAAAAAGCGGTGGCCGAGTGCACACTTCACCTCATGTATATATGAAGTGTTGGCATATTATTACAGCGTATAGCACACCGTGGAAATCCCCCTAAATCATGCAAATAGCAAGAGAGTACTTATTGTAATTTCTGTTGTGATCATCGTTGCTGTGACAGTTGTTTTATATGTGTTTTTCGGAGGTAATTCTGCGATTAATTTAATTTCGACTCCAAGTGGCACTCCGTATATTACTGAGACTCAGACTGCATCACCTATTGGTAGTGGCGGAACTTATAATCTTACTACTTACACGCCATCAAACGGACTGGCACAGTATTTATCGAGCAGCGGCAATGTGATACTTTCAAACCTATCCCCACTAACTTCTAGCCCCGACCGGATTTGAACCGGTGTTACAGGCTCCAAAGGCCCATGTACTTGGCCGCTATACTACGGGGCTATAAGAAGCCTTAACCTCTGATTATTTTTAAACATTAAAAATTTGCGCCAAAATCTTTGAAGATTTAAATATCAAAATTAATATAAGACTAAATGATACTTGAGGTTCTGGTCGCAGCGGCGCTAGGGTTCATTGCTGTGCTTCTTAGCGGTCAATTTCTCATGCCGATACTGTATCAAAGTGGTTTTAGAGCGCAGGATATAAACAAAAAAACTAGACCTACCCTCCCAGCAAGTGGAGGACTTATACTTGCATTCGGATTTTTCATTGGCGTAATGGCCATCCTATTTTCCGTAAATTTTATCATAGGTGCAGATATAAATACCGAGTTGTTGCTGATTACATTAATCAGCGTAATCGCCGTCTCTTTTGTAGGATTTTTGGATGATCTTGTCGGAAGCCGAGTCAGGACCTCAAAGGAAGACATCAAAAAGATTGCGGGAAATTATTCTTTTTTTAATGGAGGGATCAAGCAGTGGCAAAAACCTTTGTTAACATTGATAGCGGCGGTGCCATTGATGGTAATAAATTGGGGCGCGCCTATACTTAATATCCCTTTTATTGGGAACATTGCGATAAACCAGATAATATATGCACTCATAGTTATACCGCTTGCGGTTGTGTTTTCTTCTAACGCATTCAACATGCTGGAGGGATTAAACGGCATATCCGCACAAATGGGTCTTGTGGCATTTTCCGCGCTAGCCATATTTTCTTATCATATCCAATCGTATACGGCATTCGCTATTGCGACCGTAATGTCGGGAGCGCTGCTTGCATATGTATATTATGGCGCCTATCCAGCAAAGATCTTACCCGGAGACAGCCTTACCTACCTGATAGGCGCTTCTTTTGCAGCTACCGTAATAGTTGGAAATATGCAGGTACTTGGACTTTTACTTATTTTACCGTGGTTGGCAGAGTTTCTCCTCAAAGCTAGAAAAAGATTCCATGCGAATTCTTGGGGACTGATACAGAAAGATGGACGACTGAAATCGTCGCATGGCAATAATATCTATTCTCTGACCCATCTCTTCTTGAGAACCGGTCGCTTCAAGGAATGGCAGATAGTTGCCCTGCTTACCCTTGTCGAAATCGTGGTCGCCGGCACAAGTTTAGTCGTACTTTGGTAATCTATAAAAATATTAAAAATACCTACCTTAGAGTAAAGAGAAAGCTTTATATTTAGGTTTTAGTCTATTATATTCCATGGAAAGAAAGACTGTTGCTGGTAAGGATTCCACCCTGGAGCAGGTGCTGATCAAGACCGAAGAACTTTCAGAAATAATCAATACAAAGACATCAGACCTAGATAAATTGGAGCACGCACTATCTCCATACCTAAGAACTTCGTTTATAGTGCAATACGATGACGATAACAAAACGATATTTGGCAATCAAGTATATGAAATGCTTGCGCCTTTTATTACGGAAAATATGAAGCCCCCAGAAATCCTGAGCCCGAATGAAAAACTAACTCCTGGGGTTATAAGGAACGCTGAAACAGAAATGTTAAACCTTAATGCCCAGGGCGCTTCGATGTCTGATAGCAAGCCTAAGGGCTATGCATCCGGAAGAAATATAGTCGCCTTGGATATACGGTTGACCGAGAAGCTCAGCGAAGCACCGGAAACCTCGTTTAATTTCGAAAAAATCGGAAAGGCGTTCACTATTAAGAAAGTTATTTCTAACGTTTACAGATTCAGCGAAGTCGATAAGGGCGCTAAGTTCTTTTTTGCTACAAATTCCAGCGGATCTGCAGGTTACCTCTTATCTTTGGACTCGGCAGATGAAATGGATCTGTCGGCACAAAATCTATTAAACGTGTCTTTCGCCGATGACAAAACGGAATATCTCAAATCGACCTCTGCCATGCGCCGTTCTGTTAGGTTATACGAAGTACAAGAAAGCGGCCAGGTAAAAAGAAAGATACCTACATCTGGCCCTGAATTCAAGGCGATATTTCCGGTTCTTTCTGAACTCCAGAACGAGCTTTTTGATACTAGACATAAATATGAAATCCGGGCCATGGAAGCGTTCCTAAACGGGGGCAAGGTCGACGTATTGGATTGCTTAAAGGACTTTAGAAATGGACTAATACAAAACGGTAGGGTCTATCTAAAACAGGTTAGCCCGCAATTAAACAAAGGAAATGTAGAGTATGTTAACGGCGAGATACAAGTATCAGAGGAGCTAGATAGTTTTCTAGATAAAGTAAAGACATTGTACGGCGGGGACATTAATGCGGCAAAAAGCGACTTGTTTTTAGCGGCCCCGCAAATAGCCTCCAAAAAAAATGACATATCTTCGATGTATAGATAGGTGCTTAAATATTAGTAAAGAAAACAATCAACATGGAAATAATACCCCTAGGAATAACGGTAGTACAATATGACGGCATAATGGATGACCAGCAGTCTTACAACTTCATAAAAACTACTTTGCAGGGCCTTGGCTACAAGGTTACTGAGAACTCTTACGTGCAATTCGCCGGGAGTAACTATGCCATAGAATGGACGGCTAAGAGGATGGTAGATGATTATATGGCTTACAGACTAACGATAAAGCTTGATTATCGTGGGATAAACGAGGCTTCCGCGATGAAAGACGGAAAACAAATAAAAATAAAAACCGGCGGCTTAAAGGTTACGATAACAGCCGATTTAATACTAGATTATTTGGACAAATGGACCGTCGGCATATCAAAATTCATAAGACCGATTTACGATAAAATGAACCAAGAGGTCATAAACCAGAGAAAGACAACGTTCGAAAATGAAGTACAAAACTTGAAAACCGCAATACAATCGCATTTCGGGCAATGAACTATGCCTACAAGAAGCATATCCTCTTTTGATCTTTACAAATTTACAAAAGAGCTTTCATTTCTTAACGGTGGCTTTGTAAGAAATGTAAAAAGCCGGAAAAATGAGATTTACATACTTATCTTCAGCGGCCAGGAATATTGGCTGAAAATAGTCCCCGGCAGATATGTCTCTGTTTCAAGGGAGAAGCCAGACGAAACAATAGACTTTCCTTTTACAGCAAAGTTAAAAAATGAATTATTAGGCAAAAAAATAGCAATATCCATGCATAAGTCGGATAGGATAATAGAACTCGACGCGAGGGATGCAAAACTCATAATAGAACTTTTTTCCAATGGGAATATATCAATAGTCAAAGACGGAATAATAGAGCAAGCCCTATTCAATAGATCTTACGGGACCAGGAAAATCGTTTCGGGTATACCGTTCCAATATCCACCAGAAGCGTTGGACGTTTTTAATATGGAGCTAAAAGACTTCTCTAAGTCTCTTATTGAATCTAAAAGAGAAAACCTAGTAAAAGCGCTGGCCGTAGATTTTTCACTTGGTGGACTTTACGCAGAAGAAGTCTGTTACAGGGTCGGTTTCGACAAGAACATGAGCCCAAGAAATCTTGAAAAGACGGAAGCTAATAAGATTTATACTATTGCCAGGGCGATGTTTAACGAAGCCTCTAAACCGAACATAATCGAAAATAAATTTCTAGCAGTAGTTGAGATAAGGGATATCTCTGGTGAAAGAAGGGACTTCAAGACGATTAATGATGCAATAAACTCCTATTTTAAGGAAGAAGAAAAAAGCGAGGGCAGAGCTAAGGCTTTTGATCCCTCAAACATAGAAAATAAAATAGCGGAATATTCCGGGTTTGTAAATTATATCACAGAAAATTATGAGAGCATTAAAGATGCGATAAGAACTATAAGAGACTCGGATGAAAGTCTTGAAAGCAGAAAGGCGAAACTAGGTTCTTTTGGTTGGGAAGTTAGAGACAAGTTCATATACAGGACTGACAATCCAGAAATACAGATAGACATGACGAAGCCGATCAATGATACATTAGCCGAGAATTACCAAAAAATCAAAAGACTTAAAGCCGCCTTACTAAAAAAGCCGGAGACAAAGACGCAAGCAAAGAGGTTAAAGTTCCATTATGAAGAAGCATGGTATTCAAAGTTCAGATGGTTCTTTACGTCTTCTAATAAGTTAGTAGTGATTGGCAGGGATAATAGCCAAAACATTGTACTCGTGGCTAAACACACTGAACCTAGCGACCTATTAATACACGCGGATGTCTTCGGGAGCCCATTCGGTTTATTAAAACTTAGTAAGAGTCTACCCCCTGGCGAAAATGATTTACGTGAAGCTGCTGAAATGGTTGGTTCATATTCCTCGGCATGGAAAGCCGGCGCGGGTAGCATAGACGTCTACGCAGTAAAGCCTGAGCAGGTGAATAAAACTCCGCCGTCCGGTGAATCTTTGAAGAAGGGCGCATTCTACATAGAGGGCGAAAGAACTTACATCAAAGACGTAGATCTTAAAGTTTACATAAATTTGACCTGCAACGTTTCTGAGTATAACCTTAGAAGTTTACCATACCGACCAGACGGAGATTTCGTGCTGATTCGACCAGGCAATACCAAAAGAGAAGATATCTTAGACCGAATAATAAAAACTTTTTCCCAAAAAGCAGGCATAATAATTGACAGGGACCGCTTGGATAGACTTATACCAACGGGTCGCTCGGCTATAGAAAAGATTTTTATATCGACCAGCGAACCGCAAAAAGAGCGGTCTAAGCTATAAATAGGACCTGTCATCTATAATCTTTAGGTGTGTGGTGGTACCGAATAAACTTGCGCTGGAGCGGATAATAGAAGACCTTGCTGCTGACGAGGGTTGTATAATCGTCGAGGGAAAAAGGGACGCTAGTGCGCTGGTTTCTCTCGGAATAGCGAAGGAAAGAGTAGTAACAACGGCCCAGACTAGATATTGTGACTTAGAACCCAAGATACCAAATGGCTACAAAAAACTTATACCGATTTTTGATAACGATAGAACCGGGGCGAATAGGCTGGCTTCGTTTCTTGCTTATTTTTATGCGAACGGCTTGCCGATAGATGCTTCTTACTTTAAAAGGGTAAGGGGCTCTGGTCTCGTTTGCTTAGAAGATATAGACAACTTGCTCCTCCCATAGACCATATACCCGCAGCCTTTTTCGCCGATTTTTCTCCAGGTCAATTTAAATCTTACTTAAGATCGGTTCTAAAATCGATAAGTTTACTAAAGATAAAATAAATGGATTTAGAACCTGCTTGGCACTTTTGTTTTTATTATGAAAAAAAGCCTCAGGCGAGAATCGCACTCGCGACCTTTTCCTTACCAAGGAAACGCTCTACTACTGAGCCACTGAGGCGTCATGATTATTATATTTTGACACTAATATATTTAAAGCTAGAAGTACTAGGCGAAGCAGCCAGAGCGGACCAGCTAGTTCCAACAATGGCATCGGCTCTTTCTTAAGCTAGTTCATACCGATAAAGAAGCCTGCTTTGAATGATTAAGAACGTTTAAATACCAAAAAAGAATCTGAATACAAAATGGGGAGAATAAGAGGAAAGACAATAAGACAATCCACCTTGGAAGTATTGAGAAGATACAAGAGCGAATTTGGCGATAATTTTGAAGCAAATAAAGCGGCGCTTAACAAACAAATAACCAGCAGCAAGACGATAAGAAATAAGATTGCGGGTTATATAACAAAACTGGGAAAGGAAAAGAAAATAGAAGAGTACATGATAGAGCACTCAACCAAGTAGTAGATTAAACTATTAAATTTTTTTTATTAGTGTCGGTTTATATTATGTCTTCTTCCGCGACTACCACAAAGTCCCCTATCGAGATTACAGAATTATAAGGTATCTGATCAAAACCCTTTGGATCTTTTTCAAATTGGAATGTATTTGCATAAGTCGAAGGGGTTTTTATGGTTAGGTATACGATCTCCCCCGTCCTAACTTCGTACACTAGGTCATTTACAATACCTAACTTTTTACCGCTCTTGCCGACTACTGTCTTGCCAACAATAGATTTAGCATCCAACCTTTCGCCTTTTGTTATTCCTGTCATAATAAGCCTCCTTAATCGCCGTCAATTTGAGCGTGTCTTATAATAGATTAAAGTAAACACTCAATTTAAAGCTTTTCTGTCCCCTCTAGCCTAAAACGTAGACTACATCATTAGCTATCTTTTCTGTTAAAATCGGTTTTAGATAGCCTAAATCTATTTTAGACGCCCCCAAGACGGAGATGACTATCCTGCCACCGCGTTTACAATATTTTAATGCCGATTTTATGCATCGTTCCCTTTCTCCTTTGTCAAGATCCTGTAATACGGTTATGCAGAATACGAGGTCAAACTTTTCCTCGGACTTGAATTGAGATATTTTTAATCTAAGGACCTTAACATTTGGAAGCTTCTTTGCTTCTAGAAAGTCTGCCATCTCTGAAGGCTCTAGAGCGCTTATTTTACATTCTTTCAGATTCTCCTCCAATAGTCCTGTGCCTGCGCCTATATCTAAAACTCTAGAATTTTTAGTGTGCGGAACTAAAGAAATTATCCTTTTTATTTTTTCGATTTGTTCCTCTTTGTAAAGCGCCTCATAACTCGGGGCTATAGAACTGTAATATTCGATTGCGTCCATAGTTAATAAGATTGCGCGAAATAGGCGTTAAAGTTCGCTTTGTCCGCACAAAACACACATTTTTTATCAATCAATTCTTCTTTCTCCAGAGGAATTAATCTAGAAGTTGCACCCGTAGTCTCCTTTATTTTGTTCTCACAATCTTCTTTGCCGCACCACGAAACTTTTAGGATTGCCTTTGCATTTTTTAATTCCAATATAAAGTTTTCTTTGTCTTTTTCTATTTTTATCCTGGCTGCCATGTCTTTCTTTAAGCCTTCGAACATTTTTTCCTGTATTTCTTCTAATTTCGAGCTTATTTTTTTAAGTTCGTTTAATTTAATAAGATATTTTTCTCCGCCGAATCTGACTTTTACAGACAGAGAATCAGAAGATAATTCTCTTTCGCCTGCCTCTATTTTTATAGGGACGCCCCGCATATCATATTCATTGAATTTCCATCCTGCCGAGTATGTGTCTCGGTCATCTAATTTTGAGCGTATCCCTAGTGCCTTAAGCTCGGTTTCAACTTTTTTGGTGTATTCGCGTATCTCTTTATCTGCTGCGGTACCTTTCAATATCGGTATTACGACGACTTGTATCGGAGCGATCCTTGGAGGAAGTATCAGACCGCTATCATCTCCATGTACCAATACCATCACGCCTATGGATCTCATAGAAATCCCCCACGAAGTTTGATAAACGTTTTGCCAAGAATTCTTATCATCCAAAAATCTTATCTCAAAAGCCTTTGAAAAATTTTGGGCTAAGTCATGAGAAGTCGCAGCCTGAGAAGTAAAATTATTTGATAGGACAGCTTCTACAGTATAAGTCCTAAAAGCGCCAGCGAATTTCTCCTTTTCGCTTTTCCTTCCGACTAAAACGGGGACCGCAAGAATGTCCTGCATAAACTTTCTGTAAAATCCTAATACATCTACTGCATTTTCTTCGGCTTCTTTTGCGGAAGCAAATGCACAGTGGCCTTCCTGCCATAGGTTTTCGCGTCCCCTAAGCAAAAATCTGGTTTCCTTCGTTTCCCATCTTACCATCGTATTCCATTGGTTAAGCAAAAGTGGTAGGTCTCTATAACTTTTTACCCATTTGGAATAACTGTCGTACATTATGGTTTCTGAAGTGGGTCTTATTGCAAGCTTCTCGTCTAGCTCTCTATCTCCACCCATCGTAACCCAAGCTACTTCTGGTGAAAAGCCCTCAACGTGCTTTTTCTCTTTGTTTAGTATTTTCTCGGGAATCAGTAACGGAAAATAGGCGTTCTCGGCACCTATGGATTTGAACTTTGAGTCTAGATATCTCTGAGTGGATTCCCACATTGAATAACCATAAGGCCTATAAACTGCAAAACCCTTTACCTCAGAAAAATCTACCACTTCCGCTTTTAGAAGTACCTCATTGTACCATTCAATAAGATTGTCTGCCTTCCTGTATTTCAGTTTATCTGCAACCATAAATATTTCTTACAAATTTAGGCTTATATTCTTTTAATAACTGGATATTGGATGACCTCGATAGTTTGCAAAAACTTGTCAAAACGGTATGGAAAGGACAACCTGGCTTTAGACAAAATTGGTTTATCCCTAAACATGCGCGGCATCTTCTCACTTATAGGTAGAAATGGCGCCGGGAAAACGACGCTCTTTAGAGTCCTTTCCACGACGCTTTTACCTACTTCCGGTTCTGCTACGATAGACGGAGTTGATGTAGTCAAAACCGCAAAAGAAATAAGAGAAAGGATAGCGGTAGTCCCGCAAGAAGCCAGGCCCGTAGGCTGGATGACGCCAAAAGAGACCATAACTTCCTATCTGATGTGGAGAGGGTTTAATTACGGAGAAGCTCGAAGACGCGCAGATGAGTCTTTAAAGTTATTAGGCCTATCTAAATTTTCAAACAAGCTAAACCAAAGACTTTCCGGTGGGACTAAAAGAAAGGTGTTAGTAGCAACCGTAATTGCTTCTGATGCAGATATAATATTTTTAGATGAACCTACGACTGGTCTTGATCCTATCTCCAGGGGCGAGTTATGGGATTTGCTTTTAAAATTAAAAAAGACGCATTTCATATTTCTTACGACCCACTACCTTGAAGAGGCGGAATTTCTTGCTGATAAGATCGGCATACTCGAAAATGGAAGGCTCTTGTCGGTTGGCACGTTACAAGAACTAAGGAAAAAAATGGGTTACCCATACAGTGTAAAAATCCTGGGAAAGACAGGTAAGACAAACGTCAAAAGAGGCCGTGTCGTAAAAGGACGCGACGGTTACACACAAATATTCACAACGGAGGAAGAAGCAAGAAGACTCGGTGGACATTTAATAAAAACGAAAACTAGGTTCTCATCTAACCCCGTGTCACTCGAAGACATATTTTATTATTTTGTGAAAAAAAGCGTAAACGAAGAGGAAAAGAACGATGAGCCGGAATATCAGTAGCCAAGTTTTTGCGTCGGTACTCGTAAACGCATTGTATGCGATGAAAAACATGCCTATAATGCTGGTAAATACCTTGCTTACCCCTTTCTCTTTTCTTATAGTCATAACTTTTATAAGCCGGGGTGCGCTTCTCGGGGTAGCTATAGAAGGCGCTCTTATAATGACGATGGTCTCAAATGGTCTTGGCTTACAAGGGGACCTTTCACATCTTAAAAATGACATGAAACTGCAGGAGATGGTGGTTGGTTCTCCGACTAGCGCATCTGTATACTTGATTGGTATGGCGATGTCAGAAATTATCTATGCGCTGCCTGCACTAATCTTACTTATAATACTTTCTGCGTTGTTCTTGCACTTAACATTATTTGGCATACTTGCGATAGCAGGGGCGATGCTATTGATGTTTATAGTTGCTGTGGCGCTAGGGTTCTTTTTCTCAACGCTTACTGCAGACGTGATACAGAGTTTTGCATTTAGTGGCATGCTCTCCATGCTCTTATCTGCGTTGCCTCCAGTCTATTACCTTATAACTTATATCCCCCTCCCCTACCGCTATTTGGCGTATCTGTCCCCTACAACATATGCGGCGCAGATAGCCCAAAACGCGGCTGGTTTCATAAGTCTATCGACGACTAGCCTAGCAATAGACTGGATTGTGCTAGCCGGCGTTGCCGTTACATTCCTTTTGATAGCTATAAAAAAGAGCCGCTGGGTAGAAGTCTAAATAAAATAGACTTTTATTAAGCAAATTGTATTCTTTTTATTATGGAGTTCAACTCAAAAGACATCACAAAAAAGTGGCAGGATGAATGGCGTAAAGAGGCGATATTCGAGCCAAAGTTAAATGCTTCGAAAAAGAAATTTTTTATAACCGTGCCTTTTCCCTACCCCAGTGGTTCTATGCACCTTGGACACATGTATACCTGGACTAGAGCTGACATATACGCAAGGTTCATGAGAATGCGCGGGTATAACGTTCTATTCCCACAGGCTTTTCACTTTACGGGGGGTCCGATAATGGGCATGACGCAGAAAGTAAAAGAAAGGGACCAAAAGACTATAGAGACTTTCAGAAAGCAGGGTGTAAGCGAAGCCGATCTTAACAGATTTGCTGAAGACCCAAAAGCGCTTGCAGAGTATTTTACGGCAAGTTTTAAAGAAGACTTCGATAATATAGGGATGTCAATAGATTGGCGAAGAAAATTTATAACTACGTCGCTCAGTCCTTATTTTTCTCGATTTATTAGTTGGCAATTTAACAAGCTTAAGGCACTGGGACTAATAACAGAAGGAAAACATCCTGTTGTGTGGTGCCCGAAAGAAGCGACTCCGCTCGGCGACCATGACCGCACGGAAGGGGAAGGAGAATCGCCGCAGAAATTTACGATTATAAAATTTAGGTACGGTGACTTTGTATTCCCCGCAGCTACGTTAAGACCAGAAACCGTGTTTGGCGCAACAAACTTGTGGATAAATCCCGACGGAGAATACTCTGCTGTAAAGGTTGGCGCAGAACGTTGGATAATATCAAAAGACTCTGAGGATAAGCTTACTAATCAATTTAGCTCTTTAGGAAAGGCTGCGCCGGTAAAAATAGCTGATTTTCTCGGCAAAGACGTAATTAACCCGATGACTGGAGAGAAACTGCCGATAGAACCGGCGGGATTTGTCGATACAAAGATAGGAACCGGAGTTGTGATGAGCGTACCTATGCATGCCCCATTAGATTTTTATGGAGTGAGTAAACTTATTAGAGATGGACACGTTTTAAAACCAAAAAAAGTTATAGACGTACAAGATGAAAAGAATATAGTTGAAGATTCGATTAAAAAGTTTGGTGAGACTTCGGAAGGCTTAAAGGACGCGACTAAGTTCGTCTATAAAAAAGAATTCAACTATGGGGTTATGAACTCGAATGCCGGCGCGTTCTCGGGGATCGCTGTTAAGGAAGTTGACGGCCCGATATGCAATGCGCTAAAAGATAAAAATTCTTACGCCGAGATGTATGAGCTTACTGGAAAAGTCATCTGCAGATGTGGCGCGAGGGGAATAGTAAAAATTCTTGAAAAACAGTGGTTCATAAGATATTCTGACAAATCTTGGAAAGACAAAGCAAGAAGACTTATAGAAAAGTTAAAGGTATATCCAGAAGAAGTTAGATCGCAATTACTTAATACATTAGACTGGCTAGAAGACAAAGCTACTGCTAGAAAGGGCGGGCTAGGAACTCCATTACCGTGGGACCCAGAATGGATAATAGAACCGCTTAGCGATTCTACGATATACATGGCGTATTATACAATCGCCAATAAGATTGAAAAACTCGATTTAAAATCTCTTACGGACAATGTCTTTGATTATATATTTTTGGATGGGAAAGAAAAGCCAAAAAACGATAGTGCTGCATTTGAAGAGCTAAAAAGAGAATTTGAATACTGGTATCCGCTAGATATGCGAGTCAGCGCAAAAGAACTGCTTCAAAATCATTTCATATTCTTTTTGATGAATCATGCAGCAATTTTTGAAGAGAAGTATTGGCCTAGGGGGATACAGATAAACGGTTGGCTTACGGTCAGTGGAGAAAAACTATCAAAATCTAAAGGAGCTACTCTGACGATTAAAAAGGGATTGGAAACTTACGGCGCGGACCAATTAAGAATGGTCGCTGCTGCTGGTAATGGGATGGATGACGTTGAATGGGATCCGGCAGCTATAAATGCATTTGACCAGAGGATTGGATTCATCTTCGAGATTCTACAAACATGCAAAAATTTAAAGGGAGACGATAAACTAATCGATCGTTATCTTATATCTAAGATTAATCGTGCTATAGAGGAATCTACCGACAGCCTTGAAAACTTCCGCTATGGAAGCGCCCTCGCTTCGATGTTCTTTGGCATGTACAATGAAATAAAACTTTATTTGGAACTTGGCGGTGACAGTAAAGATACGGTACAAAGGTTCTTGTCGACTTTCATTAAATTGAATCACCCGGTTTTCCCGCACGTAACCGAAGAACTAAACCGCCATTCCCAAAATGAGACATTATTAGAAGGTTCTGCTTGGCCAAGTTTTAATCCGGACGAAACGAACGCTTTGATCGAGAACGAGTTTAAGATATTGCTTAATACTGTCGATGACATAAAAAATGTAATAAAAATCATCAAAAAGCAGCCAGAAAAGATAGCAATCGGGATTTCTAACAAGGAAAACTTCGATATCTACAATAAAGTCGTATCAGAAGCGTCGAAGACAAAAAATGCGATTGAGATAAGGAAAAATTTAAGAATGAATAGTAAGCTGCTGGACAAACTATTAAAAAATCCTAATAAGTTACCGGAAATGCAGCTGGAAGAAGACTTAGAAAATAATGTTTTTTTGCAAGCCGTTGAATATCTTAAAAGAACGTTTAAATGTGAAGTGACTATCGAGCGGCGGACAAAAGAGGACAAATCTCTTCCCGGCAAACCGTCAATAAACATACTTTAAATGTCTACAAACGCCCACCAGCTATGCAAAGAAAAATCAAAAAAAATAGAGCTGACAACCATAATTTAGAAGTGATTAGGGGAGGTTTTGACGCAATCGGAGACGTGGCCATAATAAAGCCCTCTAAAAATCTTAAGCTAACAAGGATAAAACTCCTGGCCAATTCAATAATGCAGAAAAACAAACATATACGTGGCGTTTTCAGAAAGATCGGGAAAATAGAGGGGGCAGAAAGGGTCCAAAAGCTTCTTTGGGTCTGTGGCAGTAAAAATTCATTGGTGTTACATAAAGAGAATGGCTGCTATTTTTATGTAGATGTAAAAAAGGTATTCTTTACACCCAGACTTTGTTCGGAAAGATTGAGAATATCTAAACTTGTAAAACCGAAAGAAATCGTGTTAGATATGTTCTGTGGCGTTGGACCGTATGCAATCACTATCGCTAAAAAAGCAGGTGAGGTATACGCTATAGACATAAACAAATGTGCAATCGCTCTACTAAACAAGAATATAGCCCTTAACAAAGTAAATAACCTGAAAATTTTCTGCGGAGATTCCAGAAAAATCGTGAAGCGCATGAATACGAAATTTGATAGAATAATAATGAATTTTCCACTCGGCGCTAAAGGTTTTTTAGATGCGGCCCTAAAAGTTACCAATAAAAAGTGCGTGATACACCTATACACATTTTTAAATGCAAAAAAAGGATACCTAGGGGCGGTTAAATCTGCAAAAAAGGAGATTAGTTTGATGATAAATGGCCATAAATTATCAAAGATAACAGCAGTGCGAGCTGGAGAAGTTGCGCCGTATATTGTAAGGGAGTGCTTCGATCTGTATCTAACAGACTAAATTAATTCATCTTGTAGTATACGTTCCAATTAGGCGCGTAATAAGTTATGCTTACTTGGTTCCCGGGCGAGAGGGCGGTTATACCATTAAAAAGTATTGATTGGACATATCTTAAGAGCACCCAATTCTGCTTCCTTATTTTTCTTAACAGTATGTCCGAAAACGAAAGCATCTCGAAAGCTCTGTATATATTTTCCCGCGTCAATACCTTCGGCGCCTTATCTGCGATCCATATCTCAAAGTTCTTGGCTTCCATGTCGGAATAAAAGTGTGGATTTATCCCCTCGACATTGCCAGCAAACACCGAATTCAGTTGTTCGAATATGGAGTCCTCGGAATTTCTTGGAGGAGTATAAGATTCTTTCCCCAGCGTAGCTGCCATATTAAGATCAGAAAGCACGCTTGAAAGATTTCCTCGGGAGTTCTTAATTATCTTGTTTATGGTTTCTTCTGATAGTTGTATTTTATTTAGAGAAAGAACTCTGTACGCGAATGCTTTAAGGCTCCTCTCGTTCAACTTATAGAATCTTATTATCTCGTATCCATTTACGTATGCTTTGTTCTTTGCACGGAAAATTTCTCCGTTTCTTGACTCGAATACTATTACCGCCCCAGTCAGCCCTCTAAGTTTTTTAAGTATCCCTGGATCTACAGATAACAATTTGTCTATGTCCTCTACAAAAATAAGCTTCCTGCCCTGATCAAAAAGTGAATTGGATTTTGCGGAATTGTATATTATATTGAATATCAGGGAAGTCTTATCAGCATCTTCCACGTTATCAAGCATGTAAAGGTTTATCGTTTCGACTGTCATTTTATTGGCCTTTGCGAAAGCCTTCACCAGAAAACTCTTGCCTGAGCCTGATGGCCCATCGAAGATAAACTTATTTGCCCCTTTCTCAAAAAGTGAAAGGAAGGCACCTCTTATCTTGCCAGGATAATTTTCTACAAAATCTTCTAACCTTTGTTCTGGTTCTTTTAGCATACTATCCCTTGAGCGAAGATAAAAAAGCGAGAAATGATTGGAACTGTATGTAAGGGGTCGCACCTTCTATGATACGATAGTCGGTCTCTGCTAGTTTTTCTATGATATAATTCTTTGCTTTTTTCTCCACCAGATCTTCTGAGCTACTCAATATATCAAATATTTCGGATAGTACCTCTTTCATATTGACTCCCGAATCTAAAATGCCCTCGAATATCTCTCTTGATTTAGGATAATCGCCACTAAGGGCCAATTTTAAACCTTGTTTTATTTTGCCGCTGTCTAGGATGCCGGCATTTGCGTATACCGCCGTGCTCGTTATGTTCTTTGAGATATTTGAAAGTGATTGCATTATGTTTGTAAGTGCCCTTAAGTCCCCCTTTGATACATATTCCAAAGCCTCTTTTCCCTCTTTTTCTACGGTCAGCCCTTCATTTTTTGATACTCGGTCTATGAATTCATAAACGTCATTTTTTGAAAGTGGTTGAAATCTGAGTATCGCACATCGCGACTGAAGCGGTTCTATTATGTTACTTTGATAATTGACACTAAAAACGAACCTACAGGTAGAACTGTATTCCTCCATCATCCGTCTTAACGCCTGTTGCGCCTCCTGAGTCAGGGAATCGGCCTCATCAAAAAGTATTATCTTAAATGGCGCATCAATCGGCCTTGATCTCGCAAACTCCTTTACTTTGCCTTGTATGACGCTAAGTTTTCTATCGTCAGAAGCGTTTAGCTCCATAAAATTCTGCGTCCAGACGTTGCCAAAAACCGCCTTGGCCAAGACAACCGATGAGGTGGTCTTGCCGACGCCGGGCGGGCCAGAAAGTATCATGTGTTGTATGTCCCCACTCTTTACCATCGCTTTTAACTTTTCGACGCTGTCTCTCTGTCCTATTATTTCGTCAAAGGAAGCGGGTCTATATTTTTCTATCCAAAGGGCCATAGCTAGATTTCTGCGAATAGTTCAGCATTGGGATATACGACTATCCCCTTTTCAGTTATGTCCATGGGGCATAACTTAGTTAGGTGACTTGTATTTCTCATCTTGACTATTCTCAAAGCCCTTATAAAAGTGTCATTTTTTGGGACAAGGTAAAGCGCTATTACGCCGTCCGTCGCAAATTCTTCCACTCCAAACGCGGAAAGCTTGTTTGCTCCGTACGCGACCTCTCCTATTAGAAACCCTGCGCAGCCCTCATTTTTCAGGATAGTGGAAACTTCTATTATTGCTTTTCTTATGGACATTATATCAGAAAAGAACATCTGAAAATAAGTCACCGAATCTATGACTACTCTTTTTGCGCGGGTTGCTTCTATCTCGGACGTGATTATCTGTTTAAACGACTCATAATCGGTAAGTGGTATCTGCATGACCTTTAGTTTGCCATCGGCTATAGACTGATTTATGCTCTTATCAAATGTCTGGAACTGTTCTATTATGTCTTCTGCACTTTCTTCAAGTGTAAAATATATCCCTACCTCGTCATTTTTTGCACCATAAGAAAGGACTTGCATACAAAAGGTGGTCTTACCCGAGCCGGGCGTCCCAGTAACTAAAGTTATGTCGCCGGCCGGTATGCCGCCCTTCAGGGCTTCGTCCAATCCGTCTATGCCGGATTTAATCCTATTAGCTTCTCCATCTCCATCAAGTGCTTGTGATTTTTTCTCCGCCATAATCATGCCTCCATTATGATGTCTCCGACCATCTGGTATTTTATCCTCAATAGCGAACTTTGATTTAATATTTTTGCCCATTTCTCCACGAGCGTCCTATTTACATTTAGCTGCGCTGCTGCGTCTGATATCGTTATCGAACCTTTGATTTTTACCAGACTAAGGAGCGCAGAAACCGGGTTTGCGGCACTTCTTTCCAGGCCCAGACTCTGTATACTTTCCATGTTTGCACTCGCCATCTGAGTCGGGATCTTCGGTCCACCCAAAGGAATCTTTGCCATTTGACCCACTCTTTCTTCCTTCTGAGCTAAAGTTTCGGTATTCCGCCTCTGAATCACGGGTGCTATTTTTTGCATCTCCACTTCCGGAAGTTTTTGTTCCCCGACTGGATGCATGGAAGTCGGTAATACCGGTTCGCTGGCTTTTTTCACTTTTAATCCTGCGGCTAGTGGCTGCATTTCTATCGGGATGTCTCTCTCCCGGCCTATCGGGTGATATCCTAAGATGCTTTTCGCAGCGCCACCTTCTTTTGTAGTGGTTCCCTGGACCACCGGATTGCTCGGAATAAAGCTGCCGTTCTGTTTAGTAGCAGATCCCGTTCTAGGCAGCAGAGTCAGCGCCTCCCCAGCAGGCAGACCCATTATTGAGTTGGCCCTAGACATTGCGGAATTGATGTTGTTTATATCGACATATATATTGTATGAAGCATCTAGTATCTGCTTATACAAAACGACGGTATTGTCTACCATAATACTATTAAATTTTCCAAGTTTAAATACTGGGTGTTAAAGAAGCAAAATACACGCCCTGGCGTCTATCATTTCTCTAGATTATCGTCGTCGTGATAAGCGTGCTTGTTCATTTCATCTAAAGCCAGCTTTCTCTTTAGTTCGTCGTTCTCTCTTTTTAGTTTTTCGAGCTCGCTCTCTGCTTCTGAGCTTTGTCTATCCAATCTTTTGATTTCTGCCCGTTCAACGTGCTCTAACTTTTCTTCCTTTCTTTCGGTTTCTGTAACTTTATTCTCGGTTTGCTTAAGTTGTTCTATCTCTTCTCTAAGCCTTTTTAGCTCTTCGGCCAGGCCGGCTTCGGATTTGGAGTTGGCTTTCCCGCCAGACTTCCTTAAAAATAGGAACGCTAAAATTGCCGCGGCTGCTGCTATCCCTACATAAACATAAAGCCATGGAAACGGACTAGATGAAGAAGCCGCTCCAGTCTGTGCGTTCTTTACTTCATTTTCTAAGGCGGAGATGTAAGCCAAGCTGCAAACCGGCGCAGCATTTTTTATCACTACGCATATATCTGCCGTAAGTATGTTTGCCGCACCCAAAGCCGTTTCTCCAAATGAATCCTTTGAAGGAGTCTGCAACGAAGCGGTCATATTGCTTTGAGAGGTAAACGCACTAAGGTCCCGAAAAACTATATTTGGATTAAGAATCGCTCCATCAAAGACATATTGATTGTTTACATCAAAAAATGGCACTCCATATTGGGGATAATTCGGAAAATAGGTTATCCCAAAGCCCACAGTCGCTGGCCCAGTGAAATTACTTGGTAAGTAAGTGGATAACACCGTGGGGTTAGTAAAGTAAGAACTGCCGACTTGGTCAAAAGATAAAAAGTTTATATAAGGCGAAGAGTAGTAGTTGCCGACAAAGAATCCTGTAGCTTGTCCATCGCCACCCGGCGCGACTGCACTGCCGTTCCCTATTATAGCGGGCAATGCCATCGCAGATGCGAATGCCGAAGCAGAGAAATTAAAAGTGAATGTTGGTATGTTGCCGTCATTTGTAGCAGATCTGTCATAGAATAATTGTGTAAAGTTTCCGAATCGGCTCAACGCGATTACCATCGCATATCTTTCTAGGGCACAGTATGGGCAGCCCTGCGCACCCAAGTACATCATTGTCGGTTTGCCGTTTTCAGTTAAACTGCCTGCACTGGATTTAACCGGTATTGGAACCAAATCGTAATTGTTGTCAGGCATTACTAACGCACAGTATCCAGGTGCCGCCGGGTTCGCAGAGGTGGCCGCTGTGCCTGTAAAACAAGTGAGGTTTCCAGCCAGCTGTTCTTGACCTACTTCAGCAAGCTGGACAGAAAGATTGGACAAACTTTGGATGAAGCCTGCGTTCATTTCGGTTCCGATTGGGCCCAAGAAAAATCTCGAAGAGTTTATTGTCGTGTTAGTTGAATTGCTTCCGCTAAAAAATAAAGAGTTTCCCGATGAATTTTTTAATGAAACAGAACTACTTCCGACTAAAAACAAGGAGAAGACGACGCTTATGAATACTGCTGAGAAAACAAATGAAACTAAAACTTCTTGCTTCTTACTCATAATAAACATTGTAAATATTGTGAGTATGTCTTTAAATAGATTAACCGGGCCGTTGTCTATGGTCTATGCAAGCGCCCAATAAATAGAATACGGTGTTGAATAGCCCGTTTTCTGTCGCATTTCGGCCGCGTTCGCAGCTTCTTGATAATGCGCTATAACATTCGACTAAGCGCCGGAATACCGGTTTGCACGCCGCAGGTTTGCCGTTTCATCCGTAAGCCGCGACAATCAGTCTAGCATCATCTTTTATCGCTGCTACGGTTCGTTTCTGCTCAATAGCCTACATTTTCATGTACTATATTACTATAGTGCGGGTTTTGTCGTGAACGGACTTCCTCCTTTGATGGTCTGTTATATACAACACCGTAACAATCATTAGCAAACCGAGTATTAATATTTTGACACCGACCTAAATAACTGATATATGCAGATAGACTTGATCGCTTTAGACGACCTCGAGAAAGACAACAAGACGTACATAAAAGGGATAAGTCTCGTAGGGTCGGTCAAAATAGATTACACGACCGGAAAACACATGTCGTTTATCGTGCGAGGGGAAGAGAGCAGCCACAACGTCATGTATTTTGTGGAAAAGACCGGCGACAAAAGATGGCAATGCGATTGCAAATGGTATACGCTGCAAAGCAAGACATGCTCCCATATAATCGCAGTTAACCTGGCAATTAAAAATTCTGTTTTAACGATTCCGCCGAGAATTCCTCCTTCATAAGGTGAAGGATGAAAGGCGGTAAACAAAAGCATTTATCGCATAATGAATAATAAGGTGTAAGGCAGAAGGCAAAATGATATGCGTAATTACAAATTTAGATTGTATCCGACTAAAATAATAGAGACAGAATTAAATCGACAGTTAGACCTGTGTAGATGGACTTATAATAAACTTCTTGAAGAACTGAACGAAGCCAAAGAAATGGGAATCAAACTAAAAAGATATGACACTCAAAGGCTTTTGGTGAAGTTGAAAGAAGAAAAACCAGAGTTAAAGAACGCGTATTCAAAGACTTTGCAGATGGTAAATCAGCAATTGTGGAACAATATCCATACTTTGGCAGGAAGAAAGAAGAAAGGCTATAAAATAGGTGGATTAAGGTTCAAAGGTTACAATCTGTTCAAATCGATATTCTATAATCAAAGCGGATTTGTCATCGGGAACAAAAAGATAGTCCTTTCAAAGGTGGGAAAAGTAAAGGCGGAATTTCACCGGGAAATAAAAGGAAACGTAAAGGGGATAATAATCACAAGAAGAGCGGAAAGATGGTATGCGTGTGTCCAAATAGACGATCCAAAACACGAGAAAAGACAAATAAAGGTCCTTCCATGCACGGAAAATAAAATGGTCGGATTGGATCTGGGATTAAACAGTTTTGTCGTAGATAGTAATAATAATTACGTAGATAATCCACGCTTTCTTCAGAAGACTGCAGGCAAAATAGCTATGATCCAAAGGAGATTAGCAAAGAAAAAGAAAGGCTCAAACAGGAGAAATAAGGTAAAGTTGCGATTGAATGGCGCTTATGAACATCTCGTCAATCAAAGGAAAGACTTTGCGCACAAATTATCTACAGAGTATGTAAAAAACTATGGGATAATCGCAGTCGAAAGGCTGAACATTGGGAGTATGGCCAGAAACCATCGATTGTCAAAGTCGATCTATGACGCGGCTTGGGATCAGTTCGTTTCCTTTTTATCCTACAAGGCTGAAAGTGCTGGTAGGAAACTTATAAAAGTAGACCCGAATAATACTACGCAGGATTGTAGTGTGTGCGGGAAGAAAAACACCGGACATTTGGGTCTGTCGCAAAGGACGTTCAAATGTCCAAATTGTAAAGTAGAATTGGATAGAGATTACAACGCATCAAGAAACATCCTCATAAAGGCGTTAGTTGGTAGGGAACCTGCCAGTATGCTCGTAGAGTCCAGACCGATACTTCATAAGCTGAAGCAAGCCCAGACGTTGAAACGAGAAGCTCCATGCGGAAGCTTGGGGTAGTTCACAAGTCTAACCGTAACCTGGTAAGGAATCGTATCTTTTCTTTTCTGAGTCTTCTTCTTTGACGCCGCCGTTTTGTGAGATGTCTCTCACTTCACACGATGTTTCAGTCATCTCAGAATC
>DAHXLI010000007.1 GCA_027366075.1 Candidatus Parvarchaeota archaeon | reverse complement strand
GAAAAGACAGGGCTTTTGGAACTATGCTGACCAAGAAAATCTTCTTCCAGTAGTAGATTACCCCGATGTAACGGCGGATGACGCCCATACAGACGCAATAACACAATGGCTCATAAGCAAACCAGAAACTTTCGATGTTTTAGTAACGGAAAATCTTTTTGGAGACATAATATCAGACGAAGGCGCTGAGATTGTCGGAGGAGTGGGCGTAGGGCCAGGGGCGAACATCGGTGACAAATACGCGATGTTCGAACCGATACATGGTTCTGCACCAAAGTACGCCGGGATGGATAAGGTAGACCCGATAGCTACTATCCTTTCGGTTAGGATGATGTTCGACTGGATGGGAAACAAACAAGTGGCGGATTCCATACAGAAAGCCGTCGAGACCGTGCTTAAAGAAGGTAAGGTGTTGACATATGACTTGGGTGGCACGGCCAAATGTTCAGAGATGGGAAAAGAAATAGCTGGCAAGATATAACCGAGACTTTGCGTAATTATTTTAAAAGCCACCGCGTTAGCTCTGCGTCTCCGTTCAGTAATAGTGCGTTTTAACTACGTGGTCGAACAGCTTTCCTTCTTTACCGGCGCTTTCACAGAAAGGACTAAAAAGACACGATGTGCTGCCGATCTCCTGCCCGATCTGGACGTATCTCTGTGGCAAAGCACATTTGCCCCCATGAGAAGAACAGTGCGGCGCATCTCGGTTGCAACAGTTTCTAGAAAGATTCCATAAGAAGTAATGAAGTTTGCCATGTCCAATTCCAGCTTCATTTGCGATGTAGACCATAGCCTGCTGCACACCGCTCCTTATGTCTATATCATCTTGCCAAGTCACTTCCTGCTTGGTTGCAAGTTTAGACCTTAATTCTTCGTCGTTTATCTTTACTGTTCCTAAACGCATGTTTATTCTTATCTCGTGGTAATCTACTACTGGAAGAAGATTTTCTTGGTCAGCATAGTTCCAAAAGCCCTGTCTTTTCATAAGTGTAAAGAAGTATGAACTTTTCTTTTTGACCGGATCCGAATAAGCCTCAAATTCTGATAGTAATTGATAAAGACCTTTCTTTTCGCCATGCTGGTCAAGGTACCCTCCGCTTTGTTCGAATAATTGCTGAACAGAACTAACACCATTTTGCAGCATCTTTGAACCCATGTCATTAAGCAGGCGAACCCTTTCATTTAGGTTAGAGATTTTACCCTTTCCGTCGTCGCCTTTTATTAGGTCAAACAAAGTTGTGCTTATCATCTTAGACAAAGCAGTAGGATAAACAATGGAATTGTCTTTAGCCGTAGCTTTAAGCAGAACCGCACGTAAATAATCCCACCCCCTCCAGAAAGTACCATCAACAGTCCCTTGCAATGCAGGACCATTCATAGGCGTAGTCTGGTGGCATATCGCTACAAGGGCAAAATATAAATTTTTAGTTACATCATCAGGTAAGCTTATTTTGATTGGTTCCTCGTTATCTTCTGGAACGGGATGTTTCTTTAGAAAGTCTACTAATTTGTCACAGCTTTTATAATCTATAGAGATTTTTTCCATGTTCCTGACTATACTTTTTTAAATCTATCCAAAGGTCATTATAGCTATTCAACCTTTCTTCGGGTCTAATATTTTGTTTACCTCTTTTTATTATTAAAGACGACTTTCGCTATTTATAGATTAAAATTATTGATTTTTTTAATTTTTCTCTGTATTTGTTTAGTGATAAAATTAGATTCCGCGGGTTACCTTTTAACGCCTACTAAATCCCGTAAACCGCGATACCACAATGATAACTTTCCTAGGTAATCTTGGCCGATTATTTTTTTTGCGGCTGGAAACTTTGTGTAACTGTTCGGGTGCTGGATAAAACTGTAAGACGGAGTATGTTTTACGTGATATCTCAATTGTTTTAAGGTAGTCTTTTCACTTGCGACCATGGAAACAAGTTCTTGTACCATTTGACTGTCTTTGTAAGCACGTCATTTAAAAGTTGGTCAGCAAGCTTATAATATTTATTCCTGGATTTTGACGCATGCGAATAAACGGGATCTTATCTATAATTTTGATAGACTTTCTCTCATTTCGGAAGAAACTAAAGATTCCAATTGTTCTTTGGCATTCTATAATTAGTTTGTGTATGACTTCGCAGACCGAGATCAAACCCAACACGCTCTGGAAACCGGAGCGGAATAAATATTTTAATATGCTACGCCGTCTTTACATAATCCTTTAAGCCTTTTTTCTTTTTCTGTAAGAAGTTGAAACGCGCAGGCGCTTAAAAGTATATAATAACAAAATTATACGTTATCTCTATGGAGGTCCGCGAGGAACTAATTGACACTTATAACGTGATTTCTGACGGTATAGTGTCAAAAATAAGCATATTGCGGGCAAGCAATAAGTTCACCATGGTCTATAAGGCCGAGGTCCCCCAGCTAGACGCGGGTACACGGGCCGTATTGACGGAAATAAGGACACAGTTGATAAGGGAATACCCGCAGAAAATACAGATGCTTTCTGAAAGCACAAGCCAGAACCTGAAAGTAGAATTTCTTGATTTAGTCGATAAAAAATTAAAGGAGATAGTCCCGGGCCTGTCTGACATCGGATATGTAGAACTCTCCGCCATGCTGCTGCATGAGATGTTTGGTCTCGGCGTGCTCGAAATACTGGATTCGGATCCCACTCTGGAAGAAATAGTCGTAAACGACTCCAAATCACCGGTCTTCGTATATCACCGGAAATACGGCTGGCTCGAGACAAACATAAGGATAGACACAGAAAGCAGGATAGAAGGTTTTTCTGAACAGATAGCAAGAAAAGTAGGAAGGCAGATAACCACGCTTTCGCCTTTGCTGGATGCCCAGCTGGTCAACGGAGACCGTGTAAACGCGACGCTTTTTCCAATATCAACGCACGGGAATACTCTGGACATAAGAAAGTTCAGAGCCGATCCATGGACTATCACAGACTTCCTTAAATCAAAGACTCTTTCGACGCCCCTGGTTTCGTTTATCTGGCAGGCCATGCAGTACGAACTTTCGTTGATCGTTACCGGCGGGACGGCATCCGGTAAGACAAGCCTTCTTAACGTCTTTATGCCGTTCATCCCGCCGAACCAGAGGATAATAACGATTGAAGACACTAACGAGCTTGTATTGCCGAGCTTCCTTCACTGGGTATCGCTGCTTACTCGGCAGCCAAACTCAGAAGGCAAAGGAGAGGTTACGATGCTGGACCTACTGGTAAACTCGCTTAGGATGAGGCCAGATAGGATAGTAGTAGGTGAGATCAGAAGGAAAGAGGATGCGCAGACGCTTTTTGAAGCGCTTATGACGGGTCACTCAGTCTACGCGACCCTGCACGCAGAGACGGCGCAACAGGTAGTAAAGAGACTTCTTTCCGAGCCCATAGATCTCCCAGACATAGAGGTCTCTGCGATGGACCTTATAGTCACTGCATTTAGGCAGAGAAGAAGCGGCGCAAGAAGGGTATTGGAATTAGCGGAACTGACGGAGCACTTAGTTTCGGGTAGGACAGAATTAAAGACAAATAATCTTTTTGAATGGAGGCCGAGGACCGACACGATAGAAAGGACGATAAACATGTCCCAGAAGATAGAAAACAAACTTGAACTGTATTCGGGTCTGACGCACGATGAAATAAAAGCCGACCTTGAGGAAAAGGACATGGTCCTTAAGTGGCTTGTCGCGCACAATATCAACACTGTCAACCAAGTCGGCTTGATGGCAAGCACGTACTATACAAAAAAGGATGAGCTCATGAAAATAGTCGAATCGGACGGCGATCCAGCAAAGCTGCAACTCATCTAAAATGGAAAAAAAAGTAATGCCCGTCATAATGGTAAGCCAGGAGAAAGCGCTTTTCTTCGGTAAAAAATTCAGACGCATCGCGTTCTTATTGAGAAACGTTTCACCGGGCCTTGATAGCTCCCTTTTAGAGGGCGGCATAAACATACCCGGTGTAGACTATCTAGCGGCGGGGATATTAATCTCGTTTATGCTAGCCATACTGCTTTTGCTTGTAGGGGTACTTCTCGCTTTAGTCGCCGCGCAGAGGGGCTTATTGACGACACAGCTCCTCAGTATACTATCCCTTTTGGTTATAGTAGTGCCAGCCGTTTATTTTGTATACTTCGCTAATTACCCGAAACTACAGGCAGCGAAGAGAAAGGCAGGGATAGACGAAAAGGTCGTTTTTGCGATAAGGGAGATCATGATAAAGGTAGGCTCCGGAGTCCCGATATTCAATGCCCTGCTAGACGTTTCAAACGGGGATTACGGTATAGTCTCGGCGGAATTTAAGGTAGCCGTAGAAGAAATACAGTCGGGGGTATCGCAGGAAGAGGCACTGACAAGACTCTCAAGACGTGTGCCTTCGCCTTCGCTTAGGCGTTCGATAGACATACTTGTAAACTCCATAAAATCGGGAAGCGACGTGCATGGCACCCTTATCTTGATAAACGACATGCTAATAAAGAAGCAGCAATCGGACATGAGGACATATGCGGCGGAGCTGACTCCTCTTTCCATGATGTACATGTTGATTTCTGTAGTCCTGCCGAGCTTGGGGATGTCCGTTTTTATAATATTGGGTTCGATAGCGCACTTTGACGTATTATATATAATTTATATACTGCCCCCGTTCCTGCTGATGTTTGAGATATTCTTTATGGGGATGATTGGTAGCAGGCGTCCTGCGGTCGGTGTCTAAGTCGGAATGGAACAAACACGCCCGAGGGGAATAAATAGATTAGGCATGCTTCTGCCAAGGAAGCTTACGCTGGCTCTCGAAGAGAGCATGATAGGCGCCCAGGTCCAAACTGCGGACTTCGGAAATTTGATCGGCGGCCTGGTCCTGTTTTTCTTTATCGTCGCCGGTCTCTCGGGAGGCCTGACTTTCGTCTTTCTCCATAATCTGCTCTACGCAATCGCAGTAGTGCCGGCCGGTTTCTTCGTGGCGTATCTTGTAGTGCGTTCGATATATCTTTTCTTAGCTGATGCCGTCGCTACACAGATAGAAAAGGTCTTGCCGGACATGCTCATGCTTATGGCGGCAAACCTTAGGGCAGGCATGATACCGGAAAGCTCGTTTCTCGCTTCTATAAAGCCGGAGTTCGGGAAGCTAAATCTTTTGCTGAGCCATGCGGCAATAGAAGTCCAGAGCGGTAAAGACTTTAAGGACGCGCTTTCCGAGATGGCTAGTAGAACGACATCTAAATTTTTCAAGGATACTATGAGAATAATCGGCGAGGCAATCAGATCCGGTGCGGAACTCCATCTCATACTTGAAAACCTTGCTTCTAATGTCTTGCAGAATGAAACGATACGGAACGACATGAAGGCGCAGGTTAGAAGTTACTCTCTCTTTATATTTCTTGCTTCATGCATAGCGGCACCGTTGCTTTACGGGGTCTCTTCATTCCTAATATCTATATTAGACAGCATCGGAAGTCTTTCATCGGCAGCCGGCCAGGTCCCTAGCACAGGCATAGGTTTGTTTTCGTCTTTCAGTCTGCCTAATATCCCAGCTACTTTGGTCATCATGATTGCGACGATCAACGTCATCATAACTACGACTGCAAGCGCTCTTCTTCAAGGAGTATTGAATACAGGCAACGCCAAAGACGGCTTAAAATCGATACCTATCTTTGTGCTTTTAGGTCTTGGGATATTCTTTGCCGTAAGACTTGGCGTAGCTAGTTTCTTCGCTTCGTCATCACTTGGAGGAAGCATTTAAAGGGCCCATGGTCTAGTGGTTATGACGTCACATTCACATTGTGAAGATCGGGAGTTCAAATCTCTCTGGGCCCAAAGCTTTTCAGTAGCTCCGAATGCAAAAAATTGGCAATGAACTCCATGCAACTTTACTGGTAGCCGAGTAGTTAAGGTTTTCGCATGCCCTCTCACGCAAATACCTGCCTAAACTTTAGAGTGTTTTGGCAATGATAGAAACGGGCTTTAATAAGGTCTTTCCAATAGTTAGTATGCATATGTATCCACTCGAGATAAGAAACAAGGCAGTGCAAATGGCTAGAGACGGTAAGTCAATACCCCAGATTTCAGAGGAATTGGGCGTTTTGTATAATACTATAAGGGTCTGGGTCAGAGGTCAGTGCAAGACCAACAGGCGTTCACAGGAAACCGTAGATAACGCTATAGAACTGGCAAAGTGGGGTCACTCTAAGGTAGAAATCGCAAGAATTCTGAGTGTTCCAGTTAATACACTCTACAAATGGAACTTGCCGCAGCCTACGCAGTACTTAGACGAGCTTAAACAAAAAGCAAGGGAGATGGTTTTAAGTGGAGTTTCGAAGATTCAAACCGCATACAAACTAGGCGTAAGTTCCAAATCGATTTGCAATTGGACTGCCGACATTCCAAGGAACAAGATCGCTTACCCGCAAAAACTAAAGCACAAGATAAGATATCTTGTAAGAAAAGGCATGTCGAAAGTAGAGGTTTCTGAAGCGTTTGGGGTTGGTTGTACTACAGTCACAAGATGGACTACAGATTTGCACAACAATGACAGTAAGATTAGCGGCAGATATTTCCTGATACTAAAGGAATTGATAGAAAAAGGCCATATTGCCGCTAAAAGAAAAGAGGTGCCTATCTACAAAGCTCTGATGAAATGTGCACCAATCAAAAGTATAATAATCGGAAAGACAGCTATTTATTATCTAGATAACAACAAAAGAAAAACTTCAAATTAGTAGGAGATTGAATACTCTTTGCCCCCACTCTTCTTTATCCTTTGTTTACGATGTCTTATCTTTTAATTACAAAAACTTGCCTCAGCTAATCTCTCAGCATCTCAAGTATCTTATCCTCGTCACGCAGCGCTATATCAATTGCTTTTTTGTAGTTTTTATTTATTGACGAGCCTCTTTTTGCCTCAGCTAAAACGGCACCTTCTCCAAAAGTCTCTTTCAGCACTTTAAATTGGATAGCGTAAAGTGGTATATGCACACTAAATTCTCCTTCTCTTACTCCATATATTTTTTCCAGCTCGGACCAAAATCGTTTTAGCTTAAGATAATTGGAGGAGAGTATTATGTGTATCAGTTCATGCAAGATATTATCGAAAAACTTCGAGTGGTCGTAAGTCATAAAGACCGTCAGTGGAACAGAAATGGGTATGCAATTCCCCACTATATAACATTTTATGGTTTTTTCTTTCCACCTCAAGCCCGTTATTGACTCGATCATTTTAAGGCATCTTTCGCCTTCTTTACCCGACCATAAACTATCGTCATTATTTAGTCGCTTTACATATTTTGAGATAACTTGTTCTTTCGGATATGAGAATTTGTATAGGCGATAATTACTAGTTTTTCGCAAAGTACACATGAATTCTTTCCAGTGAGTATCATAAATGTAAGAGTATTCAAAAATCAGCTTCATATAGCATATTAATCTAGTTTAACTCTTAAGGCTTACGAACTTTGTTATCAAGCCAATAGAGATTATCCGAATAAACAACTTTTTATAACCAAGAACACTGATTATTAAATATGAATAATCTTGTAAATAAAACGGTTATCGAATTTTTAGAGCCCTGGAAGAAAAACCCGGATTTTATAGGCGCTCTAATAACCGGGAGCCAAGTAACAAAATTTGTAAATAAGTATTCAGATATAGACGTTTATATAGTACTTTCAGATCATGCGGAATTTCGTGAAATTGGGGCAACGAAGCTTAATGGTTTTATAGTAGAATATTTTATTAATCCGGTAAAGCAAATAAATTCGTATTTCGAACAGGAAAAAAGGATAGGAATATGCATGACTTCTCGAATGCTTGCGATGGGAAAAATCATTTATGATAAGGAAGATATTATTTTAGGATTAAAGAAAAAAGCCGAAGAAAATAGCCAGAAACTCTTTGGAAAGATTGAAGGAGCACGTCTTGATATGATAAAGTATGGAATTTGGGAAGCGGTAGAAAGATTCGAAACAAGTTCTAAAAGCGGATACAAAGCAGTAGATTTCAATTATAATTACGCTTTATTGGAGATAGTTCGCGGATATTCAAGATATTTAGGACTAGATGTCGGAGCCGTCCCCAAAATGTGGGAATTTTTTAATAATAAAGAATATAGAAAAGCTTACAAAATGGTAGATTTTCCGGATAGAAAGTTCGTAAAACTATTTGATAAGGCGATATCAGCAACCGCAAAAAATGCAAAACTCTTCGCCATGGAAAATATTTCTAGGCACATACTTACGGAAATGGGCGGGTTTGAAATAGCTAAATTTAGACTAGTATCAGAACTAGATTTATAGTATAATTAAAATTCATTAGAATTTTTAGTGAAAAGATATTGCGTTACTATAGATTAAAGTTTATATAGGTGGTATAATCATAGTTCTTAATATGAAAACAAAAAGAAGTACAAGGGAAATAATTCAGGTCAGCGACTTTATAGATGCAGCCCCGAATGTAATTACTTCACTTGTTAAACGGCAACTGGACGGTGGAGAATCCTGCGGCAGCGACTGTGGTAACTGTGGTTGCAGTGGTGGAAGTAGCAATAACTGTCGTAATGGCGACGCTTCCGATAATTAAGTTGGATTAAAATAAAATATTTTTATCTCGGTAACTTAATTACATGGACTTTGACTTAGAATTAGGTGCGCTCGCAAAATTGCACATAACCGAGAAACCCGTGCCAGTACCGATTTTCAATGATGAACCTAAATTTCCTACTTATGAATGTTATCCGAACAAAACCTTTTTGAAAAAGTATAAAGTAATTGATAAAAATATACTCGGTGTTGGCTCATCCTTTATTGGCCAGGACACCCTAGCACAGTTTAAGGCAACGGCAGAATGCATAGAACGTTTATGTCTAGGCATTTGTTATAACAAACAAAAATTCAAAATGTCTAGGTTTAATTATACTAAAGATTTTTTAAATCCAACATTTTTTACTTATAAATCCAAAGAATTTTTCGAGCGACACAAAAAACTCTATAAAAATATCATTTCTAGTAGATATAAGTGGTGGAGATGTTTTGATTTTATAAACAAGAGAGATGTTTATGTGCCCGCGCAGACTATATTTTTAACGCACGGTTTTACTAATGAAGCGCGATTACATTTCGAAAGCATCTCCACTGGCGCGGCCTTTGGTAAAGTTGATGACTTGAACACTTTAAAAAGAGGTTTTCTAGAAGTGATAGAGCGAGATGCATTTATTACAGCATACCTAACAAAGAGAAATGTACCAGAAATAATCGATATGCCTATAAAGATAAAGGAACTCGTGGAATACGTAGGCAGGTATAACCTAGAAGTTAAAGTTTTTGATATAACAACGGATTTGAAAATACCGGTATTTATGGTTCTAATTATAGACAGAACCAGTATGGGGCCTGCTATAAGCATAGGGACAAAGGCAGGGTACGATTATCAAGAAACCATAATAGAAACGATATTTGAGGCATTAAGACCTAGGGCATATGAAAGATTGAAGTTTAATTTTGGTATGATAAAGAAGATAAATGAAAAACACGTTTTTTCTATTGCCGAACGAGCGGCGTTTTGGTATCCGGTAAACATGATAAAATATCTCAATTTTTGGCTAAAAACTTCTAATAAAATAAGTTATAAAAATATACCAAAGTACGTAAATTCTTTTAGTAAATCCATTCGTATTATAAAAGTAAAAGGCTATCACGTTTTAATTGCCAGTGTAGGAGTAAAAGAAATATTAAAAGTCGGTTACGATACAATAAAAGTAATTATTCCAGAACTTCACCCACTATATCTCGATGAGAGGGCAAAGGTTTTGTATAGTATACACGCGGGGCACATAAATAATAAGAAAGAACTTAAACCACAACCATTTCAGTGAATATGAATAACGACATAAGAGTTTTTTACAAGAAAACGAAGTTAGATAAACCAGTGCTAAAAAAGAATAAAAATGTACCGATAACTAGCATCAAGGTGTTCCATAAAGAGTACCCAAGATTGAACAAAGTAACCCTGCCAAAGATAAAGCTAAGCGGTGAATTTATGCGCTTATTAAAAACTCGAAAGTCCATTAGGCTGTTTTCAAAAGAAAACCTAACGCTAACCGAAATTTCAAAAGTATTGTCTTCTTGCAGGATAGTGAGTAGAAAAGGCGATTTCGAAAGACGCACTTATCCTTCTGGAGGCGATAGATTCCCGGTGGAGCTTTATATCATCTGCTTCAAAGTAAAAGGATTAGAAAATGGTGTTTTCCATTATAATTTTAAAAATAATTCATTAGAGGCTCTTCTCATAAAAAATTTGTCTAATAAAACGGATTATATAACATCCAATGAACTTAAGAACCCCTCTGCTGCAATCGTTCTTACATCTGTAATGTCTAGGGATGATGTTAAATACGGCGTAAAGGCGTACCCCTTATCTTTAATTGAAGCAGGTTTGATTACACAAAACTTACAATTAGCTTGTGTAAAAAATGAGATTGGGAGTTGTCCGATACTAGGCTTTACTAATGACTACCTATCCGAAATTTTAGACCTCACAAATGAAGAAATTCCTTTACTAGTAATAGGACTTGGAAACATTAAAAAATAATTTTAAAGCCTTCTGTCTTACGAAACCTGGCGTTGCTAGCCTTTTCCGTCGTTTTCTTTGTCCAGCGCACGTTTATACTCTTCTGAATTTAAATCAGAATACATCTCAGCGTATTCGTTGGGGTACTTATTTTTTTAGGAGCTCAAAAAAAGGCTTTAGAGTTATAAGTGTTTGCGTCGTTTATTATGAAACTTTTAAGTTCTAGGAGCCCGTCGATCTTATCTCTGTTGTTAAAATCGGTTTGTTTTATTAGATTCTTTGCTATATTTGATCTTGCTTTTGTGTATTTTTCCATGATATGATTATTTTATCACTTATTTGTTTTATCGTACTTGACTGACAGATCCTCCTCGTTTATCCCGAACGCGGAAGCAACCTGGTTTTTGATGACCAAGGAACCTGCTGGCTAATTTGGCATAATGCTGTACGCGTCTAATAACTGTCTAATTCTTTTTTCTGCCCAATGAAATTTTGACCGCCATTCTATCATTTTCATTTGAGTGCTATTTGAAGAATTTACTTTAAACTTCTTTTTTGCCTTCAAATAATACTCCCATTTTAGATTAGCGTCCTTTTGAGCTTCGACTAGGTCCTCATATTCTTCCATAAATTTTTAGGTCTCTAGGTTTATTTATGGTTATTGTTTGCCACTTTCGGAAGTACTGGCTTTTTAATTTGCCTTAACTTAATCTAGGTATACAGAGTTTGATCCCAGCCACGAAGTCAGATATATATTCACACGCACACACACCTTTTTATATGATACCGCGCGTCCCAAGGAGCGTAAAAGGGAGCAGGTCCCAATCGGCCTTGGAGTACATGATGACCTATGGCTGGGCCATACTGATCATAGTGATCGTAGCGGGTGTTTTATATTCCTTAGGCATATTCTCGCCATCATCTTCTATAAGCACGACGATAACCGGTTTCTCGGGATTTGCTGTGCAAGGCGCGTGCATACAGGGCGGTGCTATACAGATGCAGATAACAAACGGGCTGGGTTATACGGTGAACATAACCGCCGTGAACACGACCTCTTCGGGAGGGCAATCGGCATCCATCCCCGTGTCGGTGATCATTCCCGCAGATCAATCCCAGTCTGTATTCGTACCT